>NZ_PNCO02000001.1:3052500-3360000 GCF_005886105.2 Pseudoalteromonas galatheae
TGTTTTAATGCAGTGTCATTACGGCCGATAACTACTTCACCGAAGCTACCTTTTAAACCCACGTACTGGTTACGTGCGGTAATATTGTCTTTATCACCTTTTGAATCAGCGTCAGAGACATCTACTTGGAACTCAAGCTTATAAATAACTTCTAAACCAGAATCTAATTTCTCAGAACCTTTGAAACCAAAGCGAGATGCGTTACTTTTAATTTCAGTAACTGAGCCTGCACCATCGTCAGAAGATTGTACCGATACATTCGCTTTACCATAAACATCAACTTCAGCGTTGGCTTGAAAAGTGAATGCACTTAATAATGATAGCGCTAAAGCAGTCTTAGTTAGTTTCATGTGTATTTCCTCAATATCGCAACACGTATTTTTCAAAACACGCGCAGTTTGACATTGGTAAATGACAAAAATATTACACATAAAATATTTCTGAAAATAAAGTGACACCCAACCTTAAGAAATACGTCACAAAAGATTCATTATAAGAATTACTTCACCGCCCCCAGTAAGTTTACGATGGTTTCTATCTGCTCTAATTGGTCGTTATCTTTGTGGTATGCCACAAAGATCTCTCTTGAGTTACTTTCTACTTCATCAACTTGAGTCAACCTTTCTGCCTCAATGGACTCTAACGCTAGTGCTTCTGGCACAAATGCAGAGCCGCCACATTGGAGAATAAGGTCGAGTGCTATTCGACCAGTGCTGGTTCTAAAATAAGGAGGGGTTGCGCCAGTAAATTGTTTTGCATGCCAAAGAGAAAAAGCGGTTCCCCAGTCAACATAAACGTATTGGTTGTCAAAAAAGTCTTCTTTTGTTGCATTGTCAAAAGTGCTTACAGGAATAATAGCAAGATCGCTGATCGGCTTAACAACCAGTTCATCGACTTTGGGCGGATCGAACAGTACAGCAAGATCTAGTGTTCGCTCTAATAATAATCGCGTGCTTTCTTGCTGAGCTTTCACTTCAGCAACAAGCGATACCCCAGGCATAGCGGATACAATATGGTTAATCCCGAATTGTAAAAATGCGTCCCAAATATTAGCAGTGCCACTCAGTGACAATTGCTTATGCATATTATTTGCGAGTGCAACATCGACCTTGGCCCGCTGCATCCCAGTTAAAATCATTTTGGCGTGTGGTAACAACCTTTCACCAGGCGCCGTTAACTGAATATTGTTACGCTGGCGGATAAAAAGGTTCACTCCTAAGCTTTGTTCAAGTTGGCGGATCCTAAAGCTTACAGCTGACTGAGTGATGTATAAATTTTCTGCCGCCCGGCCAAAATGACGGGTTTTGACAACTTCGACAAAAGTTTTTAATAGATCTATGTCCATTTTTCTTCCTGACGATAAAAATTACTCGTTTAAAAAATTATAAAACTTGGTCCATACTCCAGCCAGATAAACTTAGAGGACTCAGTTATGGATCATAATTTAGCGACTTTGAAAAATGCATTTGCAAGCCCCAGAGCCTTTTATGATGACGCCAACTTCCCTAGAGGATTCGGACGCAGTGGTCACTTCACACTACAAGAAGCCGAAATTCTTGAACGCTGTGGTGCCACGTTAAGAAGCTTATACAGCAAAGCAGCAGAACCTCAAAACAGTTTCCAATCCCAATTTATTCAGGTAATGGAAGGGTTAATCCCCCCAACTAACGCTGTCGAAAAAGCTTGGGCTAAATATTTGAAGCATACTACGTGTAAAACAAAGTTTCACACGCTATTTGGACGCTCTAAAGTTCAAAATGATGGGAGCGTGGTTATCCCAGCAGATATTGACGACGAGCTATAAGCAAAATAGCCCATAAACTATCTAGCTTAGGCGTCAAAAGAGTTGTATTATTTTCTCTTATTGGCGTCTACATTGTTTCCTCATATAAAAACATCTCAATCTCAAATCACACATCGCGCGCTATCTTTCTAGCATTTTGTTCTTAGTCATCACCTGTTTATTCTCACAAGCATTGCAATTAAGCGCAGTTGGGTTAAGAATTAGTAAAACAGGAAATGATTGGCAAAAGTTGTGTTACGGAAAATCTTAATCATTGAAGACACCCCCACAATTGCAAAGGTGCAAAAGCACATTGCAACCACGGTGGGATACCATGTAGATATTGCAGAGTCTTTGGCTGAAGCCAAAGTTTTATTATCACAGCATGATTATTTTTGTGCCGTGGTAGACTTTGTGTTACCTGATGCGCCGCTTGGCGAAGCCATTCCCTATACGGTTAAGGCTGACGTTCCTACTATTGTTATGACAGGTAACCTCGAGAGTCAAACTCGCTCAATCGTAGAGCAGTACCCTATTATTGACTATATAACTAAGGAAAATAAGCAAGCCTATCATTATTTACGGCGCCAATTAGAGCGTCTACCAAGAAATGAAAATGTCAGAGTACTAGTTGTGGACGATTCTATTTCGTCGAGGCATTATGTGTCAGCGCTCCTCGCTCGCCATAAATACCAGGTACTAGAGGCCTGCGATGGCTTAGAAGCGCTCGCGGTATTAAAAGACAATCCCGATATCTCCGTGATCATTACCGACAATGAAATGCCAAATATGCGAGGCGAAGAGTTATGCATCGAAATCAGGCGACTCTACACTGACGATGATAAAGCTATAATCGGTATCTCAGGTGTTGAAACTGCTAATCTATCCACACGCTTCTTAAAAAATGGTGCTAATGACTACCTCAGAAAACCTTTTAACGCAGAAGAGTTTTACTGTCGTCTTAGCCAAAACGTCGATATGTTAGAGCATATTCAAACGATACGCCGACAAGCGAATACAGACTATCTAACCAACTTACCAAATCGACGCTACTTTTTCGATACCGTAAAGAAAAGTCTAAAAGCGAGACATAAAAAAGAGCTCCATGGACTGATAGCGATGATAGATATTGACCATTTTAAGCAAGTAAATGACAATTATGGCCATGAGGGAGGCGATGCAGTGCTTGAGTCTATTGGCCAAGCGTTTGCTCAATATTTTCCCAATGATTTAGTCGCTCGATTAGGCGGCGAAGAGTTTGCGATATATTTTAAAGATACGGTGACTGATCATTGTAAAGAAAGGCTGGAGCGCTTTCGGGAATATCTGGAGCAAAGCAGTAACGAACTGACCGCTCAGCAGATCCCGTTTACTGTTTCAATGGGGCTTGCTGCTCAGGTGACCACAAATATAGAAAGCCTGATAAAACAAGCTGATGAGCGTTTATATCAGGCTAAAGATACAGGAAGAAACCGCTTAGTTTACTAAGCGCTTTCTCTTATCTCTATAAGAATCAAAACTAAACATACGCCAGTAAAAACGCAATGACAGGAATGAATCAAACTGATTAACTGCAACACTACACCCACTATCGCCAATAACACAGCAAACTTTTGCGCTGTTCTTAATCTTTCCGATAAGAATAACACCTCTAACAATACGTTAAGTGACGGGTTGATGTAATAGCCTGAGCTCGCATCTAACATAAAGCATGTTATTAACAGTCCCCAATTAAAATTCAATCGCATCAATATGGACACGTTACTTAAAATAGATAAACGCAATTCCCTACATAAAAACGGCGAGTACAGCGAGTAAGTGTCCTTTCGTTTACTCTTCAATCACGGGCGTTTAATCTTTAGAGGGCTCAACTAAGAGGTCAATCATTATACTCATTTTTATTAATCACGGCGATGAAAGTTAGATGAATTAACAATCGCAAAATCTAAAGCCACAAGTGCTTAAAACTTAGTCAAGTCTCTTAAGATTAGATAAAAAGCAAAGACAAGGTTCAAAAAAAGCTCTAAAATGACGCCGATGGATACCCTCGTAAGCCCCCCAATTAACGACCCTCACTCTGTACTGAAAGATGTGTTTGGCTACAGTACGTTTAGAGATGGTCAGCTTGACATTATTCAGTCCAGCTTAGCTGGTCAGGATACGCTTGTACTACTGCCTACCGGCGGTGGTAAATCACTCTGTTACCAAGTTCCAGCAGTATTATTTGCAGGCGTGACAATTGTAATATCGCCTCTTATCTCATTAATGCAAGACCAGGTCGCGCAGTTAAAAGCACAAGGCATTGCCGCTGAATATATTAACAACAGTGTCGCTTGGGAGCAGCAAAGAGATACTTATGACGCGCTTTTCCAGGGTCGCTTAAAGCTATTATATGTAGCGCCGGAAAAGGCCTTACAAAGAGATTTTATCGAACGCATATCTAACTGTAACATCAGTTTATTTGCCATCGACGAAGCCCACTGCGTATCCCATTGGGGGCATGACTTTAGACCACATTACTTTCGTTTAAAAGAGTTACGTCAACATTTTCCGTCTGTTCCGATGATGGCATTAACCGCAACGGCTGATTTAGCGACACGGAAAGATATTGTCCAGCAATTAGGTATGCAAGCCCCCTTTATCTATACCGGTAGCTTTGACAGACCCAATATTCGTTACACCATCGAAGAAAAGTTCAAACCCCTGTCGCAGTTGATCCGCTATTTAAAAGAGCAAAAGGGGCAAAGTGGTATAATCTACTGTGGTAGCCGAAAACGTGTTGATGATATTGCTGAAAAACTGATTGATGCTGGGTTCAATGCAGCAGGCTATCACGCAGGTCTAGATAATGATCAGCGTCAGTTTGTACAAAACCGCTTCGCCCGAGATGACATTCAAATCGTAGTTGCCACAGTTGCTTTTGGTATGGGGATCAATAAACCCAACGTGCGATTTGTGGTTCACTATGATATTCCAAAAAGTGTAGAAGCATATTATCAAGAAACTGGCCGTGCAGGGCGAGATAGCTTGGCAGCTGAAGCCGTTATGTATTTTGATCCTGCGGATATTCCCCGCGTTAGACGCTTTTTTGAAGATATTCCAGACGAGCAACGTCGTAAAGTCGAAGAGCAGCGCTTTCAGGCGATGTCGAGCTTTGCTGAAGCACAAACCTGTCGTCGTCAAATTTTGCTCAATTACTTCAGCGAATATCAACGAGAAGCATGCGGTAACTGTGATATCTGCCTTAACCCACCAAAACAATTTGACGGCACATTAGTTGCTCAACAAGCCTTATCGTGTGTATACCGAGCTGAGCAGCGTTTTGGTATTGGTTATATTGTCGATATCTTACGTGGAGCTAATACCGCAAGGATCAGAGAGCAAAATCACCATACACTTTCAACCTATGGTATTGGGAAAGAGCACAGTAATGAATTTTGGTTGAGTATATTACGTCAACTGATCCATCATGGTTTATTGAGTCAAGATATTACACAAGGTGCAACACTTAAATTAACAGAAGCCGCCCGGGCCGTGCTGCGCGGTGAATATGTGCTACAACTGGCAGAACCAAGACTCGTAGCTAAGCACGTCTATCAAGATAAACTGGCTCAGTTTAATTATGACAAGAAACTATTTGCTAAGCTTCGTGCACTCAGAAAGCAGCTCGCAGATGAAGATGATGTACCGCCGTATGTTGTCTTTAACGATCGAACGTTAGCTGAAATGGCGCAAAGAACACCAACAACAGACAGCGAGTTTTTACAAGTATCTGGTGTCGGTTTTACTAAGCTCAGCAAGTACGGTTCCCCTTTCATGCAACTCATTCGCAATTATTTGGAAAGAGAATAATGACCACACTCACTTTAGATAATCCACACGAGGTGATTATCATCAACTGTGAAGTTACACCTCAAGACGACGAGTTTGAACTTTGGGGCAAAATATTCTTACACCATAACGCGATTCAATTAATTGAGTTCTCTGCTGGTGCAGACAGACATCAGTGGCGTTTTTCATGTGAGAATTGCAATTTCAATTTAAATTTTGAACATTACAGCGAGAGTATTTGGATAGCTCCAGATGGCGTTGATGCCTTAGAACTCCTACCTTTCCTGCGCCAACAACTTTCTCGTTAAGTCCACATAAAGCTCTTTAAGTCTATAAATATTATTACTTTTGTTGCAGAACTAAAGCAAGCTGCAACAATATCATCCATACTAAAGGAATATTAGACTTAAAGGCTCTGTGATGAATTTAAAGAGGATTTCGTGCAATAGTATTGTACTAATGTGTAGTCTAAATGCAGCTGCACAAGCTGAAAATGTGCCTGCTGTTGACTATACTAATAGCTGCGGTAATAACCGGGTTGAGGCACAAAACGACCAAAATCTTTCTCGCCAGTTAGACAGTAATCAAGTCTATCCAGAGCCAACTGAAGGCAAAAAAGTCGTCGCTATCACACTCAAACAACTTAATGTTTTCGACACTGACAAGCCTGAAGAAGACAATGCTCTATTCCGATTTGCCAACCGTTACCATATTCAAACCAAACCCGAAGTATTAAAAAGTGTGCTCTTATTTAAGGAGGGCGATACTTACAACCCAAGAAAACTCAGTGAATCTGAGCGGCTCCTTCGCAATCAGTCATACCTATATGATGCTCGTATCTATGCTACTGAGAACTGTGACGGTGATATTTTAGTTACGGTTGTAACAAGGGACCTTTGGACTCTATTGCCCGATTTGAGCTTTAGTAGAAGCGGAGGGGAAAATACTTCAAGAATTGGGTTTAGAGAAAGCAACCTATTTGGTTGGGGAAAGCGCCTTTCCTTTACGCATATACAAGAGGTTGACCGCTCCGGCTACCAGTTTGTATATGATGATCCTAATATTTTAAATTCAAGATATCGTGGTCGCATCGAATACTCAGATAATGACGATGGTGAACGCCACTATATCGATGTGAGCTATCCATTTTTTGCAACCGATACACCATACAGTTACGGTTTTACGAGTTATTCCGACAAACGCGAAGAGCCCTTATATTCTGAAGGTGAAACAATCTCAGAGTTCAGTCAGTCCACGGATGTCACGCAAGTCTACTTCGGACACTCAAAAGCGCTATCAGGCAGTTGGACCCGACGCCTCATTGGGGGTGTTAGACACGAGCAGCATACTTTCCGTAAGATAGCTGACACCACTTTACCTATTGCACAGGATAGAACACTCACCTACCCTTATGTCCAAGCTCAGTGGTTTGAAGACTCTTATGTAAAGGTACGCAATTTCGACTCTATTTATCGTACAGAGGACCTAAACTTAGGCTGGAATATTAACGCCTTATTTGGCTATTCAGCTGACTCATGGAGTGACGATAGCGAACGCCTTGTCTATTCATTTTCAGCCAATACAGCGCACTATACCTCAGATCATAGCTTATGGCGGTTTTATTTTGATGTTAGTGGCAACTGGAACAAAGACACAGATAAAACCGAGAACCTGATAGCGAAAACGACCTTTCAATATTATTTAAATACCAGCTTGTATGAGTCTTGGTTTATCAATGCAAGCTATACCTATGGAAATAACCTGACCTTTGATAATCAGATCACCTTAGGCGGGGAAACAGGGCTGCGCGGATACCCAATAAAGTATCAGCAAGGCAGTCGCAGTATGCTACTCAACATCGAAAAACGCTATTATTGGGAGTATGACTTACTACGCTTATTTAAAGTTGGTGGTGCCGCGTTTTTTGACGTGGGTCGCGCATACCACTCTCACCTGCCGATTGAAGCAGATGAATCAGTCCTAAAAAATGTCGGTATTGGCTTACGGTTAGCACCTAGCCGAGCCAATTCAGATATCATGGTTCATATTGATTTAGCCGCGCCAATTCATGGCCCGGATAACGTCGATAGCGTGCAGTGGTTATTAACGGTGAAAAATCGCTTTTAACGGTGTCGCGCTCCAATAAACATGATATAAAGCAGAAAAAATTTCTTAGGATACGATTTTGCATTTGTTAGATTTCGCACTCAGTCAATACAAGCTAATTGTAACTTTGGTGGCACTATTATCCTTCCCACTATTGATGAAAGCATGTTGCAAACTATTAGAGAAAGTAACACGCGGAAAAATAGACTCTCATCGTAAGCAACGTGCCGATCTACTCATTCGTGTACTCGTTGCATTTGTATTCGTCTGTTTCATGCTCGTGTTCTGGGGTATAGAACTTCGTGGTTTACTGGTGCTCGGCTCATCGTTATTTGCGATGCTAGGTGTTGCTATGTTTGCCGGTTGGTCATTACTTTCCAATCTGACTTCGTTCTTACTTATGTTTATTCAAAACGATTACCGCGTTGGAAATTGGGTAAGAATTGTTGACGGTGCAAACTTTGTTGAAGGCTGTATTGTAGAGATGGGGCTAATGAGTGTGGTGCTGCGTCATGTTGACGGTCATAAAGTCGTATATCCTAACAACTTGTTTGTTACTCGACCCGTTATGGTGCTTAGTCAGGAACCAACTAAACCTAAACAAGTTCCAGCACCAAGAAGAACTTTAGGCCCTAAGAAATAGGGCCTATGTCGTCAATAAAGGTTTCTAGCTGTTGTTCAACAATGCTATTTGCATGTGCAAAATAGGCTAAGTGAAAAACTGCATCACCTTCATTCACCAAAGGCAACATTTGTTGACCAATCACTATCCCACTACGAGGCGCGATAACGGCTTCTTCACTTTGACCTAGTGGGCTGTCTATATAAGCCAAGATTTGACCTTTTGATACGCGTTCTCCCAAGTTAACTTGAGCTCGAACAATACCATCAACGTCTGCACGTACCCAACTTGTTGCTGCGGCAATAACTGCGTCATGACGTTGCTTCCTGCGACGTCCACGCAGCATCCTTAGTTTACGCATGACATTCTCGACTCCTTGCAACCCAGCTGCAATAGCCAATGAGTCAAACCGCAATGCTTCTCCTGCTTCATAAGTGATAACAGGAATGTCTAACCCCGCGGCTTCACTTCGCAAAGAGCCATTACGCAGTCGTGCATCTATTGCAACCGGAGTACCAAACGCCATGGCCATTTCTTTAGTCATTTCACAGGACAAATCACCTCGGATCTGCGGTAAGTTCGAGCGATGAATAGCCCCTGTATGCAAATCGATAATATGGGTGCATTTTTTTACCACTAAGTCGAAAAACATATAAGCCATTCGAGCCCCTAGAGAGCCTTGCTCAGAACCAGGAAAGCAGCGGTTTAGGTCTCGTCTATCAGGTAAATATCGAGACTTATGAATAAAGCCAAAGATATTCACAATAGGCACCGCTATCAAAGTACCTCGCAGCGTCGTCGCGTCAACTTTACTCAATAGCTGACGCACGACCTCAACGCCATTCAGTTCATCACCATGAATTGCGGCACAGACCAAAAGTACTGGCCCAGCCTCCGCGCCATTAACGACTTCAATCGGAATAGTCATTGGCGTATGTGTATAAAGCTTTGCCACTTCCAACTGAACAGTCTGCCTTTCAGCAACCCCTACTCGTGTATCTAATAACGTAAAGGGTTGATTGATTTTAACCTTTGCCACGTGTAGCAGTCCTTTTCGCCGCCGCATTCTTCTCGATAAAGGAGATAATCAGGCTTGCAATATCTTTACCTGTAGCCTTTTCGATACCCTCAAGGCCTGGAGAAGAGTTCACTTCCATCACCAAAGGCCCACGCTCTGAACGTAACAAGTCAACACCAGCAACATTTAGGCCCATGGCCTTTGCAGCAGCAATCGCAGTGCGACGCTCTTCTGGAGTGATTTTTACCAATGTTGCAGAACCACCACGATGTAGATTTGAGCGGAACTCACCTTCTTGCGCTTGACGTTTCATCGCGGCAATAACACGGTCGCCGATAACGAAACAGCGAATGTCCGCACCACCAGCTTCTTTAATATACTCTTGCACCATAATGTTGGCTTTTAAGCCCATAAATGCTTCAATAACGCTTTCTGCAGCTTTGCGCGTCTCAGCCAACACCACACCAATTCCTTGAGTGCCCTCAAGCAGCTTGATCACAACTGGTGTGCCGCCAACCATTTCTAGTAAGTCTTTGACGTCATCTGGCTTGCTGGCGAAACCTGTGATTGGCATGCCCACGCCTTTTCTTGACAGTAACTGTAATGAACGCAACTTATCTCTTGAGCGAGTGATTGCAACAGACTCATTCAATGGATACACACCCATCATCTCAAATTGTCTGAGTACCGCACACCCATAAAACGTCACAGATGCACCAATTCGCGGAACAATCGCATCAAAGCCGCTCAACTGCTGGCCCTTAAAGTGAATTTCAGGCTCACTACTGTTGATATTCATATAACAACGTAGTGCGTCAATAACCTCTACTTCATGCCCACGTTGCTCAGCTGCCTCAATTAAACGACGTGTTGAATATAAAGATTGATTCCTTGAAAGAATGCCAATTTTCATGATTTATCCGTTTTATTACTTAAGTATGACTGCTCTGGATCAACAAGGATGCGGCCTCGCATCGCTGTACGGCCCAGTAACATTCTAAATTTCATGGTTTCTCTATCGCTTAGCGTGATTTCAATTGGCCAAGCCTGATTGCCGATAGTTAAATTTGTTTCTATTACATAACGTAGTTCTTTATGACCGCCCGAATCGGTAACAACGCGCTCATCCACTACTTTTGCTTCACTACAGACTTCATAGTCGGTATTGTCTTGTTTGGGATGGATCCAAAACCTTACCCAAAGTTCATCTTGTTCTGTTTTGAAAGGCTCAACCTTAAAGGCATGCAGACATGATGTTCTTGCTCCAGTATCTACTTTCGCTTTGATTTTTTCGATACCTAAATCGGGTAAGGAAAGCCACTCTCTCCAACCAACTGTGATCATATTATGCTCTCGTACAAAATGAGTTTGGACTTATACGCTGATTCAAGTCACTTGAAAAACAAAATAAATTTATCCTAAAGATAAAAAGGCTCTGTTAAGCCAAGCACCTTAACTTACAGTAACACCACTTACACATTTTTCAAGGTAAAGCCCTATACTGAGCTAAAGTAAAATAGAGCATTCAAACAATTTATTTCATCGCCAAGATTTTAGGACCTGTTGACCTTTCAAGTTTGTTTTTGCAGCAGTTTGATTGCCATTTATACTAGGCAGAGCCTGCGTAGCATAGTTATTCTATGTAAATCAGGCGATAACACAGTAGAAATGCCAATCAAGCGCTGCCCTTTGGGTTCACCTGAGTGTGCTTTGTTCATTGTTGCTCAACTTTTGCCTAGATTACTAGGCGGCAAGTCGAGCGTCGCGACCAAAACACACTCAGGAGAACAAAAATTAAACAGCAAAGAACAACAGGTCCTAAATAAATTTGAAAATTAAATTATCTATGTCAGTCTTGGAACGTACTTTTTAATAGGAATTAGCTATGACTGGATTACTCCATGCGTTTGTGCTCGACGGTCAAGGTGGCGGTAGACTACTTTGCGATCTGAGTGAAGTAAAATCCGTAATTCACAAAGAGCCTCTTTGGCTCCATTTCGACTACAGCTTCGACGAAACGACCGAATGGCTGAAGCAACAAACGTTTTTGGATGACTGGGAAAGAGAAGCACTAACCGCAGACGAAACTCGCCCGAGGATAGCTAATGGCGATGAAGGTTTACTGGTATTCTTGCGAGGTGTGAACCTTAACCCTAAGCAGAGCCCCGAAGACATGGTTTCTATTCGCTGTTTTGCAAATGATAAATTATTTATCACCTGCCGTAAGCGCCATATTATGTCCGCCCAAGATATGTTGGCACTGCTCAAAAAAGGTCAAGGCGCAAAAAGTATCGGTGAGCTACTGTCCACATTGGTGATGCGACTTTCTGTGCGAATGCAAGATATCATCTGGCAAATTGAAGAACAGCTTGACGAGTTTGAAGACGCAATGGAAGGCACTGAGCAATTGCCCAACTATCAGCAACTGTCAACATTAAGAAGACAAACCATTGGTTTAAAACGTTATCTTAAGCCTCAAAAGCTTGCTATTAACGAACTGCTCTTAGCAAAGCCTGCTTGGCTGGACGAAGATCATCATCATATGCTCGAAGAAGCGAGCAATGCCTTAAGTCGATATATCGAGGAGTTAGAAGCCGCGATTGAGCGTGCACAAGTGATCCAAAATGCTATCACCAACCATCAAAATGAGCAGTTAAACCAAAGAATGTACGTGATGTCCGTCGTTGCGGCCTTATTCTTACCACTTGGATTTTTAACAGGCTTGTTAGGAGTGAATATTGGCGGTATTCCTGGCACAGAATGGGGCGGCGCATTTGCCTTTTTTGTTATTATGTTGATAGTGCTAACAGGTGGTATTGGCGTGTACTTTAAACGTAAAGGCTGGTTGTAAGTAGGTATAAAAGTTGGCGCTCTCGCTAGGGATCGAACCTAGAACTCAGCCTCCGGAGGGCTACGTGATATCCATTTCACCACGAGAGCGTCGGCAACATAATAATGCTTAGTGCAAGCAATTGCCAGACAATGTTTGCTATATGACTAATTAGTAACCTATTTTTTAAAAAAAGCTGTACTTTGGGCAAAAAACCAGTTATTCAACTATGCTTTGAAAATAATAAAATAGAATGATATTGCTGCCAGTTCAGAAATATCGCGATACATCATTGAGGATCCCAAATATGACACCGATGACAACAGAGCAAGTTGCAGAGTTTCTTGACGTAAAGGTTGAGCGCGTAAGACGCCTCGCACGAGAAAACTTGCTAGTCGCCAAAGACACAGATGCCAATGGCGAACCTATCTTTGACAAAGCCGATGTTGAAAAATACAAAGAACTCGCACAGCGACTGGGTGGGATCTAAACTACCCAATAGTGATAGCCAGTAATGTGATCAAGGAATATCACACGCTACTGGCTTAGCTAGTTGTCACGATAACCACTGCTTCAGTAACTGTCTCAGTTTTTCAGCTTCTGTTATTACGCTACGCTGCTCGTACCATTGAATGCTAACAATCAAATAAATTTGGCAAAATACCGTCAGTTTAGCTTGAGCGTATGAGGGCATAACTTGGTGCTTTAGAGAAAAGTAAGACTCAACTACTATAAGCGATTCTTCAACGCCACAGCTAAAACTACACACCAGCGCTGCTAAATCAAAAAAGATGTCACTATGGCAAGCATACTCAAAGTCGATTAACCGAACTCCTTCCGGACTTTGAATAATATTGCTCATGACTAGGTCATTATGGCAAAATGCCAGATCCATGGGTAAAGAAGCTAAGCTTTCTATAAGCCGTTCGATATCAACTAAGTGACGTAGTTCCTCATCAATAGCCTGAACATAACCAACTAAATCCAGTACCTCATATACTTCAAGCTCTAAGCTATGCACCTGAATAACTTGTGCTAACAATTCAGGGGTGAGCCTTGGCTCAGCACACACTTGTGGCATAAAGGTGAACAATGCCATACGAGTGCGTAGGTCGTACTGCAGTACTTTAGAAGTAATGCCTTGCTGTGCTAATTTATTTTGTGCCTTTAAGGCTTCAGTAGGAATACCATGGCTATAGCACTTTAATAGATAGCTTTCACCTTTACTCACCATCAGGTAATTATTGTTACTCACACCTTTAGTTAGCTTTTCTAATCGCTCAGGTGAAACCTTGAATACGGTATCCACCTTTACTTTTAATTCTTCAAGCTCAGAGTGCTGCAAGCGTCTTTCCTTGCTTAGCTTCATATTCTTCGTACCAACGCTTGTAGCCCCAACACGCCATCAAGGTGTAGAAAATAAATAGTACCAGCGTAGGATAGAAACCTTTAAGGTAATAAAGGTAGATGGAGGCTGCATCAATCACGACCCAATATAACCAGTTTTCAAGAATTTTCTTAGCCACCAAATAGGTTGTCACTACTGCAAAACACGTGGTAAAGCTATCTAAATAAGCGAGATCCGCTGCCATATAATGCTTGGTTAAATAACCAAGCACAACAGAGGCCACAGAAGTAATAACAATGATTGAAAGGTGTTTTGATAACGACCAAGAAACGATATCACTGGGCTTATTTTTGTCACCCTGACGCCACATCCACCAACCAACAACAGCCATGACCATGTAGTAAAAGTGCAGCAGTGATTCCATCACTAGTGCTCCGTTCCAATACAGTACGGTATAAATAAAGGTGTTTATAAAAGCCACAGGCCAACACCAAATATTTTCTCGAATTGCTAGCAATAAATAGGCGACTGCCAGCACCACAGCGATATACTCCCAGCTCGACATCGCTGTGAATCCAGCAAAGGTTTCAGTAAGCCAGTCCATTAATCGCAGGCACTATCAGCTGGAGATAAGTCGCCTGAGATAAACTTACAAACAAAAATAGATTTTCCGTAAGCTTCAAATGAGTGTTTCATTTCTTGATTCAATACTGAGGTCACTAAATCAAATTCACCAAAGACCTGAGTTGACATCGTGTTTGTGATCACCTTGATCCCTTCATGCTCATTCAGCCTATCAATAAAACCTTTAATAAAAGGGATATAGTCTTGGTGCAGTGGGTACTTGCTTATTTCAACAGAAACTTGCATGGGCGCTCCTTACAAATGGCAGCCGATTATTGATATTGCAGATTTAGATTTTCCCCACCGGTAAAATCCGATTTCGGGGTATAGTTAATCCAATCTTGCTGATAGATAATTTTACCTTTTTCGTCAAACTTTAGCACTATCAGAAATCGCCAAGGCCCTAACTCGCGTGACGCATGATTAAAGCGATTAAAAACGCCTCTAGCAACCACAGTTCGAGTCGTGGTATCGACTATCTTATCTTCTACCACCAAGGCAGGTTGTTCATCCAGCACAGCAAAATTCCCTGCAGACCAATTAAAAAAAGCCGTAATTTGCTCTTTACCTTGTGCTTTATGGCCAAAAACCATATCTTCCAACACGGCATCTTCGGCATAGAACTCGATAAACTGCCTAAAGTTCTTCCGCTGAGCATAGGTATTAAAGTAAGCATCGGCATGGCTGATGAATGTATTCTTCTTACTGATATTAACGGAGTTACTACAACCACTCAGTATTAATATAAAAAATAACAAGAACCGATAGCGCATCATAGTCACTCCAAAAGCCGTATTAATCGAGTATAAAAAAAGCGCCTGTAGCGCTTAATTCGACGATGATAAAGTGTGTATTTTTATACTGTTACTATACCCAATGGTTTAGCGGTTTTCCACGCTCCACGGGTAAAGTCTGGAATACTCAATGATTCACTGCGATTAGCGACTGATTGAGCCGATAATGGAGAAATTACCGACCAAGCGGCACCGTCGTATACGTCTTGATCTAGCGCCTCACCATTGCGCAGGCAATAGATCATCCGCCAGAACATTAAAAAGTCCATACCACCATGACCGCCGTTGCGCTGTGCTTCTTCACCCATTTTAGTCCAAAGCGGATGGTCGTATTGTTTATACCATGAATCCATTTCGTAATCCCATTCATGGAAGCTCTTCGTACCACCTTGCTCTAACGCGATACGATTAGGGAAACCAGCAAAGACCCCATTAGTTCCTTGAATAAGATTGTGACGAGAATAAGGCCTAGGCGTGGTCGTATCATGTTGTACCATGATACTGCGTCCTTTGATGGTCTTAATCATCGTGGTATTCATATCACCCGCAATATAATGTAGTTGATTGCGTTCATGATCTGCCGGAAATTCGCGTTTTGCATAGGCTGCACGACCTAGGGCGGGAGAACTCATAGAAGTTAAGTAATCAAAACGGTCACCGCGGTTAATATTCATGTACTGAGATACAGGTCCTAAACCATGCGTTGGATATAGGTTACCATCTCGCTTAGTATGCCAGTGCGTACGCCATGAGCCGGTCTTGTGCTCAATTTCTTTCATTTGCCAACGTAGCTCATGAATATATGCAGCTTCACCATGCAACAACTCACCGAATACACCTTGGCGAACCATGTTCAGTACCATTAACTCATCACGACCGTAGTTGACATTTTCCATCATCATACAGTTCTTTTGCGTGCGCTCTGCGGTGTCGACTATCTGCCACATTTCTTCAACGGTCAGCGCTAAAGGTACTTCAACAAACGCGTGCTTACCACTGTTCATGGTATCTATTGCCATCGGCGCGTGCCATTTCCAAGGTGTTGAAATGATAACGATGTCAATATCATCCCGATTAAGCATTTCTTGGTACGCTAAGTCACCACCACGATACAGCGCAGGCTTCGGCAAACCTCGCTCGCGCACAAGATAATCAGCCGATTTTTCAAGCACTTCATCATGAGTATCACAAATCGCGACAATGCGTGCGCCATCGATGTGACTCATGCGCTTTACATGACCATAGCCACGTTGGCCAACCCCAATAAAACCAACCCGAACCACGTCCATTTTTGGTGCTACGAGTCCAATGACAGAGCGCCCTTGTTGCTTAGGTACAACGCTGTTATTTTGATTAGAACTTGCGCACCCAGCTACTACACTCGCAGCCGCAGCCGCTCCTGCGGCTTTTAAAAAGTCGCGGCGGTTTATATTTTTCATTCTTACTCCTAAACGATACTTCTTAACAGCACTAATACTGCTCGCTATCAAGCTAACCTATCCCAATCTTAGGTTCAAAACATTGCGATAAAGCCGCAAAAAAAGCGCTTGAAGCGCTTTTTCTTAAAATATATTAAACCGTTAAATTGCCCTGATAATATTATTCAGACAATCCTCTTTTTCTAGCACACTGGAATATAACGCAAACTGGTTCTTCGCACGGTCAAGATTATGATTGGCTCTGTGGGTTGCAAAATAATTATCTCCATCTAGGTGATCTGTTAAAAATCTCAGACCTATCATGAATGGCATCACTTTTGCCCCAAGAATAAAACTGTCTTTTTCTGCTGCAGTCACACTGTCTTGTAACGGTTCAATATACCCTTGCGCCAGCGCAGCAAAGATATTTTCTCTTACCTGCACATTACTCAAATTCGTAGAGTCTTCAGCTTCTGGTGAACAGAAGGTGCGCACCATATCGCCAAAATCAAACAACCAGTTACCCGGCATACACGTATCTAAGTCGATAACGGCTCGTGCTGCATCACTCTGTGTTGAAAACAGCATGTTGTTGATTTTGGTATCGTTGTGGCAAGCTCTAAGTGGCACTTGTTTTTGTGCCTGCTGCAATTCTTCTGCAAGTGCAAATTGCTGCTGAAAAGCGGCGATAACATCACTGCACTTTTCCGCGCGACCATGCTCATCTTTCGCTAGTACTTGGTTAAATGCGTCAATACGCATCGCCAAGTTATGAAAGTTTGGAATGACATGATGTAACTGCGCGGCATCAAAATCATTTAGCGCATGCGCAAACTGCCCGAAGGCGTTTGCAGCCGTTAATGCTTGTTGTTCGTTTGCCACTACGTCTTCGCTATAACTGCGGCCAATAAATGCAAGCGCACGCCAAACTTCGTCATTAATATCGACTAAATATTGGCCTGAACTCGTCGCTAGATGCTTGATGATAGCGAGACTATATTCACCATTTAAGGCTTTTGCTGTTAAGTGCTGTTCAATCGCTCGCGCATTTTCAACAAGGTGTAAAGGGTTTGGAAATACCGTGGTATTTAGCTTTTGTACTACCATGGTTTTGTGGTTGTCCTGCAACAGCATAGTCGTGTTGATATGACCACTACCAATCGGCTTCATTTTAGCTTCTTCACTAATGAGACCATATTCATCAGCGAGTTGTTGCGCAACGGCTTGATACTCCATATTCACCTCAAAAGGAGTTAAGTCGGATATAGTTGTGTGGAGATGATTATCTTCCCTGACGTGCTTCATAAATCTTTCTCGCGACAATGTCTAGTTCGCTCTTATAAGTTATACCGTACCAATGTGATTTAGCTTGGTAGACCGACACGGTTTGTAGGCCCTTATTGATACTGTGTTGGATACAATCCGGCAGATAATACTCTTTTTTGACACCGTTGTCATAATTCCTTAAAAACGCGTTAAACCCGGCTTCTAATGAATCAAAAAGTGACGGCATCACCCCCCAGCAGGTCATCGAAGCCAGCGCAGACTTCGCGATTTCACACCGCTTACCTGCAATATCGCCTGACAACTCGCCGTTTTCAAAGCGAATATCTAATGCCTCTTCAACCGAGTGTAGTTGTTGCGCCTGTACCTGACAAACACCACGGTTTACGCCACCTTGATCTGATAAGGTATTTATAATTGGATATGCGACCATCGCCATATTTCTATGATGTTGAAAATGTTCAACAAGCTGCTCAAATGCATCAGGCCCGTAATAATCATCCGCCGTAATAACTATCGCTGGCTTATCAACGTATGGTTTTGCACACAACAACGCATGCCCTGTGCCCCATGGTTTTTCTCGCCCTGCCAAACAGTCGATAAATTCATTCGGAATATCGCTAAGCCTCTGCTGCACTAAAGTGATGTTCAGCGCCTCCGGCAATCGTGGCAATATCACATTTTCGATTAGGCTTCGCACTTTGTCATTAATGATCAAAATAACATCGCGCACACCAGCATGATGCGCGTCAATTATGCTCAATTCCATAATGCTTTTATCGATATTTGGTAGCGCTGCAACCTGCTTATTACCACCAAAGCGGCTTCCTAATCCACCTGCCAAAATGATCAGCTTAGGGGGTTGTTCGATTCGTATCATTGAAAATATATCAAAACTCAAATAAGCGGATAAGTGTACTGAGCTTTTGCGCAGAATAAAAGCAATTGCGAGAAAAGGCACCCTCGCAATTAGTGTGAACTAGCTAAACTTTTGGCATAAGTACTTTATTTCTTGGTATTCAAGCAGTCCTTCCTGCGCCCCTTCTCGGCCAAGACCTGAAAACTTCACTCCGCCAAAAGGCGCTACAGGATTGGATATTGCCCCTTCATTAATCCCAATCATGCCATACTCAAGTGCTTGACTTACTCGCCTTATTTGATTGCTATCATTTGAGTAAAAATAGGCAGCAAGCCCTTCTGGCACAGAGTTTGCCATTCTTACCACTTCATCTTCACTCTCAAAATCAATAATGCTGACAATCGGTGCAAAAATTTCTTCGTGGAAGATCCGCATGGTGCTATTTACACCCGTGATAACTACCGGTGCCATAAATTGGCCGTTTTGTTTGTCACCTTGATAAGCGATGCTCGCGCCTTTAGTTAACGCATCTTCCAACAGCTGCTGTGCTTTTTGTTTGGCTTCGAGTGAAATGAGTGGACCAATATCAACACCTTGCTCTAAACCATTTCCCAAGGTGAGCGTGCTAACCTGCTGAGTAAGCGTAGTGAGTAGTTCTGCCGCGATATCTTTTGTGACAAACACGCGATTTGCGGCCACACAAGTTTGCCCTGCATTTCTAAACTTCGCTGCCATCAAACCACTTACCGCTTGCTCAACATCAGCGCTGTCGAAAACAATAAATGGTGCATTACCACCAAGCTCCATTGACGTTCTTTTCACTGTGTCGGCACATTGCTTCAACAACGCACTCCCCACTTGTGTTGACCCCGTAAACGTGAGTTTTCGAACTTGTGGTGACTCAGTAAGATATGCGACTAACCCTTTAGAATCGTTAGTCACTAACACCTGAAAAGCGCCAACTTCCATCCCTGCCTGAATAGCCAGCTTTGCAAGGGCAATGGCCGCAAGAGGAGTTTTCTCAGAGGGCTTTAAAATAAAACTACAGCCTGCTGCATAGGCTGGTGCTACTTTTCTGGTGATCATCGCCAGTGGAAAATTCCATGGTGTGATCCCAAGTACAACACCAACCCCTTGTCTGATTGTAGTTAGCTCATGTGATTGAGAATGGCTGGGAATAACCTGACCATAGGCGCGCTTGGCTTCTTCGCTATACCATTCAATAAATCCTGCAGCATAATCCGCCTCGGCAAGTGCCTCCTTGAGCGGTTTGCCTTGTTCCTTAGTGACGATTTCAGCCAAGGCCTGACGATGCTCTATTACTAGCTCGTGCCATTTTCTAAGCACTTGGCTACGGGCGTGTGCTGTCGTGCAGGCAAGTTTTTCAAAGGTTTCAACCGCTGCTTGCAGCGCTTTATCAGCTGCCTGATTATCCGCCTCAGAAACCTGCGCAAGCTGCTCTCCAGTTGCAGGATTAACCACATCGACTTGCGTTTTACTATGGTGTGCTTGGCCATTGATAAGTGAAAATTCGGGATTACTGATAAGTGACATAGCGTTCCTCCTAGAAAAGCAAAAAGCCGTAGTATAAGACTACGGCTTTTATTAAATTTGTCAGTAACAACCTAGGTTGTTAGCAGCATTTAATGGTCTTCATTAACGATATTGAGATTGTACTTCGGAATTTCAACTACTAAGTCTTCATCACTAATTATCGCTTGGCAACCTAAACGAGACTCAGCTTCAAGACCCCATGCTTTATCTAGCATGTCATCTTCTAACTCATCACTTTCTTCAAGTGAGTCAAACCCTTCACGAACAACGATATGGCACGTGGTACATGCGCATGATTTTTCACAGGCATGTGGAATACTAATACCGTTTTTCAACGCCACATCGAGTACAGTTTCACCCGTTTTCGCTTCGATTGCAGCACCTTCCGGACATAACTCTTCATGGGGTAAAAAGATAATTTGTGGCATATTACACCTCGTCTACCGACTGCCCTTGCAGTGCCTTTTTAATTGATTCATCCATACGGCGTGAAGCAAAATCGCTACTCGCCTGATCGACTTCTTCGATCGCCTTTTTAATCTGCTCTGGATTGTCTGCACTTTCGCGAATTTGTGCAAGTTCAGTCATTGCACCGCGCAGTGTATTGAGCTCATCTTCTGCCAACAGCTGACCATCCGTTGCAAGCGATGCCTCTAACGCTTCTAATACACGCAGCGCTTCAACCTGCTGTTCTTTAAGCATACGAGCGCTCATGTCTTCTTTGGCATTGCTCATCGAATCTTTTAGCATTTGTGCTACTTGGTCATCGTTCAAACCAAACGACGGTTTGACTTGGATCTCAGCCTGCACGCCTGTCGACTTTTCTTCAGCGGAAACACTCAATAGACCATCAGCGTCAACTCTAAAAGTGACTCGAATGTGCGCTGCGCCTGCCGCCATTGGTGGGATGCCTTTTAGACTAAATTTAGCTAAGCTACGACAATCATCAACGAGCTCACGCTCACCTTGCAACACATGTAATGACATAGCGGTTTGGCCATCTTTAAAGGTGGTAAACTCTTGTGCGCGTGCAACAGGAATAGTGGTATTACGCGGAATGATTTTTTCAACCAACCCACCCATAGTTTCTAGCCCTAAAGACAATGGCAATACATCAAGCAGTAACATATCAGAGTCAGGTTTGTTACCCACTAGAATATCAGCTTGGATAGCAGCACCTAATGCCACCACACGGTCTGGATCGATTGATGTTAGCGGCTCTTTGGCAAAGAAACTCCCAACTTCTTCACGCACCACTGGCATACGAGTCGAACCACCCACCATCACAACCTGCAAGACTTCTTCTGATGTGACATCGGCGTCTTTTAACGCGCGGCGACAAGAGCGCAAAGTCTTTTTAACCAGTGGCATTGCCATTTCAGCAAATGCTTGACGCGTGATCGTAACAACCAACTTTTGCTCGCGAACTGGTAGCTCTACGTTTACCGTTTCATAACTTGAAAGCGCTTCTTTACAAGCTCTTGCCTTATTGATAAACAAGCGTAGCTCTTTTGGGTTTAAATCAAATAGCTGCGTTTGCTGTTTGAAGAAATCAACCAACAATGAATCAAAGTCATCACCACCAAGGCTAGAGTCACCACCTGTTGATAATACCTCAAACACTCCTTGGTTTAAGCGCAAGATTGAAATATCAAACGTACCACCACCAAGATCATATACCGCTATCACACCTTCTTGACCAGAGTCTAGGCCGTAAGCTACCGCAGCCGCAGTCGGCTCGTTGAGGAGCCTTAATACTTTTAGACCAGCAAGCTCGGCTGCGTCTTTTGTACTTTGCCTTTGTGCATCATCAAAATATGCAGGTACAGTGATCACTGCGCCCATCACATCTTCACCAGCAAAACTATCAATAGCACGTTGGTGTAATGTTTTTAAAATTTCAGCGGAGGCTTGCACTGGGCTTACAGCGCCTGCTACGGTTTCAATAGCTAGCGAACCGTTATTATCGACAAAGTTATAAGGCAACTGACCGTAGCTTTGTTCTATTTCAGATTGTGTTTTACCTAAAAAACGTTTTACAGAAATAAGCGTATTAGTGGGGTCTTCAGCAGAAGCAGCTTGGGCTTGTTCACCAACGATAACCTCTGAGTCGGTGTACCTCACTACCGACGGCAGCATAGGTTTACCCATTAAATCGCTAAGGGTCTTCGTTTCGCCACTTTGTACTGTTGCCACAAGAGAGTTCGTGGTACCTAAGTCAATACCAATCGCTAATTTATGCTCATGAGGTGCCGCGCTCTGCCCCGGCTCAGCAATTTGCAATAATGCCATAATGCTCTTTTCACTTTAACGTTTGTTGATGCTATACATCATCAATCGAATAATTCATCTTCGATACGTGCTAATTCGTCGCGTAACTTATAAACAAACTTTAGCTTACGAATATTGTCTGCTGCGGCTTCCAACTTGCTCATGTCATCGCTTTGAAGCTGCTCGGCAAGGGAGGCGCTAAACTCTGTATCTAACGCTTTAATCTGTGTTTCGAACTCTGCAATCGCGCCATCAGGATCCGCCGCATCAGGTAATTCTTCTAATGCTTCACGCAGCTCCATCTGTTGCATTAAAAACATAGGATCTTGCAACGTTTGTTGCTCTGCACGTATGTCTACACCCTTCTCGCTTAGCATATACTCGGCACGCTTAACTGGGTGTTTGAGCACCGCTAGCGCGTCATTGATCTCTGCGGTTTTCTGTACCGCGAGCAACTTCTCACGCTCACTTTTACCAGCAAATCTATCTGGATGAACTGCACGCTGTAGCTCTAAATAACCTTGATTTAGTTTGTTTAAATCAACGTGATAATCAACAGGTAAATCAAATAATTCAAAATAACGCATACGCACCTAATACAGCAAAGCCCCACCAAGGCAGGGCTTTAAGCTATTCACTATTGCAAACTATACGGTGAAGCTTTCGCCACAGCCACATTCGTCTTTCTGATTTGGGTTATTGAACTTAAACCCTTCATTCAGACCTTCTTTTGTGTAATCAAGCTCTGTGCCGTCGATATAAACTAAACTTTTTGCATCAACGATGATTTTGACATCTTTGTCTTCAAATACTTCATCGCCTTCATCTAAATCGTCGACAAATTCGAGAACATAAGCAAGACCTGAACAGCCCGTGGTTTTAATACCAACGCGCAGCCCTATGCCTTTTCCACGGTTACTCAAAAAGGCTAATACGCGATTAGCGGCTGCATCTGTTAACGTCACTGCCATAATAGTCTCTTACTTCGCTTGTTTACTCTTATAATCTGCAATCGCAGCTTGAATCGCATCTTCGGCCAAAATTGAACAGTGGATTTTCACTGGTGGCAACTCAAGCTCAGCACTGATATCAGTGTTTTTGATAGTCGCGGCTTCTTCTAACGATTTACCTTTCACCCACTCAGTTACAAGGGATGATGATGCAATCGCGCTACCACAACCATATGTCTTGAATTTCGCATCTTCGATGATGCCTGTTTCAGAAACTTTAATTTGTAGTTTCATTACGTCGCCACATGCAGGTGCCCCCACCATGCCCGTTGCTACGCTTGGATCGTTCTTGTCTAAAGAACCTACGTTACGTGGGTTCTCAACGTGGTCGATAACTTTATCACTGTAAGCCATAACTATTTCCTCACTACCTGCTTGCGGCTGGATGGTATCCAGCCAGCGGCTAAAACTTGCTTAATGGTGTGCCCATTCAACGCTATCTAAGTCGATGCCATCTTGGTGCATTTCCCAAAGCGGTGACATCTCACGTAAGCGACCAATAGAATTCTTAAGAAGGTTGACGGTGTAATCGATCTCTTCTTCTGTCGTAAAACGACCAATACTGAAACGGATTGAGCTGTGTGCTAATTCGTCATTACGACCTAGAGCACGCAGTACATAAGATGGCTCTAAGCTTGCCGATGTACATGCAGAACCTGAAGAAACCGCAATGTCTTTAACCGCCATTAGTAGACTTTCACCTTCAACAAAGTTGAAGCTGATGTTTACAATGCCAGGTACTGATTGGTCGATAGCACCATTAAAATAGACTTCGTCCATATCCATTAGGCCGTCCAATAGACGCTGACGAAGCGCACTGATGTGTGCATGGTCTTTTTCAAAGTCTTGCTTAGCAATTCTAAATGCTGTGCCCATACCCACGATTTGGTGAGTAGCAAGAGTACCTGAACGCATACCGCGCTCATGACCACCACCGTGCATTTGTGCTTCTAAACGCGCACGTGGCTTACGGCGTACGTACAATGCACCGATACCTTTAGGGCCATAAACTTTGTGGCCAGAAAATGACATAAAGTCTACTTTTAATGTTTGTAGGTCGATTAGTACCTTGCCAGCACTTTGCGCTGCATCAACATGGAACATGATCTTACGCTCACGACACATCTCACCGATAGTCGCGATATCTTGAATAACACCTAGCTCGTTATTAACGTGCATTACGCTCACTAAAACAGTGTCTTCACGCATGGTTGCTTCAAGCTTTTTCAAGTCAAGTAAGCCGTTATCTTCAACATCCATATAAGTCACTTCAAAACCCTGACGCTCAAGCTCACGGCAGGTGTCTAGTACCGCTTTGTGCTCCGTACGAACGGTGATGATGTGCTTGCCTTTCTTTTTATAGAACTGCGCAGCACCTTTGATTGCAAGGTTGTTTGACTCAGTTGCACCAGATGTGAAAACGATTTCACGCGGATCAGCGTTGATTAAATCAGCGATATCATTACGCGCCTGATCAACCAGTTCTTCTGCTTGCCAACCGAAACGGTGTGAACGAGAAGCTGGATTACCAAAGTTACCATCCATTGTCAGGCACTGCATCATCTCGTCTGCAACACGCTGATCAACCGGAGCGGTTGCTGCATAATCTAGATATATCGGTAATTTCATTTATCTCTCCGCTTGACGTCAACCTAGAGTTGACAGCTCACTTGAATATTGTCTAATTGCTCGATAACACGTTTAACGTGCTTATCTTGCCGCGTTGCTACGGATTGAACATCCGCGTCGGCGACTAACTCGGCTAGGGAAATATTATTTAAAAACTCTTCAATTCGCACACTTAAGTCAGACCACAATGAATGAGTCAGACAGCGCATACCGCTTTGGCAACCGCCGCCTTCGCCGTGACAACGTGTTGCGTCAACGGACTCGTCAACAGCACTAATCACATCACCAACGGAAATTGTGTGTGCATCACGGCCCAATAAATAGCCGCCACCCGGACCACGTACAGAGCTTACTAAGCCATGTTTACGTAGACGGGCAAATAATTGTTCAAGGTAAGATAGCGAAATCTCTTGTCGTTCAGAGATATCTGCCAGTGGAACAGGGCCAATACTTGCGTGTAACGCAACATCTAACATTGCTGTCACGGCGTATCTGCCTTTTGATGTCAGTTTCATGCATAACCCCCGCTAATTTACCAAGCCGCAAATTTTAATTACTTGACTAAGATAGTCAAGTATTAACCAAGCATAATAACGGCTTTAAATCTGCAACCCTCGTATGCCTACCCAAAATACCCGAGTAATTTAATCAGGTATTATGGACATTGTAATTACCTGAGTATTTTAGTCAAGTATTAGTGATGAAGATTTATGCAAGATTTCACAAAAGGAATGTTTAATATTTAGACAATAGAAATACAACAGTATTGGCGCACTGAGTTGGCCAATACTGTCATCGTGTTTGGTTTACTTGTTAGTAGATTTATCTATTGAACTTAGGATCCCACGTAGAATATTAAGTTCTTGATCTTCCGGTCTAGCACGGTTGAACAAACGCTTTAGCTTAGTCATTACCATGCCCGGATGCTGCTTAATGATAAAGCCGGTGTCATTCAAGGTATTTTCAAGATGCTCGTAAAATAACTCCATCTGCTTTGATGAAGGGTAAACGGCTTCATCCACTTCTTCTGGCTGCTTTTGTTGCGTGTCTAAGTAAGTCATACGCGTTTCGTAAGCCAATGTTTGCACTGCCATTGCAAGATTAAGCGAGCTATACTCAGGATTAGCCGGAATACATACGTGATAGTTGCACAACTGCAACTCTTCATTTGTTAGACCGCTATTCTCACGACCGAATACAAGAGCGACAGGACCATTCACCGACTCAGCAACCAATTTTTGTGCACACTCACGCGGGTCTACCATTGGCCACGACAAAGTGCGTGAGCGCGCACTCGTGCCAATAGTTAAAGCGCAATCAGCAATCGCCTCTTGAAGCGTATCGACTTTAGTCGCCGCACCCAACACGTCGGTTGCGCCAGCCGCCAATGCACTTGCATGGCTGTCCACTTCACATGCAGGGTCAACTAAATAAAGCTTAGATAACCCCATCGTCTTCATCGCTCTCGCAACTGAGCCAATATTGCCAGAGTGTGAGGTGTTCACTAATACAATTCGAATATCTTCTAAAGCCATTTACACGAGTCTCAAACAAAAATAATGGCGCAGTGTAGCATATCTAATTTGCGTTTTTCCAAGCTCCACAACCAGAAATTAAAAATCTTTGCGCAGCAAGGGAGTACAAAAAACAACCAAACAAATTTACAATTGGTTATTTACTTTAGACAAAAAACCGCTAAAATACGCCGGCTCAAAATGATCCTGTTCTTTTACAACCTAAAGGTAATGCTATGCATCCAATGTTGAACATTGCGGTACGCGCTGCGCGTAACGCGGGTAAGGTTATCTTACGTGCAAGTGAAGATTTATCGCGCGTTGAAGCTGCTCAAAAAGGCACAAATGATTTAGTGACAAACATCGATAAAGATGCGGAATCAATCATTCGTGACACTATTTTAAAATCTTACCCTGATCACGCTATTGTTGGTGAAGAATTTGGTCACCACGAAGGCAAAGATGCAGACTACCTTTGGGTTATCGATCCTCTAGACGGTACCACTAACTTCGTTAAAGGTATTCCTCACTATGCTGTTTCTATCGCGTTAAGAGTTAAAGGCCGCGTAGAGCAAGCAGTTGTATACGATCCAATCCGCGACGAATTATTTACCGCTTCTCGTGGTCAAGGCGCACAGCTAAACAACAAACGTATTCGTGTGTCTAAGTCTATTGAATTACAAGGCACGGTGCTTGCCACGGGTTTCCCTTTCAAGCAAAAACACCACATGGATGCCTACCTAGAAGCATTCAAAGCATTATTCATTCATACAGCTGATATCCGCCGTGCGGGCTCTGCAGCTTTAGACATGGCATATGTTGCAGCAGGTCGTATGGATGGTTTCTTTGAAATTGGCCTTAAGCCTTGGGATACAGCAGCTGGTGAGCTGCTAGTAAAAGAAGCTGGTGGTATGGTTACAGACTTTGCAGGTGGTGCTAACTTTAACCGTAGCGGCAACATCATCTGTGGCGCACCTAAGCTTTGCCAAGCGATTGTAAAAGAAATTCGCCCGGTATTAACTGAGTCATTGCTAAAATAATAGCGCTGGCTTAGATGAAAAAACCCAAGCACTGCTTGGGTTTTTTTGTGTCTGATTCAATCTAGGAATAACAATAGTAAGAGCTAGCTGTTACTCCAAACTCAGCTATTTAAGTTGAGCGACGGATACCTACTTAATTTCCACACGGGCTGAGCGCATTACGATTTCATCGTTTAGCTCAATACCAAGTCCCGGCTCTTCTGACACTCTAAAGATACCGTTCTTAGGCTGTGGATCTTGCAAGCATAGCTCTCTGTTCCACTTTTTGATTGCGTAAGTATGGTGCTCATGGATCAGGAAATTTGGGATGGCGGTTTCCAAGTGCAACGAAGCAGCGGTTGCTACCGGGCCACCACAAACGTGCGCCTGAATACGGATATCAAAGATATCGGCGTAATCACATACCTTCTTGGTTTCCGTAAAGCCACCACACAGGCCAATATCTGGCTGCAGTACATCAATACTTTGATCTTCAAAATAAGGGCGAACACCCCAGCGGTTATACAAACGTTCACCACCAGCGATTGGCACTGAGGTCTTGTTGGCTACCTTTGCATGTAAAGAGTGGTTTAGATAATTCACCGGCTCTTCATAATACATACAATCAAATTCTTCAGCGATGTCTGCAATTTGAATGGCTGATGTCGCGCCTGGTAAGCTGTGGCATTCAAAGATAATGTCGACTTCATCACCTACCGCTTCACGAATAGCCTTCATTCTCGCACGGTATAATTTCATTTCCGCGCGCGAGATAAGCTTAGTTCTGTCGTAATAGGTGTTGCCATCTTTATCGTACTGAATTGGGTCAACTTTAACCGCATCATACCCTTCTGCAATGGCTTTGTGAGCCGCTTCAGCATATTCATGTGGCTGAACTAATGCTTTAAACTCGCTGTCCCAGTCAAACTGTAATTGCGAGGCATAGGTGCGAAGCTCAGGGTTCACTTTACCACCAAGCAATTGATAAACAGGTAGGTTTAAGGCTTTACCTTTAATATCCCAAAGCGCAGTATCTATTGCCGACATCGCCGCATATACCACAGGCCCGCCACCTAAACCCCAGAAGCTTTCTCTGAGCATACGGGACCAGAGCAACTCAGTTTGAAAAGGGTCATGACCAATCAAAAAGGCTTCAGCCATTTCTTTAATCATACTGGCCGCAGCGCTGTGGCCGAGGTCGTATGCAAGCCCTGCTTCACCTACTCCTGAAATACCTTCATCGGTGTGAATACGCACAAAAACAGGTGTCCAAGCAGGTCTATCTGGACAATGAATATCGAAGACTTCGACGCGATTAACTTTCATGTTGACTCCTATTGAGCAAAGCTTGGATCTAGGCGGTAAGCTTTACGAAGCATTGCAGGCCATGCTAATTGACCACCGGTGCTACCGCTATGCACGACATTCGCTTGGTTATAAATGTTATCAATGATAGGTTGTGGTACAGGTACGGCTTGTTGCCCCGTTGCTTGAATCGCAACTTGAATTTCACATGCACGCTGTAAGTCATAAAAACGCATAAAGGCATCGCCGACCGTTGGTCCAACAGTTAAACCACCATGGTTCACCAGCAGCATGTGATTAGTTGTACCTAAATCATCCTGCAGCCGCTTTTTCTCATCCATATTCACCGCTAAACCTTCATAGCCGTGATATGAAAGTGAGGGTAAAGAGAACATGCTATGCTGACTCAAAGGCAATAAACCACATTCTACACTCGCGACTGCAATCGTTTCTTTAGTATGGAGGTGAATAACGCAATGCGCATCTTCTCGCACCTCGTGGATTGCACTGTGAATGGTAAAGCCCGCCGGATTTATCTGAAATGGCGTATCATCAAGAATATTCCCTTCAAGATCGACCTTCACTAAATTAGAAGCGGTGACTTCATCAAAGGTCAGACCAAAAGCGTTGACTAAATAATGATCCGTACCCGGTAAACGCGCTGACATATGCGTATAAATTAGATCTCCCCAACGAAAGTGCTCAACCAATCGATAGCAAGCGGCAAGGTCAACACGCAGTTGCCATTCTTCTGCGCTTACTTTGTCTTTTAAATTTAACTGAGGTAATTCGAACATGGGGATCCCTTATTGACTCCACATTTAGATGTATAGAAGTCTAAAATAGCTTGATTATATCTTCAACTAAAAACCACCGCGAACGGTGGTTTTTATTATCTTTGATATCTAATTTTGACGTTATTCAACTTTAGATAAATACTCTGCAATCGCATCGATTTCAGCGTCAGTGACATTAGCGACCATCGCTTTCATCGCTGCTGACATACCGTTATTACGTTTACCTGATTTGATGTCTTTCATCTGCGCCGCTAAATACTCTTTATTTTGACCATTTAGCTTTGGATACAGAGGCATGATTGGTGCTTTACCTTCTGCACCATGGCAGGTTTGACACAGCTTTGCTGTATATAATGCTTTACCATCTGCAGCTATTGAACTTGCTGAACCTAGTGCGCAAATTGCCACCGTAGTCCCTACTAGTAGTTTTTTCATCTTGCTCATATCATTACTCTTTTTATTGACGGTTAACGTTGTAAGTCAGTGTAGACTAAAGTGTGACCTAAAGCCTAATCACTACCACATCAAATCATCTGGGACTTCAAAGTCAGCGTAAGGGTCATCCTCATCACCTTGCTGATTGTCCTCGACATGGAAAACGATATATTTTTCGTCTACCTCTGCAATCTTTCTAGCAGGTTCATCTTGTAGTACGTAGAACTGCTCTTCTAACACACAAATCGCTAAACGCCCCTTTGATAGCGCTTTTTGTGTTTCGGAATTAACTTCTAACTCCTTCACCTTATTTTGGTATGTGAAGTTAAAGGTCACATTGCCGCGGATCTCATCTTGGTTATGATGCTCTAAGATCTGCTTCACGCGAGCAATTTGCTCTTTGTCTTTTAGCGTTTCTTGCTTCGCCTTATTTAGCTCTTCGGCACGCTTTTGCTGCTCGAGCTTTGTTTGCTCAATATGTTTTTGAAGGTCCGTTTGGTCGCTCGTTGCGCCCTTTTTCTTTTTCTTCTGCTGTTTACGCTTTTGTGTTTTTGCAACTTTCGCTTTGTGCTCAGTTGTTAGACCTGCTTTTAGTAACTGATCTTGCAGTGAACCCATCATGCAACTCCGTAAAATAGACTTTTCACTATTTTAACTCAGCAATTTCGATTGACCAGAGAGGAATCAGCCAATCTAATATAAAACTACCAAAATTATTGCTGCGCATCGTGATTTAGCGCAAAAAATTGTCATCTAGTTTGCTTTAATTTAAGCTAACTCATCGAAATTAAAAGCCTTATTGCTTAATGCCTGTCATACACCTATTGCTCTGCTCCGTTACCATTTTCTTTGTGCTTTACGCACCGCAGCCGCTGCTGGCTGAGTTTGCGGAGCAATTTAGTGTGTCAGCGTCAGATGCAGGCATGCTGATGTCAGCAACTATGCTACCTCTGGCTATCGCACCAATCTGCTACGGATTATTGCTAGCAAGGTCCAATCCACTACGCATTTTAAAGTGGACCATGCTGCTTTTGGCACTCAGCAGTTTAGCATTTGCTTCAATGACTTCATTTTCAGGGCTATTGTTTATCCGGTTAATTCAAGGGCTATTATTACCTGCAGCACTCACTGCAATGACAGGTTATATCGGCCAACAATTCAGTGGCTCGCAGTTGAAAAGAAACATGAGCTTGTACATCGGAAGTAGCATAGCCGGAGGTTATTTTGGCCGTACACTTGCGGCCAACTTTACGGTCTGGTTTGAGTGGCAAAGTTTCTATTACCTAAACGCATTGTTATTAATTATGCTGGCATTTAGCATTCGAGCCAGCAAGAACAAACCACCAATAATTCACGCGACAAGGATCAGGGACTACCTAACACCACTCAAGCAATCACGCCTAGTGAGATTATACAGCTCTGTATTTTGTATGTTTTTCTGCTTCGCGGGACTACTCAACTTTTTACCTTTTATACTCAAGTACGACTTTAATTTAACTGATCCCAGTAAAGTGGGCTGGGTCTATACAGGCTACTTAGTTGGTGCTTTAGGGTCCATCGTTACACCTTGGCTACAAAGTAAATTTCATTCTACCTGGCGATTTTTAGCTGTGATGTTCTTCATCTATGCTACAACCATTGCGCTATTACCCGTGGCGTCTGTATTCTTTTTTGTGGCCTTATTTACGCTATTCTGCGCCTGTATGTTTGTGATCCATTCAACCGCAGCACCATTAGCCAACAGTATTAGTCAGGCTCCAGCAACCGTCACCAATGGCGCTTATGTTTCATTTTATTATTCCGGAGGCGTGCTGGGTTCTTACCTTCCGGGTTTGATTTATGAGCAAGCTGGTATCGCTTGGTTTTGTGCGTCACTTTTTATCGTTTGTACAGTCGGCTTAGTTCTGAGTTTGAGAAATACAGTCAACCCAGTGAGGTGAGTGTCCAGTGACTTGCCAAAAGCGCTTTAAATCTTCGAGCGTTAACACCCAAGTTTTAGTATTCACTAGGGGATGACACTGCCATAAGTGCGCAGATTGCAGTTCACTATCAAGCCATAATTCGACTCGTTGCTCACTGTCGTTATGCAGTGTGAGTGCTGATACACAGCCTTGTTCCACTCCTAAATACTTTGCTAACCTGTCCGTCGATGCAAAACCTAAACGCGACACCCCTTGAGATTTAGACAGCGCTTTTAGATCGACTTGCTTATCTGCAGGAATAATAAAAAGAAAGTGTCGCTTTCCATAGTTATCTCGGAGGAAGAGGTTTTTCAGCCGCGTCCCTTTTCTCTCTAACTTTAAATTGTCAGCTTCTAGACAAGTATGTAAAGGTGGATGCTCATAATTGAGATAACTGATATCTAGCTGAGCGAGCAGCTCTGCAAGTGCACTCGGATTATTTCTGATCACAAACACCTGCCTCGTAACTGAACGCTACGCTGTCGCCAGTATACATCGGTAATTTTATGACCTGCCTTACAGTAGTTCGCCTCAAGCAACGCCGGTTTTAATAAAGCGACGGCTTGCTCTTCTAGCTTGAGTTTTAGAGAGGGGGAGTCCTCAATACGTTCAAACTCCGCAAAACGTTTTAGCTCTCTTCTTGATATTGGCTTACTTGAATCTAACTCCATTCGAGGTGTTGCTTGTACCGTTACAATGAAAGCAAATTCTTTATCGCCAGTTGGCGAAAGACGCTTATGAAAAGATTGTTTTTCGATAATGAGTTCAGGCTCATCAGGCTGTGATGCACAGCTCGCAAGTAGCCCAACAATGGCAATAACAAAAAGATAACGCAGAACCATAATTCTCTTAAGTCGTTTTATTTTCAGTTCAGTGTAACAAAGACTATAAAAAAATAGCGAAATTTTTTGTCAGGGGTTGACGAGAATATAAAAAGTGATTAGATTTTGCATCGTCTAGAGACGGAATGTGGGGCTATAGCTCAGCTGGGAGAGCGCCTGCCTTGCACGCAGGAGGTCAGCAGTTCGATCCTGCTTAGCTCCACCACTTTCTGCTCTTCTTACTTCTTACAAAATGCCCCCTAAAGAAAAAAGCCCAAATCTTTCGACCCGAGCTTTGCAGTTACTTATGTCATTCTGTGTCTACTACTGAGTAAGACCTCACATACCCAAGTAGCATAACTTCATTACTCTCTTATTTGGCCTTCACCATTCACTAAAAACTTTTCTGTTGTTAGCGACTCCAAGCCCATAGGTCCGTAAGCGTGTAATTTGGTTGTAGCAATACCAATTTCGGCACCTAGGCCTAACGCTGAACCATCACTAAAGCGTGAAGAGGCGTTAACCATCACGACAGAAGCATCTACACCGCGTTGGAACAAGTCCGCAGCAGCCTCGTCTTCTGTACAGATAACTTCGGTGTGGTGACTACCAAAGCGATCTATATGTGCAAGCGCTGCATTAAAATCAGCAACCTGACGAACCGCAATTTCAAGGCTCAAGTATTCCTCGCCAAACTCATCATCGCTTAACTCAACAGCATTATCGAAGTAAGCCACGGTTTGCTTACATGCATTGATTTTTACACCTCGTTCAGCCAACGCGGCAGCAACTTTCGGTAAAAAAGTCGAAGCAATATCTTGATGAACAATTAACCCTTCAAGCGCATTACATACACCAGTGCGCTGCGTTTTACCATTTAATAGAAGCGCCATTGCTTTATCGAGATCGGCCGCTTTATCTATATATAAGTGACACACGCCTTTAAAATGCTGGATCACTGGCACCGTACTATTCTCAGTAACGAAATTGATTAGACCTTCACCGCCACGTGGGATGATAAGGTCGATATACTCTTTTTGCTGCATCAGCTCCATTAGCAATGCGCGATCTGGATCTGGAATAACAGAAACCAACGCGGCAGGTAAGTTATGTTTTTCAAGCGCTCTATGCATCGCTTTTGCGATTTCTAAAGAACTCGCTAGTGCTTCTTTACCACCGCGTAAAATAACGCCATTACCAGATTTAAAACACAGCGCACCGGCGTCGGCGGTGACATTGGGGCGCGCCTCATAAATCATGCAAACAACACCAAGTGGCACTCGCATTTTGCTGATTTTAATGCCATTTGGTCTTACGCCCATGTCTCTGCGTGCCCCTACTGGGTCGTCCAGTTGAATGATAGTTTCAATACCTTCTGCCATGCTTTCAATTCGCGCTTGATTAAGCGTTAACCTATCAATCATAGCGTCGCTAAGCTGGTTATCACGAGCAGCAGCTAAATCAGCTTCATTGGCTCTAATAATCGCTTCGCTGCTTTCGCGGATCCCTTTTGCCATATCTGCTAACACAGCGTTTTTTTGCTCTGTAGTTAATAGTGCTAACTGTTTCGCCGCTTTTGCAGCCTGTGATGAAATATCTGTAATTAAACTCATGTCTTATGACTTCTCCAATAAAGCTATATCTTGTTCTGAAATAACGGGTCCGATACTATCTTGAATTTTTTCGCTGATCGGACTCTCTTCATGTTCAGTTAAAAAGTTCAGCAGGCAGCTACTGTAATTGGTGGTCGCTTTTGCTAATCGCTTCCCATCTTTACTTCTTACGAGTATGGTATCACCAACAGAAAATTCACCTTTTACTTCAGTGATTTCATCACCACTTAACTGACCCACGACTTGGTTTTCACTAGAACCGTAATCGCTGTCTACAACTAGCTCTCCCTGCTCAGAGGCTGTGTGAGTCATCCAATGCACCGCTTCTTGCATCGGTTTATCATAAGCAGTAAATACAGTCCCAGGGTTTTTCCCCGCCAACAACAATTCAAAGGTCGTTTCCTCGAAGCCGTTAACAATATAGGTATCTATACCGTGAGAGGTTGCCTTTTCAGCGGCTTCGATTTTGGTCTTCATACCACCGGTGCCAACCTTACTCGTTGGACAACCTGCCATATCGTAGATTTCTTCGGTGATCTCAGTTACCTCTGAAATCAGCTCTGCGTCAGCGTGTAAATTAGGATTTTTGTTATATAAACCGCTAACATCAGAACAAATAATTAGCCCATCAGCATCAGCTGCCCCAGCGACCATGGCTGATAAATTATCGTTATCACCCACCTTCAGGTCGTCTGTGGTCACGGTGTCATTTTCATTGATAATAGGCAGTATTCCATGATCGAGTAAAGTGAATATTGTTTCACGAATACTGGTGTATCGCTCTCTATCACGTAGGTCTCCGTGAGTCAGCAATATCTGCGCCGACGGGAAGTCGAAGAAACGGTCCCACGTAGCCATCATCTCGGTTTGGCCAGCTGCCGCCATCGCTTTTTTCACCGCAATGCTAGGCTGCTCTGCGTTTGGAAATAAGTGCGACCCTGCTGCGACTGAACCCGAAGAGACGAGGATCACTTCGATACCTCTGGCTCGACACCGCACGATGAATTGCGCGATGCTGAGTAAATAGCGGGATCGACACCCATCTTGCTCTGGCGCGATTAACGCACTCCCGATCTTGATTACGATACGTTTTGACTGTTTCATCGACATAAATTCCTGCATTAAATTAACCACTCACTCACGAGTTGGTACTCCAAATATCTCCTATTAGAAGACAACAGAAAGCGCAATGCATCGACCAAAAAGTCGGCAAATAGATAAAACAAACAGACGTGCGACGGCGAAGACCTTAGTCCCATCATGTCGCCACACATGCTAAACCCAGACACAGTAACGATCGTTAACTGGCTGACATTTCACTAATAGAAGATTGATTGTGACATCAAGTACTTAACCCTTGACGTCGAGCCGTTTCCAACAGGGCCACCATGGTTTGGTGCGGCCGGAAAGGCTGTACCGCAATGAATAATTGCGTAATGAGTAGATTGTGAATGACGGCGCGACTTACTCCACGCCTTGAACGCTTATTACCTTAACTTAAGCTCGGGTAAGATTGCAACCCTATCCCATGTTAATTATTTATGACCACCATAAATCAATTTTATAATAGCTTATTTTCAGTAATTTATTCACTTTACCCTCATTCGCGCTGTGTTATAACAGGATGCTAGCTATACTGATAAAAATGTTGGGACAATCCAACCGGGGAGAATCTATGTCAGCAATCTACATTGCAGGTATTGCAGTATGTTCTGTAATAGCACAATGGCTTGCTTGGGCCTTTAAGGTTCCAGCAATTTTGTTTTTACTTCTTATTGGCCTTGCTTTGGGACCGTTTAGCGGCACGCTGGACCCAGATGCCTTACTCGGGGATTTACTCTTTCCCGTCGTCTCGCTTTCCGTTGCAGTTATTCTCTTTGAAGGCTCGCTAACCCTACACTTTAAAGAACTCAAAGGGATTGGCAAGGTCGTACGTAATCTCTGTTCTATCGGGATGCTGGCAACCTTTGCAGTGATAGCAACGACGGCTATTTTCGTGCTGGAACTTAACTGGCAAGTTGCCGCTGTTTTGGGAGCCGTACTTGTGGTGACCGGTCCAACGGTTATTGCTCCAATGCTGAACGCAATGCGCCCAGACAAAGACATAGATCGTATTTTACGTTGGGAAGGTATAGTCATAGACCCAATTGGTGCACTCTTTGCCGTACTTGTATTTGAAGCAGTCTCTTTAGTCGGTGGCGAAGGTATCTTTAGTCACACCTTGTGGGCGCTAGTATCAACCCTTGGTGTTGGGATCAGTATTGGTGTCGCATCAGGTTACCTAACCACATACCTAATAAGAAAAGAGTGGCTTCCTTTCGAGCTTCACAAATTCGCCATTTTAGCGCTAGTGTTGTTTAGCTTTACGCTATCGAATCATCTGAGCCATGAGTCGGGTTTACTAGCCGTGACCATCTTTGGTATTTGGCTCGCGAACCAAGACGACTTGGAAATCGATTCAGTGTTGGAGTTTAAAGAAGATCTTTCAATGATCCTGATTTCGAGCTTATTTATCTTACTCGCGGCACGACTCAAGCTAGAAGATTTAATGCTACTAGACACCGACGTCTTTATCTTTCTCGCGGTAGTATTGTTTATTGCTCGACCACTGTCGATATTCTTATCGACGTTCAACACTGACTTACCGATAAAGTCTCGTATTCTGTTAAGCTGGATAGCTCCTCGAGGCATTGTTGCTGCAGCCGTTGGCTCAGTTTTTGCGTTGAGTATGACAAAATCACAAATCGCAGATGCGGATAAAATGGTGCCACTCATTTTCACCGTTATCATCATTACGGTAGTATTACAAAGCCTAACGGCAACGCCTTTCGCGCGTCTTTTAGGAGTTCGTCAACCAAAACCCAATACCTTACTCATTATTGGTGCAAATCATGTAGCAAGAGCGGTTGCTAAGGGCTTAAAAGATCAAAATGTTGATGTTTACCTATCCGATCCCGCATGGGAAAACTGCAAAATGGCAAGAATGGACGGGCTGCCTTGTTACTATGGTAATCCACAGTCGGAACATGCAGAACGTTACCTGCCGTTGACCAGCCTAAAATCGGTCTTAGCGCTTTCACCTAACCGCCACCACAACGCATTAGGTGTACAATACTTTTCTCACTTACTTGGTGATCAGTGTGTTTATTCGCTCAAATCATCCACTAACCATGCTAAGGCGAACAAAGATAGTGCTACTTTTCTTTCTCGCCAAATCTTGTTTGGTGACGAAGGTAATTACGCCAAGCTAAGCAGCATGATGGCAAAGGGCGGCAAAGTAAGCGTAACTCGGATCTCAGAAGAGTTTAAATGGGAACAGTATAAAGAGGTTAACAGTGAAGCAATCCCACTGTTTGTACTCACAGAGCAGAACAAAGATGAAGAGCCTTTGTTGATCCGCCCATTTACCTCTGACATGAAAAGGCTACCAGAAGAAGGCGATCGCGTATTAGCGTTACAACCGCCTAAGTTAACGGTGCTTAAAGATCCAAACGCCAATAAAGAAGGCCAAATTGGTGCAAAGCTTAGCAGCCAGCAAATCACTTAACCTGAGATTTGGATCAGCAATAAACAAGCGTACGAGCCTTATTTAGAAGCAAGCTAAGCGGCGTAAATCACGCCGCTTTTACTTTCCACTCACAACCTGCTGAAAGTAATATCTATTGACCCGACGGAGTTAACCTAAGCTCAGGCTATATAGGCAACCTAGCGCGCTTCACCACGCTATCTGGCATTTTATTTGCCAACTCCCCTAGTGCTACCTGAATTCGCTTATGTAGCTTTTTATCAGCAACTGCGGAATGGAACAGCCATCGATAGGCATCTTCATAGTCTCTAGGACTGCCATGACCTTGATTAAACACATCTACAAGCCTTAATTGAGCATTTAAGTTACCAAGTGCTGCGGCCTCTCTAAGATAGGTTACCGCCATTGCTTTATCTTCTTGCACCAACTGGCCAACATCATAGTAACGACCTAATTGCTCAAGCGCCGCCGCAAGGCCCTGCTCTGCCGCCCTTTTCATATAATAAAGACCGAGTTCAACATTTCTGTCTACACACACGGCATAAGCTAGCATGTCACCATAGAGAAATTGATACGAAGGCAGCGCCATAATTTCAGCACGCGCTTCAATATCTTTAACTAACTGACACTCATCCGCCTTAACCCGAGCGAGGTGTTGATTTTTTTCAATCAGCGCTAATAGCTCTTGCTGCGTGTATAAAGGCACAGCTTCGATTGCCTCTTCGGCAGATACTTTGCTCTGTATACTGAGACTTAAGGAAACACTCAATGCTGTAGCTGCAAAATAACGAAGTAAGTAATTCATCGAAGACCCATCAAAGTAAAGCTGATTATTTAACTATAGCAGGCTACAAAAGCAACTTACTTGCTCTGCAGCAACATCGACACTCAAATATGATTAAGCATTATTTACGCCAAAGCGCAGTCTAATTTTATCATATGAGCAAACATTCGCTTATTTATCGGCAGGAAGACAAAAACTTGTAGGGTAATAGACACAAAAAAAGCTGCCGTAGCAGCTTCTTTCTTTATCAATCGACAGCTGGATTATTCAGCAAAAGGGTTTCGAACAATCATTGTCTCAACGCGGTCTGGGCCTGTTGAGATGATATCAATTGGCACGCCAGTGATTTCTTCTAGGCGCTTGATATAGTTGATAGCGGCTTCTGGAAGCTGCTCAACTGAAGTTGCACCAAAGGTGTTTTCGCTCCAGCCAGGCATTTCTTCGTATACCGGAGTTACTTTCTCGTAGCCTTCAGCAGCAAGTGGAGTCACATTGGTCACTGTGCCGTCTTCTAACTGGTAACCAGTACAGATTTTTACTTTTTCTAGACCATCAAGTACGTCTAGTTTAGTTAAGCAGAAACCACTGATGCTGTTGATTTGAACTGCACGGCGCATTGCCACAGCATCAAACCAACCTGTACGACGTAAACGACCAGTTGTTGCACCAAACTCATTGCCTTTCTCACCTAAATGCTTGCCAACTGGGTCTTGCTTGTCTTGACCGTCGTAAAGCTCTGTAGGGAAAGGACCTGAACCAACACGAGTTGTATAAGCTTTAACAATACCTAAAACGTAATCTAAGTGTAGAGGACCAAAACCTGCACCAGTCGCAACACCACCTGCTGTCGTGTTTGATGAGGTTACGTACGGGTAAGTACCGTGGTCAATATCAAGTAATGTACCTTGCGCACCTTCAAATAGAATATGGTCGCCAGCATTACGCGCTTGATCAAGTAGTTCAGTAACGTCAACAATCATTGACTTAAGTACTTTTGCTACTTCCATTGCATCATCGTATGTCTTCTGGAAGTCTACTGGGTCTACTTTGTAGTAGTTAACCAAAGCGAAGTTGTGGAACTCTAGTACTTCTTTAAGCTTCGCAGCAAATTGCTCTGGGTTGAAAAGATCACCAACACGTAAACCACGACGTGCAACCTTATCTTCGTACGCAGGACCAATACCACGGCCAGTTGTACCAATGGCTTTTTCACCACGCGCTAATTCACGCGCTTGGTCTAGTGCAACGTGGTAAGGCAAGATCAAAGGACATGCTTCGCTGATCAATAGACGCTCACGTACAGGAACGCCACGAGCTTCAAGCATGTGGATTTCTTTCATTAGTGCATCTGGTGCAAGTACTACACCATTACCAATTACACATTTAACGTCTTCGCGTAGTACACCTGATGGGATCAAGTGTAGTACCGTTTTCTCACCGTTAATTACTAGTGTATGGCCAGCATTATGTCCGCCTTGGTAGCGAACAACTAAAGAAGCCTTATCTGTAAGTAGGTCAACTACTTTACCTTTACCTTCGTCACCCCATTGGGTGCCTAATACAACGACGTTTTTACCCATTGCAAATTCACTTAGAAAAAATTAGGCGCAGATTTTACCAGAAAACCATAGCTGAAATCACCCCAATTTGCCTAATTTTTCTGCTTTCAATAAGATTGATGATGTAAAGCATCAAGGCAAGTTACATAACTTGTTGAAAAGGTAGATTAATAGCTGAAAATCAAACAATGTATTTTATTTTTATATCAAAATAGCTGTATTGTTCGGATTAATCGATAACTATCTCTTTGTTATCAAAAGTAAACTTTTATAAAATGTAAAAAGCCCAAAGGTTAACCTTTGGGCTTTTTAAAATATAGCTCAAGCTTGCTGGCGAGCAGTTAAGCTTGAGTGGTTAGCCTATAGCTCTAAATCGTCTTCAACTTCAGCAAGGCCTTTATCTTCACCCTCTTCAGGCATAATAACCGCTTGCGCTAGGAGCATTTCTCTCAACTTGCCTTCAATTTCATTGGCAATCTCAACATTTTCTTTTAAGAACTTAATTGAGTTTGCTTTACCTTGACCAATCTTACTGCCGTTGTAGCTAAACCAAGCACCCGCTTTATCAACCAGTTTGTGTTTCACACCTAAGTCTATCAACTCACCTTGTTTCGACGTACCCTCGCCATACATGATGATGAACTCAGCTTGCTTAAATGGTGGTGCAACTTTGTTTTTAACAACCTTAACGCGAGTTTCATTACCAACAACCTCATCACCTTCTTTCACTGAACCGATACGTCGAATATCAAGACGTACGGATGCATAGAATTTAAGTGCGTTACCACCAGTTGTGGTTTCAGGGTTGCCAAACATCACACCAATCTTCATGCGAATTTGGTTGATGAAAATACATAACGTGTTCGAACGTTTGATATTAGCAGTAAGCTTACGCAATGCTTGTGACATGAGTCGAGCCTGCAAGCCAACGTGTGAATCACCCATATCGCCTTCGATTTCAGCTTTGGGGGTCAGTGCTGCTACCGAGTCAATAACAACCAAATCAACCGCACCAGAACGAACTAACATGTCACAAATTTCAAGCGCTTGTTCACCGGTGTCAGGCTGAGACACCAGTAGTTCATCAACATTAACCCCTAGCTTCTCAGCATAGATTGGGTCGAGCGCGTGCTCAGCATCAACGAACGCACATGTTTTTCCCATCTTTTGCGCTTCTGCAATCGCTTGTAATGTTAGCGTTGTTTTACCTGATGATTCTGGGCCATAGATTTCAACAATACGACCAGTTGGTAAGCCGCCGATACCAAGTGCAATATCCAGACCTAATGAACCCGTTGAGATGGCTTCAATATCTAGCGCCTTGTTCTCACCCAGTTTCATGATTGAGCCTTTACCAAACTGACGCTCAATTTGTGATAGTGCTGCGTCTAATGCCTTTTGCTTGTTATCGTTCATTTGCTTCTCCAATTCAGCGTAATGACACCTAGTATACTGTATGAAATCACAGTATCAAGTGGAATTTTATGATTTTACCATTGCTATAGTATTTTTTAATGCAAATTCAATAGCTTGAACTCTTACTTCGGCCCTATTTCCAGAAAATACTTGGTGAAATGCCTGAACTTTTTCACTATTTGCAATAGCAAACCATACAGTACCTACGGGCTTATCAACACTGCCCCCTGTTGGTCCTGCGATACCGGACACAGCAATGGCAACTTCAGCCTTGGCTGCCTGCTGAGCGCCTTTTGCCATCTCCACAACCGTTTGTTCACTCACTGCACCAAATTGTGTTAGGGTTTGTTGTGATACCCCCAATAATTCGTGCTTAGCTTGATTACTATATGTTACAAAACAACGTTCGATATAAGCAGAGCTCCCCGGCGTATCTGTTAACGCATAACTCACCCCACCACCTGTACATGACTCTGCGGTAGTGATTGTTACGCCGTTATTCGTTAGAATAGCGCCCAATTGTGCCGCATATTCGGCTATCTCTTTGTAGTGCTCCATAGGAAAACCTTTTAGGTATCAATAATGTCGTCAGATCTATATTCAGAACACACTATAAACCAACAAACCCCAATGATGCAGCAATACCTGCGAATTAAAGCGCAGCATCAAGAAATCTTGCTGTTCTATCGCATGGGCGACTTTTATGAACTCTTCTTTGACGATGCCATCAGAGCGGCGCAGCTTCTCGATATTTCTCAAACCTATCGCGGCAAAGCCGGTGGCAATCCAATTCCAATGGCGGGTGTTCCCTATCATGCAGTTGAAAACTACTTAGCTCGCTTGGTACAACTAGGTGAATCTGTTGCTATTTGTGAGCAAGTTGGCGACCCTGCGACCAGTAAAGGGCCTGTAGAACGTAAAGTTGTGCGTATTGTTACTCCAGGTACCGTCACCGACGAAGCACTATTGCAAGAACGCCAAGATAATTTACTTGCGGCGGTCTACCAACATCCAAAAAACTTAGGTTATGGTGTTGCCTATCTTGATATTAACTCGGGCCGATTTAATATCGTCGAGCTACAGACTGACGAAGCACTTAATTCTACGCTACAGCGCTTGCAGCCCGCTGAATTGTTATATCCAGAGTCATTTCAGAACCTTTTAGTGCTAGAAAGTATTAAAGGCAGTCGCCGCCGCCCGGATTGGGAGTTCGATTTAGACACAGCAAAGCATTTACTCTGTCAACAGTTTGAAACCCGCGATTTAGTCGGTTTTGGTGTCGACAATGCCAATATGGGTTTAATCGCTGCAGGTTGTGTCATGCAATACGTAAAAGACACGCAGCGCACGGCATTACCTCATATTCGTGCGATCACGCTCGAAAAGAATGAGCACGCGGTGATCTTAGATGCCGCGACGCGCAAAAACTTAGAGCTAACACTGAATCTCTCTGGTGGTGTTGAAAACACCTTAGCGCAGATTTTAGATAAGTCTTCAACGGCCATGGGTTCGCGCTTACTAAAACGCCGTATTCATACGCCCGTGCGCGAACGCAAAGAGCTCAATGCTCGCCTCAATGCGATTGCAAGCCTTATCGAACAACAACTATGCATGGAAGTTTACGATGCACTAAAACACATTGGCGATATTGAACGAGTCGTAGCACGGTTAGCCTTGTTTACCGCTCGTCCGCGTGATCTAACGCGTTTAAGAAGTGCATTACAAGCGTTACCGCCATTGCATGATATTTTACAAGACGCGACGGATGCGAGACTTCAGTCTATCATTAGCCACTCACCGGCATTACCTAAGTTACAAGATTTGTTAGAACGAGCGGTTATCGACAATCCCCCTGTTCTCATTCGTGATGGTGGAGTAATAGCACAGGGCTACAATGCAGAGCTTGACGAGCTGCGTGCATTAAGCGCAGGTGCCACAGACGTATTAGAAAAACTTGAAGAAAGAGAGCGCGAGCGCACAGGGATCTCAACATTAAAAATTGGGTATAATCGCGTTCACGGATTTTATATTGAGATCAGCCGCGCCAATTCGCACTTAGTGCCTGCAGAATACATTCGCAGACAAACACTGAAAAATAACGAGCGCTATATTATTCCTGAGCTAAAAGAGCATGAGGATAAAGTGCTTGGTAGCCAATCGAAGGCGCTAGCACTTGAAAAGCGCCTGTATGAAGAGCTCTTTGAACTCATCGCTCCTTATATTGAACAATTGCAAGTCATGGCAGCGGCGCTTGCGGATTTAGACGTATTAAACACCTTAGCCGAACGTGCTCAGACACTAGACTATTGCAAGCCCACGCTTACCGAGGGCACCGAAATTGATTTAGTGGATGGTCGCCATCCAGTCGTAGAACAAGTAAGTAAAGAGCCATTCATTGCCAACCCAGTAAAACTCAACGATGAACGGAAAATGCTCATTATTACAGGGCCAAATATGGGTGGTAAATCGACCTATATGCGCCAAACCGCGTTAATTGTGTTGATGGCGCATATTGGCAGCTATGTGCCGGCAAGCGCAGCCACCATCGGAATTGTCGATCGTATTTTTACTCGTATTGGTGCCAGTGACGACCTTGCCTCTGGGCGCTCAACCTTTATGGTTGAAATGACCGAAACTGCAACCATTTTAAACAATGCAACCGCCCAATCATTGGTGCTGATGGACGAAATTGGCCGTGGTACAAGCACCTATGACGGTTTATCACTTGCTTATGCAACAGCGGATTATCTCGCCAGCAAAATTGCAGCAAAAACACTATTTGCTACTCATTATTTTGAGTTAACCGAATTGGCTGAGCAACAAGCAGGCCTTGTTAATGTGCATTTGGATGCCGTTGAACATAACGATACCATTGCCTTCAAACATACCGTGATGGAAGGGGCTGCAAGTAAGAGTTTTGGTTTACAGGTAGCAAGTCTTGCTGGCGTGCCAAAAGCCGTGATTAAGTTGGCGAAACAGAAACTCGCTTTGTTAGAGCAACATCAGAGTGTTATTGGCGATAAGCCTACTCATGTAGCTGCGCCTCTACAACAGAGCTTAATGCTTGCCAATGAGCCTTCTGAGGTTGAAGCACTACTTGCAGATATGGATCCCGATGATATGACACCAAAGCAAGCTCATGCTTTGCTATATCAACTTAAATCTATGCTTTAGAAAGTTATGCTATGGAAAGTAAAAAGCGGCTAAAAGCCGCTTTTTTAATGTTCTCTCACAATTAGAACTTGTGGTTATACTGAAGACCAAAGATCATCGCATGGCCTTTAGAACGGAAACCCCACTTGCTTTGCGCTTTGTCAGTCTCAACAAAGTTTTGAGTCTTACCTCTTAACAAGCTGATACCAAAATCAAGTGTTGCTTGATTTGGTAAAGTGTACTCAGCACCAAAAGAGTACCATGTACGGTCTGTGTCTGGGATTGAAATAGACAGGTGGTTTTCATCCGCTGGCGATTCATCATACGCCATGCCAGCACGCAACTTAACAGACTCATTTAACTGATAGTCAGCACCTACAGAGAAACGCAAAGAGTTTGAAAAGTTTTCTTCTTTAGTGAATGCCGACTGCGAAGTACCGATAATCGCCTCAAGCTCATCAAAGCTGCTCCAGCCTGTCCATAATACGCTGTAGTGAACAGAGGTTGCTGAGTTTAACTTATGTGAACCGGAAATTTCAGCTATTGCGGGTAGTGTTATATCTACATATCCAGGAACAGATTCGTTGCCAGTACCACCTATTTCCGGAGGCAAAGCACTACGGAAGTGGCCATCAAAAGTAATGTCCGTTTCGCTGCGATAATGGAAACCAAGGCGATTGTTTTCATCAATTTGATAAGCTACACCCACATTCCAACCAAAGCCAGTATCATCACCTTCAAGGTGAACAGCTTCAAGGCTAGCCAGCTGACCTAAGTTGTTAGCACCCAAATTACGGATGATTTTTGCATCGGCATAAACATGGTTAATACCTAGAGCAACACTCCACTGCTCATCCACTTGGTATGATGCGGAGATACCAGCATTAACTGTGACGATTTCAGTTTCACCCGCAATTTGGCCTGCCACATAATCCTCATCGAACTCTGTAGATAGACCAAACTGTGAATAGATACCAGCACCAATCGACCATTGGTCATTATATTTGTGTGTCGCATAAATAGCAGGAATAATAGCACTTGGTGCGATGCTGTTGTCATTTAACGCTGAAGCAGGGATACCATTGCTAGTACCTGTTCCCGTCAGGCTTACGTCCGGTTGAACATACATAGCTGCTACTGATAGTTGCGTGCCCGGTAGCTGACCCATCAATGCTGGGTTACGTGCAACCACTGACGCATCGTCGGCTGCAGATGCTTCACCCGCATAAGCACGACCAAGGCCAGATACGTTTTGTTCCGCAAGTTGAAAGGCGGCAGCTAGTGCTTGTGATGACGATAAAATCGCACCTGATGCGATAAGACCTAATAATACTTTGTTCATACTCTAATCCCCTGTGAACTAACCATTTCCTGAGTAATGGTTAAAAAAACCAATTCGAGTAACACTGCGTAGCCTCACTTTGACCTTGCTCACCTAGCCAATATCCAGCTATGCCACACACCCACCAAATTGGCAGAATAATAAATTCATGACACCCTACCTAAAAGTGGAGTAGAAATCTCCTTTTTTGCGACTTTTCGTTGATTAAGTGAACATATAACGAACAAATTACGCACTTTATAAACTCATCGGATGAGATAAATTATCAAATGATAATAATTACCAATATCATTGACGTACCTTCACCCCTTATATACACTCTTCAATCTGAGTATGAATCATTCTGTGTGCTAATCGTGCCAAGGAGAACAACATGTCGATAGCATTAATCGTTTGCGCATTGGTATTTTGCGGTCTCAGCGTATATTGCCTGTGTAAAGCAAACTACTGTGCCTGTCGCCACGCAGGAGAGTGTGATAACCCAGTCAGTCAATACTGGTTAGGTGCTATTGTCGCAGCGCTGCTATCACTGCTGTTAAGCTGTGCGGCGTTACATTCGGAAAAGGGAACATTGCTGTGGATATTAATGATGGCAAGCTGTATGACTGGCGCGATGCTCTCTGCTAGGTGGCAAAACCTCAAAAGGCGCTGTAAAAACGCTTTCTTCCCTGTCGCGCAATCCAAACCTTAAATCAATAATTGATCTCTTAGCAGTCGTGAGAGGTTAATTTGATAATCAAGCGGCCTGACACTTGCGATCACTTTTATATCTGACTCGCTTAAATCCAAATCTTTTGCCGTAACATGGTGGAGATGTTTGGTATTGTAAAACACACGTACAAGAGGCGCGGTGGGTGCATGTTTATTGCCTTCGAGTACCAACCCTAATCGCTCGTTGGTCAGTTTAACAATAGTTCCTACGGGGTGAACCCCCATACACTTAATAAATCGTTGCACTAAAATAGGGTCAAATTGCTTTTTACTCGACAATAAAAAACGTAAAGCATTGATTGGTTCATCAGCCTCTTTGTGGTGCTGATCTGAAGTTATGGCGTCGTATACATCTACAATCGCCATCATTCTTGCCGCGGTGCTGAGTGCGTCGTCTTTAATTCCTCTGGGATAGCCTGTACCATCTAAGCGTTCATGATGGTTGATGATCATGTCCAGCATAATAGGCGTGATCCCAGACTCACCTTTGCTCAACCCCAACGACTGCGCCACATGTTTTTTGACCGCACGATACTCAAGATCGGTAAAATTACCCGGCTTATTGATCAGCCCCTGCGGTAGCTTAGCGTGACCAATGTCATGCAACATCGCCCCCGTGGCTAACTGTTCAATAATGTGTTGTTGCAAACCGAGGTGCTTAGCAAATACAGTGATCAGAATTGCGCAGTTAGTCATATGACGCCAATTGTAGGCATCTTTGTCTTTGATCCGAGTTAAAATCGCCATCGCATTTGAATTACGCAATACCGAATCGACGATGTCTTTACTTACCTCATTGATGAGGCTCATATCGACCTTCAAACCCGATGTTACATCTCCATAGAGGCTTTGGATCTGCCGATTATTTTTTTCAAACTTTTGCATCGCAACCGCGAATTCTTGCTGCAAAGTTTGTTCTTTACTCACCGTTTTAGCTTTGGGTTTTGGCTTGCTGCGAGCGGTGGAGAGACTACCATCCATGCCATTTTTCGCGGCAGGTTCTTCAGGGGCTTGTGGCGCTTCAGTGACAGGCTCTGCTGGTTGCTGATATTTCTGTGGTACAGGAATATCACTCTGCGTAAAGTCTATGGTGAGCTCTAACACCCCTTTATCAATCAGCCTTTGAATGATAGCTTCATCTCTAACCATTCCCCGAGATTTAATCTTAATACCCGCGTCAGACTTATGTTTGTGAACATTATCCACAAACATTCCAGGTCTAAGATCTTCAATGGGAAGGACAATCTGCATGAATCGCTTACACTACGTAATTAGCCAATGAATATTAATACCATTGAATGAGGTGAAACACCATCTATTCAGATTAAATTCACACAAAGGTATGGTGAAATTACAACCTTTCAAAAACCTCAGGAGATATCAATTTGCTTAATTAAGTGATCTATTTTGAGGTATTTGTGAAGCATTGCCGGAGGGAAACCCAACACCGTATACATGCTGGGTTTTATATAGTTGCTATTCTTGGAAATAAGTTCCCCAACCGTCGTATTCAACGCCAGCGTCTAATGCAACCTTTTCTAACTTGTCTACGTCTTCCATGATGACGTCGGTATCCAGTTCGGCTTCTACAACAACATCAAAGCCCCAAATTTTGCCGCCGTCTTCGAGCTCAAGCTCTGCTGGTTCTTCAACATCATAGCCCAATTTAAATGCTGCTAATGCTGCTGCTTCCAGCTTGTCAAAGTCCTCACTTACAAAGTGATGTTCTACTTCATAAAGCGTTTCAGGGTTTGAACCGTCTTCTAGCAATGAAGAAACGATGTCTTCACTTATCTCACGCCAGTTTTCCATTATTTTAATCTCGCTTTTGCATCTAGTTCAGCTATTCTTTGAGCCATTTTAGCATGGATCTGAGCAGCGTGATCCCTCGCTGGCACTTCTGGGTCTAAATATTCTGGCTCTAGCATGTCAATATAGACCTTACCATTATTCCAACGATTGAGTTTTATCTGCTCATGAGTTGAACTCATACACACTGGGATGATAGGCACGTTGGCGCTCATCGCAGTGTGAAATGCCCCGGTTTTAAAGGGCAACAAACCGCGACCATAGCTTCTGGTTCCTTCAGGGAACATCCAAACTGATAGTTTTGACTCGGTGATTTTTTTTGCTGATTTGGTCAGTGTTCCTAAGGCTTTAGAACGATTAGCTCTATCAATCAAAATGTTGCCAGATAGCCAATACATTTGCCCAAAAAACGGGATCCACTTTAAGCTTTTTTTCCCCATGCTAACAGTGTTTTTTGGCACCACGGCCGGCAGCGTAAAGAGATCATAATTATTTTGGTGATTTGCAACATACATCGCGGGAACAACATGTTTAGCATTTTCATGCTGCGTGATCACCAACTCAACACCTATCAACTTTGACATATAGCCATACCATCTGGCTATCGTGTGCACATTATTGGCGTGAAAAGGACGCACAATGCACAATAACAATCCACAAATACCACTAACAATGATAAACACTGCTAATAAGAGAATTCGTATAATGGCAATCAATTTAACCACTCCAGAATTAAAATCTTGCGCATTATAGTAAAATAAGCGAACACTTGTAAGCTCAAAATGATGATAGTTTAGAGGCTGCCAGAGGAATCTCTGGGTATGATGGTTAAGATACTGATCTGTTTATAGAAAATAAAAATGCCGCTAAGTAGCGGCATTTGACACACGATTTATCATTTTTGCAAAATTTAGTTCATTGCGTTTTGCAACTTTTTCATCGCTGATTTTTCTAGCTGACGTACACGCTCTGCCGACACGCTATATTTCTCAGCAAGATCTTGTAGCGTTGCTTTTTCGTCGGCAAGCCAGCGTGCGCTTACGATATCTTGAGAGCGCTCATCAAGCGTTTTCAACGCTGCAAATAAACGATTATGTGACTGCTCTTGCCACTGCTCTTGCTCGACTTCTTCGGCAAGGTCGCTACTTGTGTCTGTTAAATACTGTACTGGAGAGAAGTTACCTGCTTGACTTTCGTCATCATCAGCAGATAGGTCAAAGCCCATATCTTGGCCTGCCATACGAGATTCCATCTCGCGAACTTCTTTCTCACTTACACCAAGCTCGTTTGCAACTGTTGTCACTTCGTCTTGGTTAAACCAACCTAAGCGCTTTTTATTTTTGCGCAGATTGAAGAATAATTTACGCTGCGCTTTTGTCGTCGCAACTTTCACAATACGCCAGTTCTTTAACACATATTCATGGATTTCCGCTTTAATCCAATGTACTGCAAAAGAAACAAGACGCACACCCACACTTGGGTCAAAACGCTTTACTGCTTTCATCAACCCAATGTTACCTTCTTGGATTAAATCAGCCTGAGGTAGGCCATAGCCCGAATAACTTTTTGCGATGTGAGCAACAAATCTCAAATGAGACATAATGAGTTGCTTAGCCGCGTTAAGATCCCCTTCTTCCTGAAGACGTGTCGCAAGTTTTTTCTCTTCCTCAGCGCCAAGCATAGGTATTGTGCTTACAGATTGAAGGTAACCTTCAACACTTGCGCTTTGCTGCCCAGTTAGTGCTAATGCGTATAAATCTTTAGTCATGTTTCACCTCAGTGATAAACCGTTTCGTGTATATTTAGCACTCTAACATCTAGAGTGCTAAATGCAATCTACTTTATCTGATTTTTAAAATCAACCTTTTTAGAAGAACTTCAAAAACAAAATATAACCTATTGAATAACAATAAAAATATTGAATTAACTTGGCTTCTTTTTACGATATTATTTTTTTATGACAGTGCTAAATTTAATTAGTTCTGATTGTTTGAGTGCTAAAATCTGATAGCAATTGGCAATCGACTGCTAAACTTTAGCAGTCGATTGGTAGTTGTAACGTTAAATCACACCTTTTCAGGTTCAATCTCTTTTATATAACGGTGTACAGAAAGAAAAGAGCCTACAAACCCTAAAGTAATCGCGGTGCCAAGTAGCACTAAAAGTTCATTCCCTGCCATCCCTTGAAGCACAAAGTTGCTTTGATATACCCCAACAACCGTAGAGACAGCTGATTCCAACCACCACAACATAAGGGCAACGCAGATAAAGGCAACCAAACCACCAACTATGCCATACCATACACCAGTCCAAAGAAACGGAGCCTGAATAAAAGCATTGGTCGCTCCCACCAGTTTTAGCACTTGAATTTCTTCTTTCTTGTCCATGATGGATAAGCGTATGGTATTTCCAATAATCAAGATAACAGCGCTAAGCAATAGAAACCCCACGGTGATCACACTTTCTTTTAGTAACCCCAGTAGTGCATTAAGGCGCTCTAGCCATTCAATATCCAGCTTACCAAACTCAACCTCACGCTCTTTTTCAAGTTTAGTAAGAAGCTCAGTTGCGGCTTGTGGTTTTCTAAAACGACTAACAGGTGTTACCAACACAACATTAGGCAAGGGGTTTTCTTCTAAATAGTTAAGCGCCTGACCAAAGCCAGACATTGACTTAAATTCATCCAGAGCTTGACTTTTACTTATCAGTACTACTTTTTCTATTTCTGGATAGAGTGCAAGTCGCTTCACCAAAGTTTGTGTCTGTGACTCTGTCATTTCATCTTTAACAAATAATGATATTTCAGATGCTTCTTTAAACCCGCTACTTACCTGCTGGACATTTTTCACTACCACATAAAGCGTCGCTGGCAATGTCAGGCTGAGCCCCAAAACTAGAATAGTCATTAAAGAGGCCATTGGCGTCCGCCACATTTCCCCAAGGCTCTGTACACCTTGACGAATAATCATCAAACAAAAAAAGTAAAAATGATGAAATATCGACTTTTTACTCTGTTCAGCCTGATTTCCTCTTCCTTTAAACAACAAACTCATAGCGTGTCCTCCGCTAGCGGATCTTGTAGCATACGTCCTTGATTCAGTGTGAAGCTACGGTATTTCATGCGTGCTATTAACCCTAAATCATGGGTAGCGATAAGAACAGATGTACCACGGCGATTAAATTCTTCAAATAGGTTCAGAATTTCCATCGATAGTTCAGGGTCTAAGTTTCCTGTAGGTTCGTCTGCAAGCAGCAAAGGCGGCGAGTTAACAATCGCTCTTGCTATGCCAACACGTTGCTGTTCACCTCCAGATAACACACTCGGGTGACACTTTGCTTTATCAAGCAAACCCACCTTGTCCAAAGCAGCATGTACTCTTTTGGTGATCTGTTTATGGTGAGTACCTTCAATAACTAAAGGTAGTGCGACGTTATCAAATACACTGTAACGTTCAAGTAGGCGGTGGTTTTGAAAAATAATCCCAATATCTCGGCGAACAAAAGGAACTTGCCGGTTGGATACCGTATTGAGGTCAACACCATTAATGTAGACACGGCCTGCTGATGGCCTTTCCATCACGCTAACCAACTTTAATAATGTACTTTTACCTGCGCCACTGTGGCCAGTTAAAAATGCGAGTTCTCCATTTGCAAGTTCAAAGCTAACTTTTTCCAGCGCTTTGTGCCCACCAGGATAAGTTTTGCTCACTTGCTCAAATTTAATCATGTTGGCCTCTTATACTTATTTTTAACCATGACGCTCAGCCCGTGGCATTGTAGCAATTCAGCAATCGAATAAAGCGGGCAAATTTGCCCGCTTTATTGCAACTGATGTCTCTATTTATTCTTGACTGAACAAAGCCTCGATAAAATCATCACTCTTAAAGGTGCGTAAGTCGTCAATGCCTTCACCTACACCTATATATCGAATTGGCACCTTAAACTGATCCGCCACAGCAAAGATAACCCCACCTTTGGCTGTACCATCAAGCTTAGTTAACGTGATACCAGTTAAGCCAACCGCTTGATTAAACAGTTTTACCTGACTAATCGCATTCTGACCAGTTCCGGCATCAATCGTCAACATCACTTCATGTGGCGCGTCTGGGTCTAATTTTTTCATTACTCGAGCTATCTTCTCAAGCTCTTGCATTAGGTTATCTTTATTTTGTAATCGACCCGCTGTATCCGCTATTAATACATCAATATTTCTCGCTTTAGCGGCTTGGAAAGCATCAAATACCACCGACGCAGAATCAGCACCTGTGTGCTGGGCCACAACAGGGATACTGTTTCTTTCACCCCATACCTGCAACTGCTCTACCGCAGCCGCGCGGAAAGTATCGCCAGCCGCCAACATGACGGATTTACCTTCACTTTGAAACTGTTTGGCAAGCTTACCGATTGTCGTCGTTTTACCAACACCATTTACGCCAACCATTAAGATAACAAAAGGTTTTTTATCGGCAGGGATCTCAAGCGGCTGCTCTGCCGTTTTTAAGATCTCTGACATTTCTTTTTTCATTAGATCATATAAAGCTTCACCGTCTTTTAACTGCTTTCTATCAGCAGCATCAGTCAGGTTATCTATCAGCTTCATCGTGGTTTCAACACCAATATCAGCCGTTAGCAATTGTGTTTCTAGATCTTCGAACAATTCATCATCGATTTTCTTGCCTTTGAATACCGAAGCAAAGCCCGAGCCGATATTGGCTTTGGTTTTCAAAAGGCCTTTTTTAAGGCGAGAAAAGAAACCTTCTTTTTTCGGCTTCTCTTGTTCTTTAGCTAATTGTGCCTGACGCTCTGCCTCTTCACGTTCAGCTTGTTCTTTCGCTTCTTGCGCTTGATGTTCTGCTTCCTCGCGCTCGGCTTGTTCTTTCGCTAATTGTGCCTGACGTTCTGCTTCTTCACGCTCAGCTTGTTCTTTAGCTAATTGTGCCTGACGTTCTGCTTCTTCACGCTCAGCTTGTTCTTTTGCTAATTGTGCCTGACGCTCTGCCTCTTCACGCTCTGCTTGTTCTTTTGCTAACTGTTCTTGGCGCTCAGCTTCTTGCTGCTCTTTATCGGATTTACCAAAGCCCAACCAAGATAAAAATTTGTTTTTCTTTCCCATATTCACTTATGACCGTGTTAGATAAATTGCATAAACCCAAAGCAAAATGTTGATGATCTTGCTACCATACTCGAAAACGCCAATCCGCATCAGCTTATCGCTTTTACTTGGATTGATATCACACTTAATTTTGGGCTCGAAAGGCAAGCCGAGGATGGCAACCTTAGTGCTTAGACAAAATTGCGTGCAAGTGTACCATGTTCCGTAAGGATGAAAAATCCTGACACCAAGAACCTTTAATAAAGAAGCAAATTACGTCGCTATGAGAAAATCTAAGCCTAAATCAAATACCAAACAGTCTGGATTCATTCGCCTGATCAGTGGCAAGCATAAAGGTCGCAAGTTACCTGTTCATGATGTTGTGGGATTAAGACCAACAACGGATAGAATGAAAGAAACCGTTTTTAATTGGCTCATGCAGGATGTAAGAGACGCAAAAGTACTCGATTGCTTTGCCGGTGCTGGCAGTCTAGGATTTGAGGCTATTTCACGCTTTGCAGCAAGCGGAACCTTTATCGAACTGGATAAAACCGCAGCGACGCAGCTTAGCAATAATGCAACCTTACTTAAGCTGGATAACGTTGAAATCATTAATACCAACGCATTAACCATGCTGGCAAATAACCCTAAGCAACAGCAATATAACTTGGTTTTTATTGACCCCCCCTTTCGCAAAGGGCTTGTCACTCCTTGCTGCGCCTTACTTGAATCGCAGTCTTGGCTCAGCGAAGACGCGCTCATCTACGTTGAATTTGAACAAGAGGCACAACCTGAAACACCAGAAAATTGGCACTTGATTAAAGAAAAGCATGCAGGACAAGTGATCTGCCGCCTTTATCAGCGCTGAAATTCCCCCATAAAGAATGAAAAAACAGCCGCTAGCGTATGACATGACAGGGCTGGTGTTTTTAGCTATAATTTAAGCTTTACATGCGGTCTTGCTTCAGATTACAATACCGCACCATTTTTGAACCAATTGGCTAGTTTTTAGCCAGATAGAGCTAAGCTCATTAATTAGGTAGGTGAATTTTTAATGCCAGTAATTAAAGTAAGAGAAAACGAGCCGTTTGACGTTGCACTACGTCGTTTCAAACGTTCATGTGAAAAAGCAGGTATCCTTTCTGAAGTTCGTCGTCGCGAGCACTACGAGAAGCCAACTGCTGAGCGTAAGCGCAAAAAAGCTGCAGCGGTTAAGCGTCACATGAAGAAGCTTTCTCGCGAAAACGCACGTCGCGTTAAATTATACTAATCAGTATTGGTCTTGTATCAATGAGCTTATTAGTTACGCTAAAAGACGCACAAAAAGAAGCGATGAAAGCCAAAGATAAACTTCGTCTTGGCGCGATTCGTGCGGTACTTGCTGAAATTAAACAGCGAGAAATCGACAACCAAACTACACTAGACGACGCAGGCATTACTGCGGTTTTAGTTAAGTTGGTTAAGCAACGTCGCGATTCTTATACCCAGTATAAAGATGCAGGGCGTGAAGACTTAGCTGATATCGAAGCTAACGAAATTAGCGTACTTGAGACATTCCTTCCTAAGCCACTTAGCGAAGATGAAATTGTCGAGCTAATTGATGCCGTGATTGCACAAACTGGTGCGTCAGGCATGCAAGACATGGGTAAAGTAATGGGTGCGATTAAAGCTGAAGCTGAAGGTCGTGCTGATATGGGTAAAGTCTCTGGTTTAATTAAGCAAAGACTTACCGCTTAAGCCCACATACAATTGTATGATTGATAAGTGAACCGAGCCTAGTGCTCGGTTTCTTCGTTTTAGGCGTCATGCGTATCAATGCAGCGCTAATAAGATACCTTAATTGAATTAAGTTGATTTTTTCTCGTTGCTACTTGATATAATGCGCTCACTCACTAATACAACTTCGGAACTTAAATGAAAGGCAAAATCCCTAGACAGTTTATTGATGACTTGCTCGCAAGAGCGGATATTGTCGAGCTCATAGACGGTCGTGTGGGATTAAAAAAGGCAGGAAAAGACTATCAAGCCTGCTGTCCATTTCACAATGAAAAAACGCCTTCATTTACCGTGTCACGTGATAAACAGTTTTATCATTGCTTCGGCTGTGGTGCCAATGGCAACGCAATCTCCTTCTTAATGGAATACGACAAGCTTGAATTTGTCGATGCTATTGAAGAATTAGCCGCCCTATTAAACTTAGAAGTACCACGCGAAAATGCCCCGCAAGGGCCGCAGCGTTCAATGGAAGAAAAAAAGTCTGACTATGACTTAATGCTCCAAGCGGCTAAGTTTTATCAGCATCAGTTAAAGCACCATAGCAATGCCACTCAAGTAATTGACTACGTGAAAGGGCGCGGCTTGAGTGGTGAAACTGTACAAAAGTTTATGATTGGTTATGCACCTCCTGAGTGGGAATCATTGTGTAATCAAATAGCCCGCAAGCCTGAGCATAAACAACAGCTGCTTGATTTGAAATTAGCATCAGAAAAGTCAGCTGGCCGCCAATTTGACTTCTTCCGCGATCGCTTGATGTTCCCTATTCGTGACAAACGTGGTCGTGTCATCGCATTTGGCGGAAGGATAATGGGTGCAGATCAAGGCCCTAAATATCTAAACTCGCCTGAAACACGCATTTTCCATAAAAGTTTCGAGCTTTATGGTTTTTATGAAGCCAAGCAAGCACACAAGCAATTAGATAAGGTGTTGATTGTGGAAGGCTATATGGACGTCGTTGCCCTAGCAGAAAAAGGCATTGATTACGCCGTTGCCGCATTAGGCACTGCAACCACCGCTGAACACATGCAAACTTTGTTTCGTAATACCGACAGAGTGATCTGCTGCTACGACGGTGACAGAGCTGGCCGCGATGCTGCTTGGCGTGCGCTTGACCATGCCCTACCTAACTTGAAAGACGGTAAGTCACTACAGTTTGTATTTTTGCCTGATGGTGAAGACCCGGACTCATTAGTGCAGCAAGAAGGCAAAGACGCCTTTGAAGCACGACTGGAAACGGCAAGCGATTATACGCAAGTATTGTTTACCAAATTACGTGAGCAATGCGACCTTACAAATGATGCAGGCAAATCCAAGCTGCTTACCGATGCCATTCCACTGCTCAGCAAAATACCCAGTGACTACTACCAAGAGAGTTTGTTAACTACCTTAGCGAGGTTAATTGGTCGTACTCGTGAGCAGCTTAGTGCTAAATTAGCAAGTAACAAACAGCAGAATAAAATTGAGCGCCAATTTAAAGTGACTCCGATGCGTCGAGCGATTGGCTTACTGCTCCAACATCCACAGCTTGCGCAAACGGTTGAGTACATGCCAGAGCTAGGTGAAATGGCAATCCCAGGTATTCAACTACTGCTGAGCTTACAAATGTTATGTAGTGATAACCCACAAATAAACACAGCGCAGTTACTTGAACACTATCGCGACCAGGCTGAATTCGATGCCTTGAAAAAGCTTGCGGTATGGCAACATGGCGTTGCTGAAGATAGGCTAGAAGACGAATTTAAAAATACTTTTCAATTTATTGAAGATCAGTGTTTAAATTATCGCCTAGAGACCCTATTAATAAAGGAGAAAACCGAAGGCTTAACAAATGATGAGCGGCTAGAATGCGCACTCCTTACCCAAGCGCTTAAACAGTAGAAGTTCTAGTCAATAGCAATTTTCGGTGCTATAATGTTCTATTCACTGCGTCATCAAAATTTAGCTGTTAAATAGCTGGCGCCTGTTGTATCAACTTTTCAGAGTGGAAGCAAATTTCTCTATGGATCAATCTCCTCAGTCACAACTCAAACTTCTGATTCAGAAAGGTAAAGAGCAAGGTTATTTAACTTTTGCAGAAGTTAACGATCATCTTCCACAAGACATCATAGACTCAGATCAGGTAGAAGATATCATCAGCATGATCAACGATATGGGTATTCAGGTCTCTGAAAATGCGCCTGATGCTGATGAGTTGATGATGCAAGAAACAACAACAGATGAGGATGCTGCGGAAGCAGCAGCTGCGGCATTAGCAACAGTAGAAAAAGAAATTGGCCGCACAACTGACCCTGTTCGTATGTATATGCGTGAAATGGGTACGGTTGAACTTCTAACTCGTGAAGGCGAAATCCAAATCGCTAAGCGCATTGAAGAAGGGATCAACCAAGTACAGATTTCTGTTGCTGAATACCCAGAAGCTATTACTTACCTGCTAGAGCAATGGGACAAGTACGAAGCAGAAGAAATGCGTCTAAGCGACATTGTTTCTGGTTTCTTTGATCCTAATGCTATTGAGGAAGATGAAGCACCAATTTCAGCAACACACATCGGTTCTGAGCTAAGTGATGAAGACTTAGATGACGAAGATGATGATGAAGATGATGACGATGACGACTCAGAAGAAGGCGATTCAGGCCCTGATCCTGAAGAAGCTCGTGAGCATTTTGAACATCTTCGTACATTGTATAATACAGCGCGAGAAATTTTTGAAAGTAAAGGTCGCTCGCACCCAGATGCAAAAGCTGCAATTCAGGAAATCGGCGATCACTTCCGTACTTTCAAGTTAGTACCTAAGCAATTCGACCGCATGGTAAATAACATGCGCGACATGATGGACAAAGTGCGTGTTCAAGAACGTATCATCATGAAACAAGCAGTCCAGATTGCTAAGGTACCAAAAAAGGTTTTTGTTAAGCACTTTGCTAACAATGAAACCGATACCGCATGGATCGATGCTGAAATTGCATCAGGTGAAAAACATTCGGCAAAACTTGCTGAAGTAAAACCTGAAATCGAACGTTGTGTTAACAAGCTTAAAGCGTTTGAAGATAGCACGGGTCTTAGCATTGAGCGTATTAAAGACATCAACCGTCGCATGAGTATTGGTGAAGCGAAAGCTCGCCGTGCGAAGAAAGAGATGGTTGAAGCGAACTTGCGTCTTGTAATTTCAATCGCTAAAAAATATACCAACCGTGGTCTGCAGTTCTTGGATCTGATCCAAGAAGGTAACATCGGTCTGATGAAAGCGGTTGATAAATTTGAATATCGTCGTGGTTATAAGTTTTCAACATACGCAACGTGGTGGATCCGTCAGGCGATCACGCGCTCAATTGCGGATCAGGCAAGAACTATCCGTATTCCAGTGCATATGATTGAAACAATCAATAAGCTGAATCGTATCTCTCGTCAAATGCTACAGGAAATGGGCCGTGAGCCAAGTCCTGAAGAATTGGCAGAACGTATGATGATGCCTGAAGATAAGATCCGCAAAGTGTTAAAAATCGCCAAAGAGCCAATCTCTATGGAGACACCAATTGGTGATGATGAAGATTCACATCTTGGTGACTTTATCGAAGACACTACTATCGAGTCGCCGATTGATTCAGCAACGATGGAAAGTCTTCGTGGCGCGACCAACGAAGTACTGGCAGGCCTTACCGCTCGTGAAGCTAAAGTACTACGTATGCGTTTCGGTATCGATATGAATACAGACCACACGTTAGAAGAAGTGGGTAAACAGTTTGATGTAACACGTGAGCGTATTCGTCAGATTGAAGCTAAAGCGTTACGTAAGCTGCGCCACCCTTCTCGCTCAGATCTATTAAAGAGCTTTTTAGACGTTAAGGGCTAAAAAGTAGCAAATAAGATTAAGGCCGCTATTCAGCGGCCTTTTTTATATTAATTGGATTAAATAGGTATACACACATGGCTTGGATCCAAATCCGAATTTATTCAGATAAAGCCGATGCCGATGCGTTAAGCGATATGCTTATGGATGTCGGTTGTCCGTCTGTCACATTCATGGATAGTAAAAACAATCCCGTTTACGAACCAAAACCCGGCGAAGTCATCTTATGGCCCGAGACAACGGTGATCGGTTTATTTGAAGCGAATCATGATATGCAAGCAGTCGTTGACTTTGTCCAATCACAGTATCACAAGCCGTTGAACTACAAGCTTGAACAGCTTGAAGACAAAGACTGGGAACGCGAGTGGATGGATAATTTTCACCCGATTAAGTTTGGTGAGAGATTATGGATCTGCCCAAGCTGGCGTGATGTGCCAGATCCCAATGCCGTCAATGTGTTACTGGATCCGGGCCTTGCATTTGGTACTGGTACCCATGCCACAACCGCACTTTGCCTGCAATGGCTAGAACAACAAGACCTAAGCGGTAAAACGGTCGTTGATTTTGGCTGTGGCTCTGGGATTTTAGGTATCGCAGCAATCAAATTAGGCGCTGAGCGTGTGATTGGTATTGATATCGATCCACAAGCGCTTATCGCAAGCCGCGATAATGCCGAGCGTAATGGCGTTGCAGATAAACTAGAAGTGTATTTACCTGAAAACCAGCCGCAATTCAGTGCTGATATCGTTGTTGCTAATATTCTTGCACAGCCGCTGAGAGAGCTGCACGAAATCATTCTCGGCTTTTTAGGCGATAAAGGCGCCATCGCCATGTCTGGTATTTTAGAAGAGCAAGCGCAATCCGTTGCGGATGTTTACGCACCATTTTTAAAGCTAGACAACATTGCTCAACAGGGTGAATGGACGCGCGTCAGCGGTGTGAAAAAATAAGGCTGCTAACGTAACGCTGACAAAAGTATCAGCGGCTCAATGAAAGTTAGTAAGTTTTAACTGGTAAAGCCTGTAATTAACAGGCTTTACGCATTTTTCACAGCTTAAATTTTCGACTCAAATTGTACCTTTAAAATTGTTTTTGCATAAATTTCGTGCAAATTATCTGAGCTCTCAGGTTGTTATCAAATGTCAACCCATAAAGTTCAAAAAAAAAGCAATTATGTTCAATTTATAACCTTTGATTTTTGCGAAAAAAACCGTAAACTTAGCGCCCCTTGAGGTAAGGCGGATTAAACTGTAGTGCGTATTGGTCCATACCAACTTGAAAACAATCTTATCGTAGCACCAATGGCTGGGATCACCGACAGACCGTTTCGACAACTGTGTCGACGTCTAGGTGCAGGGCTTGCGGTATCAGAAATGTTGTCTTCAAATCCAAAAGTGTGGAAAACCGATAAGTCGCAAAATCGCATGGATCACAGCGGTGAATCGGGCATTCGCTCGGTACAAATCGCAGGAGCGGATCCTGAGTTGATGGCGCAAGCAGCACAATTTAATGTCGCAAACGGTGCGCAGATCATAGATATCAATATGGGCTGCCCCGCTAAGAAAGTGAACAAGAAGCTTGCAGGCTCAGCATTGTTGCAATATCCAGAGTTGGTTGACGAAATCGTAACCGCTGTGGTTGCTGCTGTTAACGTACCTGTGTCGTTAAAAATCCGTACAGGATGGGACACAGACAATCGTAACGGTGTTGAGATTGCTCGCATAGCTGAACGTCGAGGCATTGCTTCGCTAGCCGTGCATGGCCGTACAAGAGCATGTATGTATAAGGGCGAAGCTGAATACGCCACGATCAGAGAAATTAAACGTTCAGTATCTATTCCTGTGGTAGCAAATGGTGACATTACGTCTCCTGAAAAAGCGAAGCAGGTGCTGGAATACACGGGCGCAGATGCCATTATGATTGGTCGAGCCGCCCAAGGTCGTCCTTGGATTTTCCGAGAAATAGACCACTATTTGCAAACCGGTGAACATTTGCCAGAACCTGAAATAGCAGAGGTTCGAGCAATATTGATGGAGCACTTAGTAAATCTTCATCAATTCTATGGTGAGCCAATGGGAGCGCGCATCGCACGCAAGCATGTATCTTGGTATTTGCAGGCCCATGACCAAGAAGGTCAATTTAGGCGAGTATTCAATGCCTTGGAGACGCCAGAAGCGCAAATCGAGGCATTAGAAGACTATTTTGAAACATTAGGGTGAATGAATTTATTCATCCTTCAGGCTAACTAAGAAAGAGACATAACGATGTTCGAACAAAATGTGACTTCTCCATTTATTACTAACGCTCATGTTCAGTCACAAGAGAAACCGCAACCTTTGCGCGATGCAGTTAAAAAAGCTGTACATCACTACCTAAAGCAGCTTAATGGTCAAGACGTACAAGACGTTTATGAGTTAGTTCTTTCTGAGCTTGAAGCACCTCTACTTGAAGAGGTTATGACTTATACTCGTGGTAACCAGACTCGTGCAGCGATCCTTTTAGGCATCAACCGTGGCACACTTCGCAAGAAGCTAAAAAAATACGGCATGAACTAAGCACTGCTGGTAAAATTTAGTTGATAAAAAAGCACCTTCGGGTGCTTTTTTATTGTTTAAAATTCAGCAGCTAGCGGACATTTATCCTTTTCATATCGCACTTTTCTCATGTTTATCTCGCCTTTTAACATCGTCATCTTAACAATAATGCGCTAAAATACCGGCTTTCTAAGCTAGCCCTTAACTAATCATTGAGGAAACCTGAACCATCATGGATATACATCGTCCAATTCGTCGCGCCCTACTAAGCGTGTCAGATAAAACCGGTATCGTTGAATTCGCCACAGCACTTGCAGCTCAAGGCGTAGAAATTTTATCAACTGGCGGTACTTGCAAACTACTTGCAGACAACGGCATTAAAGTAACAGAAGTATCTGATTACACTGGCCACCCAGAAATCATGGATGGTCGCGTTAAAACGCTTCACCCAAAAGTGCACGGCGGTATCTTAGGACGTCGCGGTCAAGACGAAGACGTCATGACTGAAAACAATATTTCAGCAATCGATATGGTAGTAGTCAACTTATACCCCTTCGCACAAACTGTTGCGAAAGCTGACTGTAGCCTAGAAGATGCAATCGAAAATATCGATATTGGTGGCCCGACTATGGTTCGCGCTGCAGCTAAGAACCACAAAGACGTGACCATTGTTGTAAATGCGAATGACTACAGCCGTGTCATTGAAGAAATGAAGGCAAACTCTGGTTCTACAACATACAAGACACGCTTCGACCTTGCTATTGCGGCCTACGAGCATACCGCACAGTATGACGGCATGATTGCCAACTACTTCGGTAAAATGGTTCCGGATTATACGGAAGAAGCAGCAGAGGAAACCAAATTCCCTCGCACTATCAATATGCAATTCACTAAGAAGCAAGATATGCGCTACGGTGAAAACTCGCATCAAGACGCTGCTTTTTATGTTGAAAACAACATTGAAGAAGCATCCGTCGCGACGGCTAAACAACTTCAAGGTAAAGCGCTGTCTTATAACAATATCGCTGATACCGATGCAGCACTTGAGTGTGTTAAAGAGTTTGATAAGCCGGCTTGTGTTATCGTAAAACACGCAAACCCTTGTGGTGTTGCGGTAGATGAAAACATTCTTGCCGCCTATGACCGCGCATTTAAGACCGACCCGACTTCTGCCTTCGGTGGTATCATCGCCTTTAACCGAGAGCTAGACGGCGACACGGCGGAAGCCATCGTAGCGCGTCAGTTTGTTGAAGTTATCATCGCGCCGAGCGTATCAGAAGAAGCCGCACAAATCGTTGCTGCAAAGCAAAATGTACGTTTACTAGAATGTGGTCAGTGGTCAAACAAAACCACAGGTACTGATATTAAGCGTGTTAATGGCGGTATCTTAGTACAAGATCGTGACCAAGGTATGGTTGGTTTGGACGACCTTAAGGTGGTTTCGAAACGTCAACCTACAGAGCAAGAACTAAAAGATCTACTGTTCTGCTGGAAAGTCGCTAAATTTGTTAAGTCCAACGCGATTGTTTACGCTCGTGATGGGATGACTATTGGTGTGGGCGCTGGCCAAATGAGCCGCGTATACTCTGCAAAAATCGCAGGGATTAAAGCCGCAGACGAAAACCTAGAAGTTCCAGGTTCTGTCATGGCTTCTGATGCGTTCTTCCCATTCCGTGATGGCATTGACGCCGCTGCAGCTGCGGGTATCACTGCGGTTATCCAGCCGGGTGGTTCAATGCGTGATGAAGAGGTGATTGCCGCCGCTGATGAAGCGGGAATGGCAATGGTGTTTACCGGCATGCGCCACTTCCGCCATTAATCAATAAAGCGCGAAACTTATGAGTTTCGCGCTTTTTGTTTCAGCTAATTTCCAGTATTCTGGCTACAGCATAATCATAACAGAATGAAGGAAGCTAACGATGAATCTAGGTATGAAATCTCTTGTCGCTGCTGCAGTATTTACCACTTTAGTGGGCTGTAACGCGACAGAATCCAACTCCAGCCAAGCAGTACCAAGCGCGATTGCAAAAGCAGTTGCTAGCGACAATCGAGCTGAGAAAAATAGAACGCGAGACCAGTATCGCCACCCAAGTGAAACGCTTGCTTTTTTTGGCATTGAGCCATCAATGACCGTGGTAGAAATTGCACCTGGTGGTGGTTGGTATAGTGAGATTTTAGCGCCACTGGTTAAAGGCCAAGGCACCTATTATGCAGCGCACTTCCCTGCTGATTCAGATGTTGGCTACTACCAACGCTCATTAAAAAGCTACAAAGAAAAAGTAGCAACCAACCCAGACTATAGTGAAGTAAAGATCACAGAATTTGCACCGGTAACACACAGCAACATTGCACCACAAGGCAGTGCTGACGTGGTACTAACTTTCCGTAACGTGCATAACTGGTACATGGGTAAGGGAGATGAAGGTGTACTTAGCGCGTTCAACGCGTTTAATAAGGCACTGAAGCCTGGTGGCATTTTAGGTGTGGTTGAACACCGTCTGCCTGAGCACCGCCAACTTGAGGATCAAAAGTCGTCAGGTTATATGAAGCAAAGTTATGTTATTGATATCGCCAAGCAAGCTGGGTTTGAATTAGTTGCAAGCAGCGACATTAACGCTAACCCGCTAGACAGCGCCAATCACCCAAAAGGCGTCTGGACTCTGCCACCTCGCTTAGCGCTAGGTGATGAAAAAGCAGCGCAATATAAAGCGATTGGGGAAAGCGACCGCATGACCTTAAAATTTAAAAAGCTTTAATAGGAAAATTTCGCCATGAATGTACTCGTCATTGGCAGCGGTGGACGTGAGCATGCGCTTGCGTTCAAAGCCGCACAAAACCCATCTGTAAAAACGGTTTTTGTAGCACCTGGTAACGCAGGTACTGCGCTTGAGCCTAAACTCGAAAACGTGGCTATCGGCGTTGAAGATATTGATGCCTTGGTCGTCTTTGCTAAAGAAAACAATGTACAATTAACCATTGTTGGCCCTGAAGCACCACTAGTTATCGGTGTGGTTGACCGTTTCCGTGAAGAAGGCTTAGCTATTTTTGGACCTACTCAAGCGGCAGCGCAGCTAGAAGGCTCTAAGTCGTTTACTAAAGACTTTTTAGCACGTCACGATATTCCAACAGCGGCTTATCAAACGTTTGAAGAGATTGAGCCTGCGCTTGCCTACTTGAAAGCACAAGGGGCACCTATCGTTGTTAAGGCTGATGGTCTTGCTGCAGGTAAAGGGGTCATCGTGGCAATGACCGAAGCGGAAGCAGAAGAGGCTATCCGCGATATGCTTGCGGGTAATGCGTTTGGCGAAGCGGGCAGCCGTGTGGTTATTGAAGAGTTTTTAGAAGGTGAAGAAGCCTCTTTCATCGTCATGGTTGACGGCAAAAATGTACTTCCTTTTGCCACCAGCCAAGATCACAAGCGTGCGTACGATGGTGATAAAGGCCCAAATACAGGGGGCATGGGTGCATACTCTCCAGCTCCTGTAGTCACGCCAGATATTCATGATCGCATCATGGCCGAAGTGATCAATCCAACGGTTGAAGGTATGGCGAAAGAAGGTCACCCTTATACAGGTTTTCTATACGCTGGTTTGATGATCACAGCAGACGGCACACCAAAAGTTATCGAGTATAACTGCCGCTTTGGTGACCCAGAAACACAACCTATCATGTTACGCCTCCAATCTGATTTAGTTGAGCTGATTGAAGCGGCAAACCGTGAAGAGCTTGATCAAACATCGATTGAATTCGATCCGCGAGCTGCCGTTGGTGTTGTGCTTGCAGCTAATGGCTACCCTGGCAACTATCCTAAGGGTGACGCTATCTCAGGTCTTCAGGTGAACTATCCTGAAGGTGAAAAAGTGTTCCATGCCGGTACTAAGCAAGATGGCGAGCATGTAGTCACCGCCGGTGGTCGAGTATTATGTGCAACGGCCCTTGGCCACACGGTAACCGAAGCGCAAAAACGCGCCTACTCTCTAGTGAAAGACATTCACTGGGATGGCGTAGAGTACCGCACAGATATCGCATATCGCGCAATCGCACGCGAAAGCTAATTCGCGTTCAGTTTTGTAAGGCCAGCTCGATGCTGGCCTTTTTCATTTTTACACACTGCGTTTCTTAGTTTGTAATGGTATCCTACCCTTTTGAGCATTTTTAGGGGCAAAGATGCAAGTACAAGGTACGCTCAGCAAGTTAAAGTCAGCGCTTGTTGAACCTATTCAATATCAATTACCCGTGGGTGATAACTTAGTATCACTCAATGACTACTTTGGTAAATCCGTCACCCTTACCTTCACCGGCAATATATTTTGCAGTAGCTGTGGTAAAAAAACCAAAAAAAGCTATTCGCAGGGGCACTGCTTCGTGTGTATGAGAAAGCTCGCCAGCTGCGACATGTGTATTATGAAGCCAGAGACCTGTCACTATGATCAAGGTACCTGTCGTGAACCCCAATGGGGCGAACAGAACTGTATGATCCCGCACTATGTGTATTTGGCCAATACCTCAGGCCTTAAAGTTGGGATCACCCGTCATACGCAGATCCCAACGCGTTGGGTAGATCAAGGCGCAACGCAAGCATTGCCGATTTTTAAGGTGCAGACCCGTCACCAGTCAGGATTAGTGGAAGTGGCGCTGGCTCAGTTTATTGCCGATAAGACTAACTGGCGCAATATGCTCAAAGGCATCAATCCTGAAATAGACCTCAAAGCAGAAGCCGCTAAACTTATCCCACAGATCCAAGCCAAACTCGACGAGCTGGCAGAACTCTTTGGTGCAACCGCTATTGAAGTACTAGACGAGGAAGTGGTCGACCTCACCTTCCCAGTAAACCAGCACCCGAGTAAAATCAGCTCGTTTAACTTTGATAAAGACCCTGTAGTATCAGGCGTGCTTGAAGGGATCAAAGGCCAATATCTTATTTTTGATAATGGCGTGATCAATATCCGTAAGTTTACCTCTTACGAAATCACCTTCTCTGACGAATAAAATGCATGCCAATCGTCTTCTGTAAGTGGCTTACAGAAGACGTAACCTTGGATTGTATGACAACCTAGCTTGCGCAGATAACGTTTCTGTACTGGCTTCTCTACGCCCTCAGCTACAACTTGCAGGTTGAGCGCCTTAGCCATCGCCACAATTGCCGAAACAATTTCGCTATTGCCATATTCATCGGGCACTTTAGCGATAAAACTCGCATCTATTTTTAAGATGTCGATGGGCAGCTTAGCCAAGTAACTGAGCGCAGAATACCCTGTACCAAAATCATCAATCGCCAGTTTGACACCCAGCTCCTTGAGTTTTTTCAAGGTGTACTTAGCCTCGTGAAGATTACCGATAAAGCTATTTTCGGTAAGCTCAAGCTCAAGATACTTACCGTCGACGTTATGCTTTTTTAATGCCTGCGCGACACACTGATAAAGGTCGCCTTGAGTGACATGAGACGCCGAGATGTTAATCGCCATGCGCCTAATCTCAACCCCAGCGCATTGCCATTGCGACAAGTGCTGACAGGCTTTATCTATTACCCACTGATCTAAACGCATAATAAGCCCGAGCTCCTCAGCAAGTGGGATAAATTGGGCCGGCGAGATCATCCCGAGATTTGGGTCACGCCATCTTAGCAAACACTCAACACTTGAAATGCGACTGCTGGTTAAACATTGCAATGGCTGAAAATGCAGTTCAAACTCGTTATTTTCCAAGGCATTCTGAAAACGACTTAGCATGGACAAACGCTCAAATGAACGTGCATTCATCGAAGCTTCGAATAATTGGAATGAATTACGCCCGACTTCTTTGGAGCGATACATAGCAACATCGGCGTGTTTGAGTAAAGTTTCCGTATCATGACCATCCTCGGGATAAATAGCAGCCCCCATTGAGGCCGTCGCAGCCACCTGCATATCACCAAGTTGAAAGGGATTCGATAATGCCATTAAGATTTGGTCTGCAAATTCAATAACCTCCGACATGCCATTCACTTCGCTTAGTAACACGACAAATTCGTCGCCACCAAGTCGGGCCAACGTGTCACCTTCGTTTAGAATAGACTTTATTCGCTCACTAACCTGCACTAATAACTCATCTCCAGCGCTGTGCCCAAGTGAGTCATTCACTTCTTTAAAGCGGTCTAAATCTATAAACATCACACTGAGTTTTTGCTTATAGCGGTGCGCTGATGCCAATGCCATAGAGAGTCTATCGTAGAATAAGCGACGATTAGGCAGCCCAGTCAATTCATCAAAGTAGGCTAAGCGAGCAATTTTTTCTTCCGCATTTTTACGCTCTGTAATGTCGCTAAAAATAGCTGCGTAAAGCATATCGTCACTGTACGGCTCTCTGATCTCAATAATCGTGAGCCATTCAACATAAATCTCACCGCTCTTTTTACGATTGCATATCTCGCCCTGCCACACACCCGTTTCTCTAAGCGTTTGCCACATACTCTGATAATAGGATTCATCATGTAGCCCAGAGCTCAACACACTTGGGTTTTTCCCTAGCACTTCGTAATCTTTGTAGCCGGTAAGCGCACTAAACGCTGGGTTGATCTGGATTATTTCTCCTGAGCTTTTGGTGATCATGATGCCATCGAGAGAAGCATCAATAATACGGTTAGCTAGATATAGGTTTTTCTCCGATTTTTGCAGTGCAATATCACGTTGTACCAGGACTTTTTCCAGCTCACTACAATATGCAGTTTCAATTTCAGTCAGGACATTTTTGAGTGCTAATAGCCCAATCACTTGTTGCGAATCAGGGGAAATCACCACCAAATGACGAATGGAGTTTACCGTCATCAGTCGGTAAGCATCGAATAAGCTGTCTTTTGGCGTCATGGAGAGCATAGGATAGTTGGCTAATTGCCAGCAAGGCTGACGCCAATCAGGGTTGAGAATAATATACGCAATATCACGCTGAGTAATAATGCCATACTCATCTAATTCACGGTTATACACCAGCACGGCGGTAAGCTTTAGCTCACGCATATTATTGATAACATCAGAGACGCAGTCTTCACTGTCTAAAATCACTATGCTCGAGTCAAAGTGCTGCTCAATTGGTCTAAAATGCAAATAATGGTCGAGCCCTTGACTGCGCACGATATCGGATAAAGAAACCACACCACAAGGTAGATTATCCGAGTCCACCACGAGTAAGTGACGGATCCCTAGTTGGTGGAACTTGACCGTTGCCTCGCTCAAGGTTTTATCTATTTGAATTTTTTGCACTGGTGCTGTCATCACGGCCCGGATCGGGACCTGTGCAAAGTCGGGATCGTTAAAATTGAGTTTAACGCAATCCGATTCGGTCCAGATACCAATGATATCATCGGCACGAGTAACAAAGATCGAGCTCACTCTGCTCGCTCGCATCTTCGCCACCGCATCGTATAGACTGGTTTGCTCATCGCAACATAACAAGCTATTGGTAAATACTTCTTTGATCTGTAACTGACGTGAATCACCAACCATAAGCACACTCTCGCAATATTATTCCAATTTAAAGTATACTGGGCGACACTTTTTATAACTTGACCAAGAACAAATTATGGCGATAAAAAGCTATCCTTTATTGCTGGTATTAGACCAAAGTATAGAGTTTATCGAAGATGAAAAAGCACTTAGAGATGCAACGCATCTGCTCGATGATGCGTCACTCAAACGGTTAATTCTAGTATACCCAAACGATTGCTGCAGCAACGTACACTGTGCGCCCGTGCAATGTATTGATTTGAAATATTTAACCGAATTAGTGCAACAATATCTCGTTGACGAAGGCCAGTGTTGCGTGAGCAAAATCCAACTGAGCAATACTCAGCAGGCTTTTGATTTGTTAGGTCTAAGCTAACAGGCTTCAACCAGCGCTTTGATATGTGTCACAGCGCTGCGGCCTAAAGAAGAAAGATCGTAGCCCCCTTCTAAGTATGAAATAATCCCCAAACAGTCCGATGAGTTTGCAAACTCTACCACTTGCTCGGTGAACCACTGGTAATCTTGTTCAACAAACTTGAGCCCGCCCATATCATCCTCTAAATGACCATCAAACCCTGCACTGATAAAGATGAGCTGAGGTTTAAATGATTGCAGCTTAGGTAACCATTGTTGCTCCACCAAGGCTTTTAATTCTGTGCCATCTGCTCCCGCACTCAATGGAGAATTGATAAGTGTTTGATGATTCTCAATCGCGGTATTCGGATAAAAAGGGTGCTGAAATAAAGAGCAAAGTAACACGCTATGATCGTCTTTGAAAATGTCTTGCGTGCCATTACCATGATGTACATCGATATCCAATATAGCCACCCGCTCTACGCCTTTTGTTTTTGCATAAGCGGCAGCAATAGCAACATTATTAAAGACACAAAATCCCGATGAAGTACTTTGATTGGCATGATGTCCAGGAGGTCTCACAGAACAAAAGGCGGCGTCAAGTTTACCAGCAACGACTTCATCCACCGCAAGTATTCCTGCGCCAACAGCCCGTTCAATCGCTCTCATAGAATCAGGACAAAGCCAAGTGTCGCCGTCTAGTTCGGTTAACCCTTCATTAGGAATTTTATCCATGACTTCTTTGATCATGGCTTGATCATGAACCAATGCATAGTGTGAGGTATCGGCTTTCAGTGCCGTTTTGTGTTCAATGGCGATATCAAGTCCAGACGCTAGCAACCGATCTGATATCGCATCTAACCTCGCAGGACACTCAGGATGTTCCTCGGTCATTTTATGCTTGCGGCAATATGGATGAGTAATAATTGCAGTACGCATAACGAATATACATCCTATGTTAGTTTGCGACGAGGTTGATTTAAGTAGCTACTCTTTCACTATATCAAAGCCACATAATTGTGGCTTTGATACTTTGGTATACTTAGTGCTGGATTTCTTTCGCCTTTAAATCCAAGTTATGGAAATCAAAACTAAAGTCGCTTATTTCTGGATTAACAAACTCCATCGCAGCAGACTCAACCCGTTGAGATTTATCCATCACAAAATTGATGTAAGCATCTGCTTCAAGTAATGGCTCATCCCAACGCACCACAAAAGTGTTACCGGTTAGGTGCTCAAGTTTCCCTTTTAGGCGCTTAGTATGCGTAAAATCAATGCGCAGTGCCTTACCGAGCTTTTCCACTACCACATCGCCATACCAAGCGCTATTTAATGTCCCCGTGTAGTTGTTCAACGGTAAAGCAGGCTGTGGTTTTGCAACTTCGATTATCCCAGCTTTGGCATACTTTTCTTGTTGCGCCTTAAAGTAATCATCGGCGATGATCTGCACCCAGTCTTTATCTTCTAGGCCAAGCGCATCTTCAAACACTTCATTGATAATCGCGGAAAGTGCAGGGTATTTTTGCTGGTTTGATAAGACCACCACACCCAGTTTTTTCTCTGGGATCATCGCAACTTGCGACACCATACCTAAAATCCCACCGCCGTGGCCCACCTTTTTATAACCAAAGTAGTCCTCTACTGCCCAACCAAGGCCGTACCCTCTAAACTGCTGGTGATATACTTTTGCGGCTTTTGCTGCGGGAATGCGTGTAATGTGTGGATGCCACATTTGCACTTGTTGCTCTTGGCTAAATAGCTGGTCGCCAGAAGGTAAGCGACCACCTTTAAGCTGAGTTTGTAACCACTTGGTCATGTCATCCACGTTAGACGCAATGGCGCCAGCACCACGGAAATCTTCTAGGTAATTAACAAAGAACGGCGTAAGTTTGCCATCCATCGGAATATGGCCAGTCGCCCAATTACTATTGTTAGCCGGGATCCGAGAGAATCCAGCCTTTGAGTCATCCATATCCAACTTGGTAAACATTTCCTGCTCAACAAAATCGCGCCAATCTTTACCACTGACTCGGCTTACAACTTCTCCTGCAACAACAAACATCAAATTGTTATAAGCGTAATGGCTACGGAAACTTGAATCAGGTTTGAGATGTGAAATACCTGCCAGCAATTCTGGCATGGTTTTATCAGTATCAGGCCAGATCATAAGATCGCCTGCCCCAAGGCCCAATCCACTTCGATGACTTAATAAATCGCGGATCGTCATCTCTTGAGTAACATAGCTATCATAGAGCTTAAATTCTGGAATATGTTTGATGACTTTGTCATCCCAACTCAGCTTGCCTTGATCTATCAACATCGCCAGCGCTGCTGCCGTGAATGCTTTGGTATTGGATGCAATACCAAACAAGGTATCCGCATTGACCTTAGCTGGCTTATTTAAATGCGTCACCCCGAAGCCCTTGGTCATCACAACCTGGCCATCTTCTACGATACCAATTGCCAAACCTGGAATATTAAATTTTGTCATTGCGCTTTTTACCGCAGTTTCAACATCCTGTTGGTTTACTGCCGCACTTGCCTGCGCACTAAAAAAACTTGCTGCAACTAGGCCGGAGGTTAATAGCCATTGTGTTATTTTCATTATTTTTCCTTGGTTTTTTGCCACAACCAATCACGATGTTACGAGTTAAGCCTTAAGGTTTAACTTTGTAGTATCACAGTGGTAGATGGCTAATTCTTGTTGTTGTCTGTCACTATTATTATCTGTAACGTGTGATTGTGCCGAAATAGCCTGTAAATAGCTGGTTGGAAACCGATGCTCCTTTGCCCCGGCCAACACATGATGTACGTACCAATCGAAAGGTAATTGATGCTCCACAAAGGTGTTAGCAATATAGCACCAGGCGTCCACCATACCGCCATCTTGCCTTTCAACAGGTAAACAATGACAGTTGTAGCGCTCCCCTTCAATATCGTCCAAACGCGCTTTTTCTTGTTCATCTAGCCCATACAAAACACCATAAACGTGGCTATTTGCTTCATTGCTTGGCGTAATACTGCACTTGGCTGAACCATCGGTGCTCAACATATCGAAAGTCAGCCGATAGCCATGCAATTTCCCCACTCCAAGTAGCTTCGCTTGTGGTAAGCGAGCCAGCAGACGTGCGGTCGACATATTTGAACCAAAGCTAAAGTTAATAATATGTTTGTCACTCATTAGATCACCAATCTTACTGCAAGCAATAACATGATCACACCAATCCCGCGATCAAACCAATGTCCTGCACGACGAAAAAATTGTCTTACCGTAGTTTTTGATAAAACTAAAGATAAAAATGAAAACCAAGCCCAGGTAGCCAAAGCCATATAAACGCCGTAAAACAACTGCACACTGCTTGGTGTGGTTGGCTCAATCACTAAGGTAAAAAGCGATAAGAAAAACAGCGTTGCTTTGGGATTTAAGGCATTGACCAAGAAGCCTCGTTTTAACGCAGTCCAATTAGACTCAGTAACAGCGTGTTCAGTAATATTTTCTTGCTCTGAATTGGGTTTTGCATACCGCAACGCTTGGACCCCAAGGTAAGCTAGGTAAAGCGCGGCTATGTATTTTACTGCTGTGAACAAGGTTTCAGATTGAGATAGCAGTAACGCAACTCCCAATAAGCAATAACTAACATGTACTAAAATACCAAGGCCAACCCCAAAACTCGTCCAAAGGGCATTTGCTCTACCCTGCTGTACACTTTGTTTAAGCACTATCGCAAAATCAGGACCGGGACTTGCGACAGCAAAAAAGTGTGCCAGCGCAATTAAAATAAACTCATCAAGATAAGCGAGCATGTGCATGCTCCTGTAAGGCCAGTAAATCACCCCGCTCTGAGTTATCCATTAGAGTATTAATTTGCTTTTTGGCCTTTTTATACTGACCCACAAGGTGTGACTTAAGATGCTTATGACCATCTTTCACCCCTTTAAAATGACATACTAGGGCGTGTACAAAAACACTTTGCTGCTCCGTCAGTGCAGCTTTTCGGTTAGCATATTGGTTGTAGCAAGAACCACATCCTCCCCTAAAGTGATATACAGTATTAGACACCATGACCCCAAAGCCGAAAAAGCTCGCCAGCACATCACAAGCTGCGTCTAGTTGCGCTTCCCCACCTGGAGGTAACACGCCACGCTGTAAAATTAGAACTTTTGCCATGACACCTGCATAACTGGCGATCAGATCTTGAGGCTGATTTATTTGATTGGGATTATAAGAAATCAAAATAGGCGCAGCCGGTTCAACGATAACCGCTTGCTCACCGCGCCAACGCCCTGCAATGTTTAACTTAGTCATGCTGGTCGACGCGAGCATGCGTTCAGGCGCAACTAAAGTGATTGGCCACTGCTGTAACCCTGCATAGGACTTTACTCGGGAGAAAACCACTGCCGCCATTTCTTCAATACTGGATACCGGCTCAGGAAAACAACTGGGAGTCGGAGTAATGATCTGCGTTTCATTTAAAAAGTACTCGCCATCAAAATGCTCAAATGCCCAGACAAAGGTATCAATTAACCATTGGGTTTCTTCATCGCTAAGCAAAGGTGAGACTTTAAATAAGGACAGCATGCTAATAATTCACTCTTTTCTGGAATAACCCCTGATAAATAGCATAAACTCTGAGCCTAATGCAAAAACATGGAGTTTCACATGCCACACTTTATTCTCGAACACTCAGCTAATTTGCCAATTGAAACCGAGGCGTTAGTATCACAGGTGCAGCAATTTGCTTGTGCGTGTGGCTTGTTTGAACCAAATTCCGTCAAAACCCGCGCTGTTGCTTTTGAGCATTTTCAGCTTGGCAATGACAAAAAGGGGTTTATTCACCTCCAGATCCATTTAATGGAAGGCCGAACACTGGAACAGAAACAAACCCTTATAAATGAGGCACTCAAGCTTTTAATTGCAAAAGTCGGTGAAAATTTCGCACTTAGTGCCCATTGCTATGATTTATTATCCGATATTTACCGCAAAAACTAATTTATTATTCGAGTTATTTAGCTATGAAATTTCCATGTAGATTGGAGAAATTTTTGAGCCACGTTGCAGAGATGCCACGCAGCAAGGTCAAAATTAATATTAAAAAAGGTCTCGTTACCGTTAATGGCAATATCGTCAAGAAAGGTGATATCCAAGTCACCCCAGCAGACCATATTACTTTCGATGGCAAACGCTTAGAGTATTTGGGTTTACGCTACTATATGCTGAACAAGCCACAAGGTTATGTGTGTGCAAATAGTGATGAATTACACCCAACTGTATTCGATTTAATCGAAGAACCTAACTTAAAAGATTTTCATGTTGCAGGTAGACTGGACATCGATACGACGGGTTTGGTGCTGCTCACAAATGACGGGGATTGGTCTCATCAAATCACCTCACCAAAAAAGCAGAAGTTTAAAACCTATGTACTAGAAAGTCGTGACGAACTCACTGAAGAAGCGCTAGCCCAGCTTGAACAAGGTGTTGAGTTACATGGTGAAAAACAAGCAACCCTGCCAGCAAAAGCAGAGCTTATTGATAAATTTGCACTACGCTTGTCTATTTGCGAAGGGAAATACCACCAAGTAAAACGTATGCTTGCCGCAGTAGGTAACCAAGTAGTTGAACTTCATAGAGAAAATATTGCGGGGATCGAGCTTGATCCAACCCTTGCTGAAGGTGAATATCGCCCGTTAACTGATGAAGAAATAAGCATAATTAATGCAAGCTAGTTATCCTATTTGTGTAGTATGAGTAAATATCATCTCAAAATAGTCCGCATAGAGCATTAACCTACTTACAAACTCCCCCTAAACGTGCTAAATCATGTAATGAGAGTATTTTTAGGGGGCGATCCTGTGTTTTCTAGTTTCACGTTAAAAACAAAAATAATTACCTTTGCCGCCGCAATATTTGTATCCTTACTTGCCGTTGCTTTTGTAGGCCTTCAAGCTCTACGCCATGCCAGTGAAAGCGATAATATTGCGCGTATCAATCAGTTAATGAAAAGCACCGTTAATATAGTTAAACAATTTGAGCGCTTTGCAGAGCAAGGAAAACTGACGGAGCAGCAGGCAAAAGAAATGGCTATTCAGGTTCTAAGAGAAAACAAATACCATGATTCTGAGTATGTGTACGTTGTTAATGAGAAAATGGACTTTGTAGCGACACCTCACGACCCCCAATTACACAACACCAGCTTTAATGAGTTTAAAGATGCTGACGGCAAAAGCATTGGCAGCATGGTTAAGCGCTTGGTCAGTAACCAGTTTGATCGGATCATTACCTACAATTGGACTTCACTACGAGATGGAGAAGTTGTCGACCTTACTTCAGTGGTACAAAAGACTCCGGGGTTTGGGTGGTACGTAGGTACAGGTATTAGCTACAAAGAAGTAAACGATCGCTATTGGGATACTGCGATTTGGCTAGTGGCACTTTCTTTAGCTGTTGCCGTTGCATTAACCACCGCACTTGCGCGATTTGGACTGTCGCTCAACAATAAACTGGGTGCCGAAATCAATGATGTACTCGAAATCGTAAAACATGTTTCTAGAGGAAATCTGACTACACCAATCAATACTACTGACTGCAAAGATTATAGTATTTTGGCTGCTATGGCTTATATGCAAGGTGGCTTAAAAGGGGTCGTTGAGGGTCTAAAAGAAGCAGCAGAGGCACTTCAGAATCAAACTTCAGACAGTGAAGTGCGATCCGTAGAGCTGGAGAATTTAACTCACAGCTTAAATGCAGAGACTCAAATGGTGGCTTCTGCAATAACCGAGCTTACGGCATCAGCACAAGCCGTGGTTGAGCATGCTGAACAAGCTGCGAATTCAGTTCAAGAGGCTGAAAAGCAGGGAAATACAGCCGACAAACTGACAGCACAGACAGCAACCGAAATCGCTTTATTGGAGCAACAAATTGACAGCGCTGGTAATAACATCCAAGTGCTAGATGAAGAAGTATCAAATATTGCTCATGTACTTACCGTTATCCAATCTATTGCCGAACAAACTAATTTACTTGCGTTAAATGCCGCGATAGAAGCGGCACGAGCGGGAGAGCAAGGCCGTGGTTTTGCCGTTGTTGCTGACGAAGTGAGACAACTTGCTCAACGTACTCAAACCAGCACAGAAGAGATCCGTACCATGATCACTAAGCTGCAAAGTGCAACACAAGACGCAAAAGCTTCCGTTAGTTTGAGTATTGCAACCAGTGAAAAAACAGTGAGTATGTCTGCCAAAGCTTCGCAAGCGCTTGTACAAGTTGCAGACTCTCTTAAATCCATTTCGCACATGAGTCATCAGATTGCACAAGCAGCAAAAGAACAGTTAAATGCAGGGGAAGATACTGCGAAGCGGATTATTGTTATTTCAGACACAGCATCACAAACAGCCAATGTGTCAGAGAAGGCACATGAAGCAACCGACACCATCAAGTCTCTATCTGGAAATCTGGAGACTGAGATGGCTAAATTTAAAATTTAAAAATAAACATTAAGTTTCAGTTAGTTATATATATTAAAAATTTAATAGGCTTTGATAAAAAAAAATTATTTAATTTTCCATTCACCTTGTGTTTATTTGGTGTTAAGTTTGTACATGTCGGAAGTTTCAGTTGAGTAGTCTGGCTCGTATCTTCCGAAATTGTGTGTATCACAATTAACTATAAATCCCAAATGACATGATTACTTGAGAACCAAGTATACTCAATAAGGACTATGATAATGCAAAAGTTAAATCTAAAAGAGTGCAAAAAAGTTTCTGGTGGTGGTATTTATGAGCCTACTCACCCTCAAGCAGAGAAAGAAGCCGGTAAAGATTAGTACTGTGCGATGAAGAAAAATTTCTCGTTAGGAGATCTACTGATACCTTATGCAATTTTGGCAGTAGGTCTCCTGGTCTTGTACGATATTCGCTTTCACTTCTATGTAATTTATGGGCTTATTGTCTCAACTATCTTTATTTTAGGCGCTAGATTAAAAGACATTAATATTTGCGCTTTATCTGTGTTAGCTTTGGTACCGTTTACCTTAGAGACGCTCGTATTTTCTTCCGGTTTGATTAGCCTAGACTCTTCAGACAAAGACCAACGGCTATTACAAAATACACTTATTTTCGGAACACACTTTGTCATTAGCTTACTGGTTATATTTCCACTAACTTATCGCGTTGAAATTACCAAAAAGCTATTCCCCAAATTAAAAACTCGTTACACTTTTGCTGATGCAATTATGCCTTGGCTTGCAATGCTAAGTATATTTATGAGTTTCGCTGCGTTAGTCGAAAATTATTTCAGAAATGCCAAAGGTGTAGACATGACATTTTTCTTCTACAGCTTTGATGTCAGTGGTTACCTGATTTACAGTGCAAATTGCTTAACTTTGCTGATCTTAGCCGCGATCACCTATAAAGAAGAGTACGATTACGCACTACCGAGCTTAAGAAAGAAGCGTTAGTTTTCAGAAAAATATGGATTGTTCAGCGTAATAGCTGTGCTATCTGGGTGCTTGCTTAGGCCATATTTTTGTTTTAATAACTGCAGTTCACCAGACTCACTAAGTTTGCTAAGACCCTCTTCTAAAGCCTCTGCCAACGTTTGTTTGTCTTTGTTTACGAAGAAGTAAAAGGCGGTTGAATACATTAGATGAAAATCAGGTACGATCATGAGGTTCTCGTTATTTTGTGCGATTAATTCTGAATTTGCCTCAATCACCGAGCGTGGAAAATAATCCGCTTTCTTATCCGCAATCAAATTAAACATGGTTTGATAATCGGAAATGGGCCTGACCTTCAGACCGTTATAACTAAGAATTTTAGTATCGGGCCAATCGTGTCCTTGTACCGCGGTAAAGCGCTTTAATTCATCAAGCGAACGAACCGTTTTTATCGCTGGATAAACATCTTTATGGACAATCAGCACGCGTTTACCAATAAGTCCACCATACAAGGGAATCTTAATGGGAATAGCGATTTGCTCACGCGCGGGACTGGTCATCGACCAATGAAGATCAACTTTTCCTCGACTTAGTGCCATCAGCGTACGCTGTTGATGAGGATGGACCTTGATATGCTCAATTTGAGCTGAGTACTTGGCTGCAACGAGCGCCTTTTCTAATAATTCATAGAGATAGAGATCGCGATCGTACAAGGCTCGCGCTTCTTTCGCGACATAGATTAACTCTGACGTTTGCGCTGCAATACCTGTGCTTTGAAACATCAAAACAGTGACCATTACACTCAACTTTAACATCATCATACGACCCTCAATTGGGGTAAACAATACTACAACCACTCATTTTGATTGATATCACTATTGCGTAATTAAAGATATAGTCAACCTACATTTTCAAGTCGTACAGTCGATACTGTGGGTTTTCGACGATTACAGACGAACAAATAACTATTACGATAGCGTTTGGCTTCTTTCTTTGCGTCTGTTGCCAAAGCAGCGACTTGGTGTGAATTGATACAGTGCTGTAAATCCGGTCTCACTAAGCCAATCGATAGAGTGAGTAAAGGCACAAATTGTTTTTGCCCTTCACGATTTGTAGCCCAATAACCACCAGCACTAACGTGTTCCGGGGTGAAGAAAGCTTTTGACTTAAACTCAAACTGAGAGATGATCTCATGACATAATTCCTCTGCGTCCTTGTTATCGAACACCACCATAAAATCGTCACCTCCGATATGTCCAACAAAACTTGAGCTCTGTGCACATACATCAACTGTCACTTCAGCAAGTAGCTTAATTACGCTATCGCCACTGGCATATCCATATAAATCATTAAACTGCTTAAAATGATTTAGATCGATATATGCAAGAGAAAAGTCATGATGTGAACGCAGCCTTTGTTCAATAGCCTCATTTATCGCTACATTGCCTGGCAACATAGTTAGTGGATTGGCATGTTGGGCGTGACGAATTTTTTCTTCTGTGATGTGCTTGAGTATGTCTCTCAGCGGCGCTAAGCCAAGATAACGACTATCTCTGGTAATAATAATATGACGTCGAATATCAAATTCATGGTCGGTTATTTGCTTACTAACCGTATCTAACTCTTGCTGCTCATCCACCACTAATGGCTGTTTATCCATCAATTTAACGACTGATTTTTTATCAAAAAGCGCATGTCCATATGGTGCAGCGAAAACCTCTGTTAGTTGATCTCGGTGTAGCAGCCCCACAGGCTCCCTAGCATCGTTTACCACAGCAAGGCTGGTAAGCTTACGATCTTGTTCGAACAACCTATGAGCATCGATACATTGCGTACATTCATGGATTGCACTGGCTTCTTTGGCAAGCCAGCCGATAGCCATTGATTGTTCAAATTGATTAAAACTGGATCGAACTTCCGAATGTAGAGATTTTAACAGCGCCAGCTCTGTCGGTGGCTTTCGAGTAGGCTTCGCGAGCAGAAAACCTTGAGCATTTACAATGCCGAGCTGCTCTATCAGCTTTAACTCCTCAACCCGCTCGATGCCTTCGGCTATAACCTGAGTGCTGGTGGCTTTAGCAAGCTCAATAATAGATTTTAAAAACTCACGCTTCACCACGCTTTGGTCGCAATGATCAATGAAGTATCTGTCGACTTTAACATAGTCAGGACACAGCTCAGACCACTTTCTTAGGCCAGAGTAGCCAGCTCCTAAATCATCAATTGCAATTTGAAATCCAAGCTCTCGATAATGGGTAATTGTCGTTAATAGCAAATTCGCGTCATCTACTTTGTCTTGCTCAGTCACTTCAATGACGACTCGCTTGGGATCGAGGCCATACACTTCGGTCAGATGCCTAGTTTCTCCCTTGGGGTGGCTCGGTTCGAGTAGCGCTTTGGGGCTAACATTTAAAAACAACTTACCGGGAAGGTTGAGTGAGACAAACTGCTTAATCGCCGCTTCACGACAGATAATCTCCAGCTCAGACAACCTTTCCTGCTGACTTGCAATCGCAAAGAGTTTGTCTGGAGACTCTAACAGCGAGCCAGACATACCACGACTCAACGCTTCAAATCCTAAAACTTGGCGTTTCGCAAGATCGTAGATTGGCTGAAACAGAGTAAAAACAGCTTTTTCTTTTATTATTGTATTAAGTACTAACGTGCGCGAAGGATCCACAGCATCAAGCTCACTGTAAAAGTATAATCGCGCACGGTAGCAACTGTATATGACAGATATATGTCAATCGGGTGAAATGTACCCAATTTGCAGTTGAATGATTTTCAACCGCTTACTTCAGCGCTCGTTCTACCTGATCAAAGTGTGCAATCACTTCTACTATTTCCATTTCTGCACTTTTATAGTCTTCAGCATCACTAAAGCCTTTGATCGCGATCGCTTGCACGGTTGCTGGATGCACTAATAAGTCTTTGGCATGGTAACAAACTGGGTCGTCAAACTTAGGTAATTTGCCATCCGCGTGATAACCAGTTTCAATCTCTTCAAGTGGTAAAGTAGGAATGATATCGGCGGCTTTATCTAAGGCATCTAGGTAAGTTTGGCACTGAGGATACTTAGTAACAAACTCATTTAGTAAGGTTCGAGAAAGAGTAACTAATTCTGCTGATTGAGTTTCAAGTGCAGCAGCGTCTTTTTCTATACGAATATCCGCAAGTAGCGCCTCAGCTTGAACTTTGTATTGTGCTAAAGATGATGTTGCTTCTGTGGTTACAGATTCGGTTTGTTGCTCAAGCTCTGGTTGCTTAGAGCATGCAGTCATTAATGTTAATGCGCCAACCGCCATCACAAATTTGTACATAAGTATCTCCTTTATTGATAACGATTATCATTATATAGTAATGTAATATTTTAGAAACAATAAAATGAGATTTTGCCAACAACAAAAAAGCGGCACGAAGGCCGCTTTCGGTTATCACGTCAAATTCTATGATTAAGGCATAGCGTCTAAATCTGCACCTTCTTTTTCGACTTCTACCGGGATCAAATCTTCTTTACTAACGCCCATTGCCACTGCAACAGAGCTTGCAACGTAAACAGAAGAGTAGGTACCGATAAACACACCGAATAATAACGCAGTTGCAAAACCATGTATGGTTTGACCACCCCATACGAATAACGCAACTAATACTAAAATAGTCGTTATTGAAGTCACTAATGTACGGTTAAGCGTTTGGGTCAGTGAAATATTGATGATCTCTAAGGTGTCGTCAATGCGTACTTTACGGAAGTTTTCACGAATCCGGTCGGACACAACGATAGTATCGTTGAGTGAGTAACCGATCACCGCCAATATTGCCGCCAAAATCGTTAAGTCAAATTCAAGACCTAAGATTGAGAACAACCCCATAGTCAGCACAACATCGTGAAATAACGCTGCAACAGCACCTACGGCAAAACGCCATTCAAATCGAAAAGCAACGTAGATCAAGATACAAATAAGCGCAGTTAGCATCGCCAAACCGCCCTGCTCCTTGAGATCTTCACCGACACTCGGGCCTACGAATTCGATGCGACGCATAATTACGCTTTCATCCGCTTGTTTAAGCGCTGCAATGAGTTGGTTACCCAACACCTCTGCTTTCACATCATCTCCGCGTGGTGCGAGTCGTACGAGTACTTCTTGGCTCGAGCCAAAAAGCTGTACAGAAGCATCAGCGAAACCATTTTCGGCTAATACACTACGTACCTTTGCTAAGTCTGCAGGCTGCGAAAACCCAACTTCAACTGCCGTACCACCAGTAAAGTCCAAACCAAAGTTTAGCCCTTTCACCATGAACGAGGCAATTGAAGCCAAGATCAACAATGCCGAGAAAGCCATTGAGAGCTTTCTTGCTGACATAAAACGGATAGTGCTTTTTAAGTTTAATAATTGCATGCCCGTCTCCTAGATTGATAGCTTAGTGATACGTCTGCCACCGATAATGGCATTAATAACCGCACGTGTACCAACAATCGCTGTAAACATTGAAGTAATGATACCGATAGCTAAGGTTACCGCGAAGCCTGCAATTGGGCCCGTACCGACAGAGAAAAGGATCACTGCTGCAATTAGGGTCGTGATGTTGGCATCAAAAATCGTACTAAATGCACTGTCGTAGCCATGATGAACGGCTTGCTGTGGACTGCGGCCTTCCGCAATTTCTTCACGAATACGTTCAAAAATAAGTACGTTTGCATCAACAGCCATACCAACTGTTAACACGATACCGGCAATACCAGGCAGCGTCAGTGTAGCACCTGGGATCATCGACATCACACCTACAATCATGATGAGGTTAGCCGCAAGGGCTAGGTTTGCTACCAGACCAAAACCTTTGTAGTACAGCAACATAAAGGCAAGAACAAAAGCAAAACCAAGGACAACCGCTGTCATACCAGCTTCAATGTTCTCCTGACCAAGGCTTGGACCTACAGTGCGCTCTTCAACAATTTGAATTGGCGCAACCAATGCACCTGCGCGAAGTAGTAAGCTTAGGTTATGTGCCTCTGCAGGGCTATCAATTCCGGTAATACGGAAAGAGCTATTTAAACGTGCTTGAATCGTTGCAACGTTAATCACTTCTTCCACTTTGATTGGGGGTAACGCTTTACCGTTTTCATCTTTCTTGCCTGATGGCTTGTACTCAATGAAAACCGTTGCCATACGTTTACCGATGGCACGTTTGGTGAAGGCGTTCATTTTTGCCCCACCTTTGCTATCAAGCTTGATATTCACCTGGGGGCGCTGATATTCATCCATACCAGACTGCGCGCCGGTGATATGTGTACCTTCAAGGATAACACGCTTTTTAAGCACAACCGGATAGCCATCTTTATGTGGGATCACTTCTGTGCCAGGAGGAGTGCGGCCTTGTGCCGCTGCACGTACGTCAGCATTTTCATCTACTTCACGGAACTCAAGTGTCGCAGTGGCACCTAGAATTTCTTTTGCCCGAGCCGTGTCCTGAACCCCTGGAAGTTGAACAATTATACGCTCGCCACCTTGACGTTGAACATTAGGTTCAGCAACACCAAGTTGGTTAATACGGTTACGAATAATGGTTTCGTTTTGCTTGATAGCGTATTCACGCAGCTCTTTATATTTAAGGTCGCTAAGGCTTGAAAAGAAAGCGAGGCTGTCGCTACTATCATTGATGAAATCGTTACCAGGGTAACGCTTTCTCAAAAAGCTCATCGCCGCGTCTTTATCTTCTTCTGAACGCATCGTTACTTGTACACGTTCACTATTAGAGACACGACGTACCGAACGATAGCGCAATTTCTCTTCACGCAAATCGCTCTTGAAATCTTGCTCCATTTGCTCAAGTGCATTGTCCATCGCCGTGACCATATCCACTTCCATTGTGAAGTGAACACCACCACTTAAGTCTAGACCAAGCTTCATCGGGTTTGCACCTAAGTCTTTTAACCACTCAGGTTGTGCAGGAGACATATTGATTGCTGAAATGTAATCATCGCTTAAGCTATTTCGCAGAATATCTTGTGCTTTAAGCTGATCTTCAACATTTTTAAAACGAACAAGGATTTGACCATCTTCTAGTGCAGAAGATTTCACGGCAAGGTCGTTCTTTTGTAGGGTTTCGTTAACTTGATCTAGTACACTGAGCGTCGCATCAGCACCTTTTGTGCCAGATACTTGTATGGCCGGATCGCGGCCATACAAGTTAGGTGTGGCATAAAGAATACCGATAGCTAACACAGCGAGAACAAGTAAGTACTTCCACATTGGATACTTGTTTAACACTGGGCTATCCCTTTATTGTTATTCTTATAGAGATTTCATTGTACCTTTAGGTAACACTGCTGAAACCGCTGACTTTTGCACTGTCACTTCAGTTTGGTCGTTTAGTGCGATTACAACAAAGTCTTTATCATCAGCAACTTTTGTGATTTTACCCACAAGTCCACCTTGAGTTAGTACTTCGTCACCTTTGCCTAATGCACCCATTAGGTCTTTGTGCTCTTTAACACGTTTAGCTTGTGGACGGTAAATTAAAAAATAAAATACCAGACCAAAAATACCTAACATGATTAGCATTTCCATGCCACCACCAGCCGGTGCTGCCGCTGCAGTGCTAGCATGCGCGTTTGAGATAAAAAAGCTCATTTCACTTCCTCGTTTATAAATTAATTATTTTCTGTCAAACCAACGTCAGCCAACTCTGGCACCGCAATGCCACGGCGCGCATAAAAGTCTTCGACAAATTCATCAAATGTACCTTCAGACAAGGCATTTCTCATTCCTTCCATCAAACGTTGATAATAACGTAAGTTGTGGATGGTATTGAGCCGAGCGCCTAGAATTTCATTACACTTATCTAAGTGATGTAAGTACGCTCGAGAGTAATTCTTACAAGTATGGCAATCACACTCCGCATCTAGTGGGCTGGTATCTGTTTTGTGTGCTGCATTGCGGATTTTCACCACGCCGCCAGTCACAAACAAGTGACCATTACGAGCGTTACGCGTTGGCATTACACAGTCAAACATGTCGATACCACGACGCACCGCTTCAACCAAATCTTCAGGTTTGCCAACGCCCATTAAATAGCGGGGTTTGTTTTCCGGCATTTTATACGCGCATTGGTCAAGAATATTGATCATGTCTTCTTTTGGCTCACCAACTGATAAACCACCGAGTGCATAACCGTCAAAGCCGATTTCTTCTAAGCCCTTTTGCGACTCGGCACGCAGTTCTGGGTACATACCCCCCTGAATAATACCGAATAGCGCAGAAGGGTTGTCACCGTGTGCTTCTTTAGAGCGCTTTGCCCAACGTAAGCTTAGCTCCATCGAGTCTTTTGCTTCTTTTTCTGTCGCAGGATACGGCGTACACTCATCAAAAATCATGACGATATCTGACCCTAAGTCGCGCTGTACTTCCATTGCTTTTTCTGGTGATAACATAATCTTTTCACCATTAACTGGAGACTTGAATAGCACACCTTCTTCCGAAATTTTACGCATCGCACCAAGACTAAATACTTGGAAGCCGCCTGAATCGGTCAAAATCGGCTTATCCCAATTCATAAAATCATGCAAATCGCCATGCTGTTTGATGATCTCAGTGCCAGGTCTTAGCATCAAGTGGAAGGTATTCCCTAGACAGATATGTGCGCCCGTTTCTTTGAGCTCATCAGGGGTCATGCCTTTTACTGTGCCGTAAGTACCAACAGGCATAAATGCAGGCGTTTCTACCACACCACGGTCAAAAATCAAGCGACCTCGGCGAGCCTTACCCTGTTTGCTATCTAATTCAAATTTCATTGTTACCTCGTTGTCGGAAAAACAGTCCAACTTTGACTAAAAAACGTGCTAAGCCAATGCTTAGGGCAGTGATCTTTCGATTCTACCAAGATTACTAGCGCAATTCTAATATTGGGATAAAAAACACAAAGTCCATATCGAGCTTGCAACTTTACAGCCATAAAACGCAAAATGCCCAGCAATACTGGGCATTTTAATAGTTGTACGACGTGAGTTACTTATCTTGCTTTTGCAAGAACATCGCATCACCGTAACTAAAGAAGCGGTATTTTTGCTCAATGGCAGTTTGGTAAGCCTTCATAATATGCTGTTGCCCTGCAAACGCACTCACTAACATGATTAGCGTTGATTCTGGTAAGTGGAAGTTGGTCACCATTGCATCGACTACGTTAAATCGGTAGCCCGGATAAATAAAAATATCGGTATCGCCGTACAGTGGAGCAATTTCACCGCCGTTTGCTTTAGCGGCAGACTCGAGTGAGCGCACAGATGTGGTACCTACAGCGATCACCCGTCCCCCTCTGGCTTTAGCCGCTTTAATTGACTCCACGACTTCTGCTGAGACCTCGATGTATTCTGAGTGCATAACATGCTCTTCTACTGAATCGACTCGCACTGGCTGGAACGTACCCGCGCCCACATGCAAAGTAACAAAGGCCATCTCAACACCTTTATCTTTTAGCTTGGCCATCAATTCATCATCAAAGTGCAGCCCTGCGGTAGGTGCAGCAACAGCGCCTGGTTTCTCACCATAAACAGTCTGATAACGCTCTTTATCTTCATCATCGTCCGGTCTGTCGATATAAGGGGGCAAAGGCATATGGCCAATTTTATCTAAAATAGCCAATACATTTTCTTTGCCCTCGAATCTCAGCTCAAATAATTCACCGTGGCGCTGAACCATTTCTGCGGTTGCTTGGCCTTCAAGCTCAATCTTGGTACCAGGCTTTGGCGACTTGCTCGCTCTGACGTGAGCAAGCACAGTACGCTCATCTACAACGCGCTCAACCAGTACTTCTAGTTTTCCACCACTGGCTTTTTGACCAAACATACGAGCAGGAATAACTTTAGTGTTATTAAAGATGATTAAGTCTTCTGGATTAATGAGTGCCAAAATATCTCTAAATACCTTGTGCTCTATTTCACCACTATTGCCATTTAAGGTAAGAAGACGACTGCTAGAGCGTTCCTTCATTGGGTGTCTGGCAATCAACTCATCAGGAAGATCAAAACTAAAGTCTGCTACGCGCATGGAAAGGCCTCATTTCTAAAAGTGCGCCAAGTCTAGTGCGGTGTTTTGGCGAAATCAAGTGCTTGTAACCTTGCGTAAATACCTTTAACCTAGCGAGTCTACAGCGGTAATCACCATGAAAAATTTTGTACGGTGTGCACCTTTGTTCAGTGTGTTCTTTATTCTTTAAGTTTTAACAATAACTTATCGCTATCGGCTATGATTTCAAGAGCAAAGTTCGACTTACTGTTTGATTGTTATCAAGCAGAGATTAAGTGCGATTTGCTAACTTAAAGACAAGCCCAACGATTGTGTCGCAGTATCTGGTGAGGTTTTTTTATTGTGTCTAGACAGCTAACGTTGCTCATTGTTAACGCCAGTGCTCACGAGCGTCAAACCTTGACCAAAACTCTTAGTGCATTAGATGTCTTTACTATTATTGCTAAGTCGGACTCTCAAGATGCGCTAAGCTTGTTGAAAACCCAGGCTGTAGATTTAGTGATCACCGGCTTGGATGTTGGCAAAATAGATGGCTGGCGATTCTCGCGCATGATCCGCTCAGGTTTGCTCGCAACACCAAAAAATACACCCATCGTACTAATTCCACCAACTTATTGTGAGCGAATAGCTGAAACCACCGCCCGCAGTTATAGTATCGATGCCGTGCTACCTTTTGAGCGTCAAGACATGTTACCTCAAATTTTGGCCAATGTGCTGTCAACGCATTTAGACAAAAGTAGTCGTCTCAACTTACTCTTATTAGAACCCAATCAACAGCGTGCCCAAAAAATTTGTGAACACTTATCGCACAATTTTGTTTGCACCCATGTAAGCTCTGCGGCTAACGCTTTATCGCTATTTCTTCAAGATGATTACGCCATTATTTTGATGGACACAACATCTAATTTGTCAGGTTCCGCAGAAAGCTTAGTAGAAAGTATTCTTAAGCACCGCCCAAGCCAAGCAATCGTAACTATTATTGACAAGCGCGATGCTGACCATGCCGAACAACTATTACTGCTAGGCGTTACCGACTTTGTTCGAGCACCTTACGATATGCCATTTTTAAGCAAAGTATGTGACCATGCGGCACGACGAGAAGATTTTATGGTGAGCTACGCAGAGTTTGCCAATAAAGTCGAGCAACTCAGTCGCAGTGAAAGCCGCTATAAAGATTTATTTTCTGCGCACCAACGGATCTTGCTGCACCTTAGAACTGTTGTCGTCGAATTAGATTTGAAAGGCGCGATCCGGTTTATAAACCCTGCATGGGAATACCTCTCGGGGTTCGGTATTAAATCAAGCCTCAATACTCAGCTCAGCGATTACATTGCCAAGGATGAGCTTGAAGCCTTCAACAAAGTCATTGGGGAAATTCAAAGTGGTGTAAGGCAGCATGCGCAAGTAGAGCTGCAGCTCTGCCATAAAGCTGGACATTTGGTATGGATTGAGTGTCGCTTGCAACTTATCAAGAACACCTCAAGTTCGGTCGCTATTACTGCAACACTCGATAACATTCACGAGCGTAAGCAAGCTGAACTGCAACTCAGACACTTAGCGCTACATGATACACTTACAGGCTTACACAACCGCTACTACTTTGATCAGCAATTAAATCAGCTATGTAATGAAGTAAAGTCCGCAGAAGATATAGAGCATGCGCTAATTTATATCGACTTAGATCACTTTAAAATCATTAATGACAGTAAAGGCCATCAGCAAGGAGATATCGTACTCAAAGAAGTATCTGAGTTATTTGGCGACAAAATAGGTGAAGAGCATCTAACTTTTCGTATTGGTGGGGACGAATTTGCTGTGCTGCTTAAGCACACCAACCTGCTAGACGCTCATATGTGCGCTGAAAGCATTTGTATGGCTATCGAAGAACATAAGTTTCACTTTGAAGATAATGCATACTCTCTCAGTTGCTCCATTGGACTAACGCAAATTACCAATGAAAATGCAGATCCCAGCGAGTGTTTGAAACAAGCAGATATAGCCCTTTATATTGCCAAGAATCTCGGCCGAAACTTGGTCCATTGTTATAACAAAGAAGATGAGCAAAATCAGACGCTACAAACCGGTTTAGAGTGGGGACATAGTGTTAGGCAAGCACTCCAAAACGATAGCATCGAACTCCACTATCAACCTATCTGGGATTTCAAAAAACAACAAATAGCCTATTACGAAGCACTGCTCAGATTAAAGATCAACGGCGAGACAATTTACCCAAATCAGTTTATTCCCGCATTAGAGCTACTTAATGATACATTTTTGATGGATCAATGCGTGATCAGAACTGCCATTAAAGCACTGGCTGAACATGAGATTTTGAGCCAAGTAGCGATTAACTTATCTGCACATTCATTTTTAGATGAACGACTTCAGCCCCACATTCAAGCGTGCTTAAAAGAGCATCAAGTTTCAGCTAATCGCGTTATTTTTGAGATCACAGAATCTGCCAGCATTAACAATCTTAATGCAACCCAGACGATGATCAAAAATCTGAATGATCTTGGCTGTCATTTCGCTATTGATGATTTCGGGACAGGCTTCAGCACTTTTAGTTATCTAAAACAACTACCCGCACAGCATGTTAAGATAGATGGCTCCTTTGTTCGAGACATGCTCAACGACCCAATTGATCTAGCGCTGGTTAAAGCCGTCAACGATATTAGTCACTCATTAGATAAGTGTTCAGTTGCTGAATATGTCGAAAACAGAGATATATTTCAAAAACTTAAGGAAATAGGTGTGGACTATGGACAGGGTTACTTTATCTCGAGACCACTCCCTATTGAACAACTAGCGAGAAGTGCGAAAACTATTTTATCTCTAAAAACAGCGTAGTAACATTTTTATACTAAAGGTTACTTTTACTTCTTGCAAAGTCCACTATAATTAAAAATACCAGTTTAAAATGTCTCCAAATTTTAGGGTAACACCTTAATTTTATAGACATTCAAAGGATTGAGTTACATCTTGCTATGGACTTCAAGGGGTAAATTATGCTGTCATTATCACTGTTTTTACTACTTGCAAACTTGCTTATCGCTTATCAATGTTACCGCTATGCCAACACAAAAGGATATCCGGTAAAGTTGTTCACAGGGCTGGGCTTGCTACCCTACTTTAATCTAGTGGTTTGGGTTTACTTACTCTTTTTACCAAATTTAACTACGGCAAAAAATATTGAGCAGGCTTAACGCGAACAAGTTTAAGTTCCTTCATAAATAAAACAGCATTTAGCTATGCTGTTTTATCTTGTCACTTTTTTACCCCAAACTCAGATTACCTAAAAACGATAGCTAGTTACTGTCTCAACAAGCTGTTTTGCCGTTTTCTCACCTTTAACACATTGCTGCACCAAGGATTTTGGATAAACATATATATGTTTATTGTTAGCATTACTGAGTTCGCTGTAAATAAAGCTTATGTGCTCATTTCTAGGTAAACGTCTTAAACCCGCACCATAGTCACATAAGCTTCGGGCTAAGCTGGTTACTAGCATTTTCTCGAGTGCTCGCTGCTTTTCTGCTTTCTCTTTCGCGCGTTTGACCCGTGAAGCCTCAAGACTCGCTTTCAGCTTATCTTTAAGGTCTTTTAATTCCGAATCCTTAAGTGAAAGCTTTTCTATGCGCTTTTCAACTTCTCTCAATGACTCGGTAAATTCTTTTACTTGATCATCACTTTCGTGCCTTTTCGCAAACTCTAATTCCGCTTTTTGCCGTTCAAGCTCCCGTAATTGAATTCTATTTTCTCTTTCTTTTTCTACGGCTTCGCGAACCTTTTCGGCTCCTGCTCTGACTTTCTCGGCAGCATCCGAATAGGCTTGAGAAACAGCTTCAGCTATAGGCTGTGAAATCTCAACTTCCGTGATGTCCATATCGAATTCTGGCAGTTCAAACTCTCCTATTGCTGCGACATCATCCAGATTGTCGATATGAGAGATCCACTCCAACCGATGCCGACGTTTTAATGCTAGTTCAAACACAACTCCCTGATCTTTCAAATAATAGCCAGAAACACTACGAATTTGATCTTGCGTGTCATGCTGCAGTGCACTTAGCAGTACCCGCTCAAAAATAGCAACCTCGCGCTTTAGCGCTTCATCAATAATTTGGGCTTGGGCAAGGCTTGTAGTAATGGCAGCGACAGCGCCAAAACAAAATGGAATTAACTTCATGGTTTACCTCGATACTGTGCTAAATTTTGTGTCGGTGTCTGCTCAACTTGCTCTGCTAACTCATTCAATTGCAGCCTAAGTAGAGCTTGATCTTGCGCTCTTTGTGCCTGGATCAGATCAACGAGATTATTCATTGCCAAACTGCGCTCTTTACGGTTTTGTTCAACCACTTGAGTTGCTAACTTGGCAAGCGTGGCTTGATCTATTGGCTTAGTCTCATCAAGTTTTGCAAGCATGTTCTGTATAGCACTTTGCTGCTGTGCCAATTGCGTTTGTTGAACGCTCAACTGTTGGTGTAAGCCTAAATTCTGTAACCAAAGTCCCGAGACACCAAGCCCAACAACCAGCCAAGCTGCGACGGCAGCCACTGGCCAAGCGCGAGTTTGATGTCGCAAAGTGAGCTGTGATGGAGGGGCTTGCTCTTCAAAGCTAGCAGCATGCTTCTGCCAAGTAACAGCAGCATTCATCATTTCCCGGTACTCACTACTGGCCTGAAGTTCAGCCAACTCTGACTCAGTCAGTACTTCACCATCTAACCACTGCTCGAATAAGTGTGCTAATTTAGCCATGTTTTTGCACCTCAAGTTGCCCTTTCATCTTACCTAGCGCACTGTATAGCCTAGCCTTCACCGTATTACTTGATAACTCAAGCTGCTGTGCAATTTCATCAAAAGTGTAATATTGGAAAAACTTTAGCTCTACGACAATCCGCTGCTCAAATGGTAGCTGTTTCAGCGCAATATATATCTCTTCGTTACTTTGCTGTTGCACTATTTTGGTATCAGGTCCGTATTGTGAAGTCTCAGGTTCTTTACCTTCAATCGATTCAAACTTATGTTTTCGCATGTGATCCACAATCCTTGCATGGGTGATTTTAAATACCCAAGTCGAGAACTTAGCATCACCATTAAAGGTATGCAGATTTCGATACATACTTAAAAATACATCTTGAGCAATATCTAGCGCGTCTTGCGGATTGCCAACCAGCCTCAAACATTGGTTATACACACGGCTATGATGCTGGGCGCAAAGCTTTGACCATGCTCCTTGATTACCTTGCAGTGCTCTTTTTATTAATTGTTTTTCGCTGTTAAAAAACACGCAGTCCACTCATCCAATCTTCTCACTAACTATTAATCGTAGCGGCTGCAAAAAAAGTTGTAGGGGCGGAAAAATTTTTGCAAAAAAAAGCACCTTTAAGGTGCCTTTCATATTCATTACTATTACTTAGACTGACATTGACCACTGATGTAGCCACCAACAAAGTCACTAAACAGTCTAAAATCTCTGATCCGCCCGGTAGTACGACGCCAAATCAAACCAATCTCACGATATGCATGATCTTGCGGTGGCATAGCCACTAAAGGTTTCCCCTCCAAAATCCCTGCATTGATAGCCATTTGAGGCAAAAATGTCACGCCATTTTTGTATTCCACCATACTTAATAAAGTATGTAGGTTTGCCGCCTCAAATGGATTAATGCATGCGCTACGATTTAAGTGGCAAGCGCTAAGTGCATGACCGGTCATGCAGTGCTCTTTTTCGAGTAAAAATACACTTTGCTCAGGCAGCAGATTAAAGTCGTCAATTGGCTCTGGTACACTGTACTCTGCATGTCGAACCAGACTAAAATGATCTTTTGCAAGCACTTGAGTATGAAATTTATCCGTTCTATAAGGTAGTGCCAACATTGCCATATCAATATGGCCATGCTCTAGCTTGTCCAGTAAGTTGTCACTGGTATCTTCAACTAGAACCAAATTAAGCGATTCAAACTCCTTTTTGCACGCCTGATAAAGTGGCGCGGCGATAAAACTGGCAATGGTGGGAATAATTCCTAACGTCAACTTACCAGACAATGGGTTTTTGTAGCTTTTAGTCAGCTCTTTAACACTCATGGTGTCATCAATAATTTTCCGAGCTCGCTCAACCACTTCTTCCCCAATATCGGTAAACATTAGGCTGCGATTTTCGCGTTCAATTAGCTGACATCCCAATGTCTCTTCAAGGTTTTGTATCGCGCTACTTAACGTCGACTGACCAATAAAGCATGCTTCCGCTGCACGACCGAAATGTTGGTGCTGATGCACCGCAAGAAGGTATTGTAGTTGTTTGATACTAGGTAGATTCGTCACAAGCTTTACTCTTAATTTTCAACAGCACAAATAAAAAGACCCCAACACCAAAGGTGTTGAGATCTTTTCAAGCTAAAAGTCTGTCTTTTTGAAAAGTGCGGTGTATCTTTATACGCCGAACACCAATCTCAAAATATAGAATATAACAATAGCAAGGGCAGCACCAACTGGCAATGTAATTACCCAAGAAACTACGATGTTACGAATAACACCCATGTTTAATGCCGCAATACCACGCGCCATGCCCACACCTAATACCGCACCAACTAGGGTTTGGGTGGTAGAGATTGGTAAGCCTGTGCCTGATGCAATTACTACTGTTGAAGCAGCGGCAAGTTCAGCTGCGAAGCCGCGGCTTGGAGTAAGGTGGGTGATGCCTTCACCAATAGTTTTGATAACTTTCTTACCAAGGATCGCAAGACCCGCAACAATACCTAAACCACCTAGAGGTAAGATCCACCAAGCTAGGGCCGCTTTCTTAGCAATTTCACCGTCGTTTTCAACAATGTTGACCACTGCCGCTAATGGACCAATTGCGTTAGCAACGTCATTCGAACCATGCGCGAATGCCATACAACATGCAGTTAGTACCATAAGGATAGCGAATACTTTTTCAACATTGTTGAACTGCATTTGCTTGTCTGCATTGGGATCCATTTTTAGTTTAGCAATCGCTATTTTACCGATAATAGCAATAATAATTGCAATCCCGATAGCAAGGGCAAAACCTTCGACAGTGCCGAGTTTAATACCAATATGCTTAAGGCCTTTTTTGATAGTAACCAAAGACATAACAAAGCCCGCTAGACCCATGTAAATAGGCACAAAACGTTTAGCATTTTCTAGTGGTTTATTGGTATCGAAGATGAGCTTCTGGGCACTCATAAAGATGAGATAGGCAATAAAGCCGGAAATAGCGGGGGTGACAATCCAGCTACCAACTATACCTGCAACCTTGCCCCATTGGATTGCTTCACTGCCCACGGCAACTAACGCGAAACCAATGATTGCACCAATGATTGAGTGTGTCGTAGATACAGGCCAACCTAACATTGAAGCCATCAATAGCCAGCTACCCGCAGCGAAAAGTGCAGAGATCATTCCTAATATCATCAGTTCAGGAATATCAATGAAAGGAGTAGAATCTATGATCCCTTTTCGGATCGTTGATGTTACCTCACCACCAGCAAGATAAGCACCAGCGAACTCGAAGATCATAGCAATAATAATTGCTTGTTTAATGGTAAGTGCTTTTGAACCTACCGAAGTACCCATAGCATTCGCAACATCGTTTGCGCCAATACCATAAGCCATAAAGAAACCAACTGCTGCGGCAATTAAAACCAATACAGTGCCGTAGGATGCAATGATATCCATAAGAAACCTTACTTTATTTTAAAAGATCGATTTTTATTAACGAGCTAACATCAGCTCAAGACGTGAACCAACGCGCTCTGCGATATCTGCAAGCCCACCTACCCATTCAATGATCTTGTATAAGAACATCGCATCAATTGGATTAAGCTCGCTTTCAACAGCGCGTAACTCTCGACGAATTTTGATTTGCATATCGTCGGTATCTTGCTCGATGGCATCAAGCTCAACTAGCATTTTTTCAACTAAAGTGACTTCACGGCCTCTAAAGCCTGTCTCAAGCAGTTCATCAAACTCGTTAATCGCTTCTGATGCTTGTTTAGTTGCGTCCACACAACGCGTGACGTAAGCAAGAAAGTCTTTTTGAATGGATTCAGGGATGACCATTTCACGACCGATAACGCGACCTGCGATATCTTTCGCTTTGTTGGCTATCTTATCTTGGTGGGTGATAAGTTCCAGTAAGTCAGTCCGTTCTACTGGCATGAATAAACCACGAGGCAAATGTAAGCGTACTTCACGCTTGAGTTCATCTGCTTCACGCTCTAGGTTGCGGATTTCAATGCGAATTGCATCTGCTTCTGTCCACTCCCCTTTGAAGACATGGTTAAAAAATGGGATCAAAGCCGCACTGGCCTGATGGACTATTTTTATATGCTCTTCAATTGGCTTAATAGGAGATTTAGCAAATACCCCTAAAAACGCGTTACTAGGCATAACTGACCCTTAAATCATATTTGTATGCATGTGCAGAGAGTAATTTTACAGCATTGAGCGCCGTTGTGAACGGTTTTATTGCAAGTTTAGATGAACTTACTATGAAATTGCGCGCCGAAAGCGCGCAACTAGTTGATAAGCATCACAAGGTTTTTGCGATATCTTCTTGAGATGTATGGCGAATATCTTTGCCATTTACGAAATAAATCACGTATTCCGCAATATTCTGACAACGATCGCCTATACGCTCCAATGAGCGCACAGACCAAATTAAATCCATGATTTTTGGAATAGAGCGTGGGTCTTCCATCATATAGGTCATAATTTGACGCGTTACGGCTTCGTATTCACGGTCCACTTTGGCATCAGCTTTATGCACTTCAAATGCCTTTTGCGCGTCCATACGAGCAAACGCGTCAAGCACATCATGCAGCATTTGCGACACTTGGCGGCCCATGTTGTCAATATTTACCAATAAGTCTTGCTGATCTTTGGTAAACGAATCCAACGCAACTTTGGCAATTCGCTCAGCTTCGTCTCCGATACGTTCAAGATCTGCAATCGTTTTTGCGATGGCAACGACCAAACGCAAGTCACTGGCTGCGGGCTGTCTTTTCGCAATTATACGTGTACATTCTTCGTCAATATTCACTTCCATCGCATTGACTTTGTAGTCGTTCTGACTGACTTTTTTCGCTTTTTCAGCATCATTGTGGTTAACCGCATCAAGCGCAGTGTTTAATTGCTGCTCTACCAGTCCACCCATACTGAGTACGTGATTTCTCACGTTTTCTAGCTCTTCATTAAAGCGGCCAGAAATGTGCTTATTAATATTGTGTTCCATGATATTCTCCTCGCAAGCTCGTCTTAACCGTAACGACCTGTAATATAGTCTTCTGTTTTCTTCTTAGACGGCGTGGTGAATAAGGTATTGGTATCTGCATACTCAATTAACTCACCCATATACATAAACGCAGTTTGATCAGATACACGCGCAGCTTGCTGCATGTTATGTGTAACGATAACTACAGTATACTTGTTTTTCAGATCGTTAATGAGTTCTTCGATAACCAATGTTGAAATCGGATCGAGTGCTGATGTTGGTTCATCAAGTAGCAACACTTCAGGTTCAATCGCGATAGAGCGAGCAATCACCAAACGCTGCTGCTGACCACCGGATAAACCAAATGCACTGTCATGAAGTCGGTCTTTTACTTCATCCCAAAGCGCGGCGCCACGGAGTGACTTTTCAACCACTTCGTCTAACTTACGCTTATCTTTGATACCTTGCAGGCGCAGACCATAAACCACATTCTCATAAATAGATTTAGGGAAAGGGTTTGGCCTTTGGAATACCATGCCTACGTTACGGCGCAGTGCCGCAACATCTACGCTCTTGTCATAAATGTTCTGCCCTTGAAGGTTAATTTCTCCTTCAATACGACAGCTATCAACCAGGTCGTTCATGCGGTTAATACAACGCAGTAACGTTGACTTACCGCAACCTGATGGACCGATAAATGCGGTTACTTGCCCTTTTGGGATCAACATATTGACGTTGCTAAGGGCTTGTTTATCACCATAGTAAAGATCTAGGTTTTTGATCTCTAGTGCGGTGAGTTCTGGACTTAAGTTTGCTAAATCAAGCTTGTTATTGCCGTTTGCTTGATTGACTTCTGGCGCTACTGTAATCATGTTTTTACCTATTAAAAATCTTTACTGTTAATGCTCTAACGATCTGAACTTTTCGCGTAAGTGGTTACGAATACCAATCGCTGTGATATTCAGTGCAATAATCACTGTAACCAATAGGAACGCGGTTGCATAAACCAAAGGTCTAGCAGCTTCAACATTCGGGCTTTGGAAGCCAACATCATAAATATGGAACCCTAAGTGCATAAACTTACGATCCAAGTGAATATAGGGGAAGTTTCCGTCTAGTGGTAGTGTAGGTGCCATCTTTACTACACCAACTAGCATAAGAGGAGCTACCTCGCCCGCAGCACGTGCGACAGCAAGAATAAGACCCGTCATAATTGCCGGACTTGCCATTGGTACTATGATCCGCCATAGAGTTTCTGCTTGAGTTGCACCAAGCGCAAGTGAACCATGACGCACTGAGCTTGGGATCCGAGACAAGCCTTCCTCCGTGGATACAATAACCACTGGTAAAGTAAGAATGGCAAGTGTAAGTGCAGACCAAATCACACCAGGTGTACCAAATACAGGGCTTGGCGCTGCCTCAGGATAAAAGAGTTCGTCAATTGAGCCGCCCAGCATATAAACAAAGAATCCTAAGCCAAATACCCCATATACAATAGATGGAACACCTGCGAGATTTATTACCGCGATGCGGATCATCTTAGTCACGGCATTCTTTGCTGCATATTCATGGAGATAGATAGCAGCAACCACACCAAAGGGTGTCACGATCACTGCCATCAGCATAACCATAAATACCGTACCGAAGATTGCTGGGAATACCCCACCTTCGGTGTTCGCCTCGCGCGGATCATCGCTCACAAATTTGCTAATTTGCACTAAGTAGTGGCCCGCTTTGGCAAAAAAGCCCATGTCATTAGGAAACCAAACATCCAATACTTGGTACAGCGGTAAAATTACTTCTTCGCCGCGCATATCGCGAACAACGACTTGGTCACGCTTTGCTTGCTTTCTTAGTTCAAAAAGACGCTTTTCGAATACTTTGTAATCTTCACGCAGCTCTGCACGGCGTGCATTAAGTTCTGCTAGCTTCTCATCAGTCAGTTCGTTATCTAACTGATATGACTTTTCTTTTAAGCGTAAGCGCTCAAGTTCATAGTTAATATGGCCGATTTCACTGTTTTGTAGATCTAGTGCCTCTTCATTTAGATCTACGGCACGCTCAACTAACTCATGCAGTTTTTTAACTGGTTGCTCCGTAACAACTTTGCCATCCTCTAAAACGCGGGCAACATAACCATAGAAATTACCATTTTTACTACGCTCAAATACCGCTAATTCCGCTGGTGTAGACTGGCTTTTGATGTCTGTTGATAACACCCAACGGAAATCAAGCTCTACGTATTCACGGTTACCTGTTTTTAATAGTAAACGCTCAACATTTTCACCTTCATATCCAGACAGATCATATCCAGCCGCTTCCAGACGAGATTTTGGTACCATCTCACGATCGTATATTTCACCAATTACCGTTTGCTTAGCAACTGAGCCGTCGAGATGCATTTCTACAACTTCTGATGGCCAAAAGAAGCTCAATCCTTTCCACGCTATCATCGCAAGTAGTCCAATTACTGAAATCAAACTAATACTGACCGCGCCACCTGTCATCCAGATCCACGGAGAACCTGACTTAAACCACTGTTTTACCATGTCATGTCACTCCAATTACATTGAACTGTACTTTTCACGCAGCTGCTGACGAACAAACTCAGCAACGGTGTTAAATACGAAAGTAAAAATAAACAATACAAAGGCAGCTAGGAACAAGATGCGATAGTGAGAGCTGCCAACTTCAGACTCCGGCATTTCCACCGCAATGTTTGCGGCAAGCGTACGCATACCTTGGAAGATACTCCAGTCCATGATTGGCGTGTTACCGGTTGCCATCAATACAATCATCGTCTCCCCTACGGCGCGACCAAGACCCATCATCACAGCAGAGAAGATACCTGGACTTGCTGTCAGCAATACAACACGAACCAAAGTCTGCCACTGCGTTGCACCGAGTGCTAATGAGCCATTTGAAAGGTGTTTAGGTACGCTAAATACCGCGTCTTCTGCAATAGAGAAGATTGTGGGAATAACCGCAAAGCCCATTGCGATACCCACTACTAGGGAGTTACGCTGGTCGAATGTTAGACCTAGCTCGTTGGTCAAATATTGGCGCACATTACCGCCAAACAGCCAAGACTCTATACCACCGCTCATAGCAAATGAAATCCAGCCTACGATAAGTACAACGGGGATCAGCAAGATTGAATGCCAACCTTCAGGCACCAAGTGTCTTATTTTTGCAGGTAGCTTAGTCCAGCCAAATGCCGTTGCTATCATTGCTATTGGCAATAGCACTAATAAAGCAACCACGGCGGGTAGATGCGTTTCGATTAAAGGAGCTAGCCACAGGCCCGCCAAAAAGCCCAAAATAACCGTTGGTAGTGCTTCCATTATCTCTACCGTCGGTTTAACCACTCGACGTAATTCACTCGACATGAAATAAGCGGTGTAGATTGCTGACGCTAGTGCAATAGGTACCGCAAATAACATAGCGTACATTGCTGCTTTAATAGTACCGAATGAAATCGGCACTAGGGAAAACTTAGACTCAAAGTCATCACTAGCTGAAGTTGATTGCCAAGTGTAAGCTGGCTCTGGATAACCTTCGTACCACACCTCTTGCCACAATGCAGACCAAGTTACTTCTGGGTGTTCATTGTGTAGCTCTACCACAGTTAATGTATCATCGGCGAGTAATAAAGCCGCATTCGCACGCGGCGCTACCGCAAATTTCTGTACTGCTTTGTCTGTGACTTTACCTTGCCATAAGTGCGCTTCACTGGTGGTGTAATATAGACCTAATTGACCATTTTCGTTGGTCGTGAAAAAAGTACGACGATAGTATTCACTGAATAGTTTTACCTGTTTGCTCTTTGGTGTCTCAAAAGAGCGGATTTTAGCAAACTGACGTCCGTCATCGGTATTGACCTCAAACCACTGTGAAACTTCACCGTTGTCGTTAGCAAGCATTAATGAATTGGCACCCGCTAGCAGGTTCATATCGACCAAGTTGGCGTTTTCTTCGTTTGCAGCAAGCAATTGGAATAACTCAACTTCAGAAGCATAGCGAGAATCAAAGACGTAAACCTGATTTGCTGAGCGAACAAATGTGCGCGATGTGTCTGGAGAAATAAGTAACTCATCAACACGACCATCAATATCTAGCTCGGTACGCTCAACTGCCCACTCAACCTCTCCAGTAAACATGTTTTCTTCTGCAACAAAAGAAGCAAAAATAACTCGTTTATCAACAGTTTGAGCAACAACAGCGGTTTTGTCTTCGAAGTGACTAAAGGCGAACTTACGAATTGCTTGGCCTTGTTCGTCGACAATCAGCTGTTTCGCATTAAGTGGATAACTTAAACGAGGGGTTAAAACACGTTGATTTCCCGGAAAGCTGACCGTGAACATCGGCTTCACTAGCTGTACTTGACCGTTATCCAGACCAAATGCATATTGCCCCAAGAAAGGCGCACTCTCTGCAAATGCTGTGACATTACCGTCAAGTTCAACATCCAATGTATCTAGTAATTTACCGGCGCTTTCACCTTTGATCTGGTAATAATCTACCGACCCCTGGCTACCAAGTAAGTACGCAATTTCAGTTTGTTCTTCTACTCCTACACCTAAATATGTTTTGTCTTGTGTAAGCTGAATATCCATACGCTTTTCAACCTTTGCTGACTCAAAGATTGGTTGAACAACATACAACAAATAGAAGAAGATAAGTAAAAGTGCGACTAATACCATTACCCCACCAGAAGTAATGCCAAATTGTGCAAACCTGTCTTTAAAGAGACGGCTTCTATCCGTTTTAAAGGATGGCTTTTGCGGATTTGAAGTCATCAATATACCCTTTGGTTTAAAAATTGGGGGCATTATATTTCATCAAGATGACAGTTGTGTTACACCTGAGACACAATTGAACTTTCTTCAATCGATATTGGTCATCAAGTTTATTATAAAAATAATGGAACTAATCGGCTCAAAAAACGCTCTGATTGTTAGTCTAGAGTAAATACGAAAAATCCGTTGCATTTCTTTACATTAAGTGTTTCTAGACACTGGACAAAGTGAGTTTTTAGACTAGTCTAAATCATGCGCCGAATTCGTTTTTTCGCCTACGGGCGCCACAAAAAAAGAGACATGATATGAAGCAGTTAATATTAACACTTATAGGTAAGGACCGACCGGGTCTCGTTGAGGAAATCTCTTCTACTATTCTTTCTAACCATGGTAATTGGCTAACCAGTAACTTAAGCCATCTTGCCGGACAATTCGCGGGCATAGTACAGGTTGAAGTTGCTGAAGAACATTTGCAGGAAATACAAGATGCATTGCATAAATTGCCAGGTTTGGACGTTAGCGTTGAATCAGGCGAAAACCAGCAAGCGCAGGATGAACCAGATACATTAAATTTAATTATTACAGGTAATGACAGACCGGGAATTGTGCAAGAGCTTGCTACGGTTATTCGTCACAAAGGCGCAAATATTACGCACTTAACTTCAAAACAAGGTAGCGCACCTAACTGGGGGCTGCCTATTTTCAGCGCTTTTGCGACGGTTACTTTACCTGCAGGCACAGTCAAAGAAAACGTTATTGAAGCGCTCGAATCAATCACCAGTGATTTGATCGTAGACATAGAAGAAAGTTAAGACCTCCACTATACTCATGAAGGTCACATGACAAACACGACAGGCGCGTTGTGTTTGTCATAATTATGTCACACACCCTGCTTAAGCTGTAAAAATAAGCTGTACCTATGGAAAGAACCATGCAGGCCGTATCTCCAGAGCATAAAACTATCACGTACTTTGCCAAAGAATTAAGCTGGCTCTCTTTTAACGAACGCGTGTTACAAGAAGCCAAGGACTCAACCAACCCGATCATTGAGCGGATCCGGTTTCTTGGCATATTTTCCAATAACTTGGATGAATTTTTCCAAGTTCGTGTAGCGGATGTAAAGCGTCGTATCTTATTAAATAACCTCCCTGATACCAATTTCGACGAAGATGAAGCACTGCTCGCTGACATTCAAAAAAAGGTATTGGAACTGGGTAAAAAATTTAGTGCTATTTATGACCAGATCCTCATCGATTTAAATGAGCATCATATCCATATTAAGCAACCAGACGCGCTATCGGATTTCCACAAGAATTGGTTGGCTAACTACTTTAAGGACCAAGTACTGCCTCACCTATTGCCAATGATGATTAACGAAAGCAAAGACTATTCGGATAATATCAATGACACCATGACCCACCTATTTGTGGAGTTAAATGGTGAGAAGCAGCATCATGCCTTTTTAGAAGTTCCCACTGACCGTCTGAACCGCTTTGTCCAGCTGCCACCGGAAAAAACCAGAAGGCATAAAACAATTGTGTTGCTTGATGACGTTATTCGATTCTTTATTGCCGATGTGTTTAAGAGCTTCTTCAAATTTGAGCGCATTGAAGCCTACTCGATGAAGCTCACTCGTGACGCAGAGTACAACTTAGATGACGAGCTTGAAGAAGGCGTGTTAGATACCATGTCAAAAGGTCTCAAACAGCGCTTATATGCTGAGCCTGTACGCTTGGTATACGAAGAATCAATGCCTGAAGAAATGTTAAAGTTGATGAAAAAACGCTTGGGAGTGACAGGCCAAGATGCCATGATCCCTGGTGGTAGATATCGCAATTTCAGAGATTTTATTTCTTTTCCAAACGTTGGACGTGGTTACCTAGAAAATAAGCCATTGCCGCCGCTTAAAAGTGCAGCTTTTTCAAAATACAGTAGCGTCTTTCGCGCGATTTCTACTCAGGATATTTTACTGTATTACCCTTATCATACCTTTAACCACATGCTGGAATATATCCGCCAAGCAGCATTTGATCCTAGGGTGACACAAATCAAGGTCAACATATATCGAGTTGCCAAGCAATCTCGCTTGATAGGCTCATTGATCAATGCAGCAAAGAACGGCAAAAAAGTGACCGTGATGGTTGAATTAAAAGCACGTTTCGACGAGCAAAACAATATTGAGTGGGCAAAACTCATGAGTGAATACGGTATTAAAGTCATGATTGGCATACCGGCGCTCAAGGTCCATAGTAAGCTTTGTGTGGTTCACCGTAGAGAAAAAGGCAAAATCGTCAAATATGCACACATAGGTACGGGTAACTTCCACGAAAAAACGGCTCGGATTTATACTGATTTCAGTCTGTTTACCAAACACCCCGATATTACGGAAGAATGCGATAGTGTGTTTCGCTTTATTGAGAGTAGTTACCTGCCGTTTAAATTCGAACACCTGATGATTTCCCCCATCAATGCACGTAGTCGAATTGTCGAGTTGATCGATGAAGAGATAACTCATGCAGAGCAAGGACGAACAGGAAAAGTAACAATTAAAATCAATAACTTAGTTGACAAGCAGCTCGTTGATAAGCTTTACGAAGCATCACGCAAAGGCGTCAAGATCCGCCTCATCGTGCGAGGTATGTGTGCCCTTGTACCGGGCCTTGCACAGTTTAGCGATAATATAAAGATCATTAGCATCGTCGATCGTTTCTTAGAACACCCGCGAGTGATGATTTTCGACAACAACGGTGACCCCAAGGTCTATATTTCCTCAGCGGACTGGATGACCCGTAACCTTGACCATCGTGTTGAAGTCGGCACGCCTATTTATGCCGATCATTTGAAGAAACTAATTATCGATATTATTGAATTGCAATTTAAAGATCGCACCAAAGCCAGAGTTATTGACGCCGAACAGAAGAATCTGTACGTTCGCCGAGGTAACCGTAAAAAAATTCGCTCTCAGATCGCGATTTATGACCATTTAAAAAAATGGGAGTTGCACCAATTAAATGAAGCGAAAGAATAACCGTTGAGGAAGAATATATGCGCGACTACCCTTCTATTGCCGCAGTGGACTTAGGTTCAAATAGTTTTCACCTTGTTGTAGCAAGAGAAGTAGATGGTCGCCTTCAACTCCTCCATAAAGAAAAACAACGTGTTTACTTGGCCGCGGGCCTTGATGACGATTTTAATTTAAGTGATGACGCGATCGCCAGAGCATTGGATACCCTCTCACAATTTGCGACGACACTACATGATTTTCCGAAAGAGTCCGTGCAAGTAGTGGCAACCTATACACTGCGAAACTGCAAAAACCTTAATTATTTTCTTGCTAAGGCAAAACAAGTTTTTCCATATCCAATCAATGTGATTTCAGGCCAAGAAGAAGCTCGTCTTATTTACCAAGGGGTCGCCAACCATGAACATGATAGTCACAACCGTTTGGTTATCGACATCGGTGGAGGCAGCACCGAGTTGGTTATTGGTCAGCACCTTACACACAAGCTGTTAAGTAGTCGCAATGTGGGCTGCGTGACCATGCAAAAAGCCTACTTTGCTGATGGTAAGCTATCTACAAAGCGATTCAAAAAAGCAGAAATAAAAGCAGAGCAACAAATTGAGAGTATTACCGCGAGCTACTTACGACTCGGCTGGAATACCGTTATCGGTACTTCTGGTACTATTAAGGCGATTGCGGCCATGGCTCACGAGCTCACTGAAGCCGATGAAATTACCCTGCCGATTTTGGAGCAAATTAAGCAGTTATTTATTGATGCTGAGCACATAGACAACGTCTCCTTAAAAGCACTACCAGAGGAACGAAAAACCAGTATCGCTGGCGGCCTTGCCGTACTGATAGCACTGTTTAGGCAGTTAGGACTTGAGCGCATGCGCCTTAGTGAATATGCATTGCGAGAAGGGTTATTGTTTGAAATGCATCAAACCGACGAGTTTGATATTCGTACCCGCACAATTAACACGTTCAGCGATCACTATAATATTGATAAGCAACATGCCGAGAATATTTGTGAAACCATCAAACTTTTTACCACTCAGCTAAAAGAGCACTGGCAACTATCCTCTTATGATGTCGAAATGTTATGTTGGGCAGCAAAACTCCACGAAGTTGGGCTCGCCATTAACTCTTCCGGCATGCATAAACACGGCGCTTATATTGTCAGGCACAGTCAACTTCCAGGCTTTACTCAAGCCCAGCAATTAAGGCTAAGTGCACTTGTACGCTTTTATCGAAAAAAGATAAAAATGCCAGAGTTAACGGAGTTAATCGATACAGATCTAACCCACTTTAACCGTGTTTTGGCGGTGTTTCGTCTCAGCGTTTTAGTGAACCAAAAACGCCAACAGGATCAACTTCCCGAATTAAGTATTACAGCTGTTGATAACGCCTTGATACTTCACATCGCAACTGAGTGGCTAGAGTCACACTCGCTGTTTCAAGCAGATTTAGAGCAAGAACAAAACTATTTAAAAACAATAGGTATTCAGTTTAACCTGAGCTTTGGATAAATAATATTAATACCGTTAGCGCTGAAATAGGCTACTAAACGGCGTTAAGTATCCGCAGTTCAGGTTACTTACCTTTTCACTTTGTAAGACCAGAATTACTGTTCTTCACCAGCCACAATAGAGAGGATTTCATCTGCGTAGGCTCGACTAGAAAGCGCCATATCATAGAGATAATTGGTCGGTGTTGCAGGTCGAATAGCTTGCAAAATAAGCTCGGCCTCTTGCCAGTCATTACGCTCAATCTCGAACGCCAAACGTAGTGCTCCACCAAGTAAACCTTGGTAACTCAACAAAGCACTGGAAAGCGAACCATCGAGAGAAAATTCCGCTGCAATAACAGAAAGCTCCACATCAAGTATCACATCAAGGATAGACATCAAGCCAAGCAAATAGCCAGTTTCTGCCATTTCCTCGCCCCCTGGCATCAAGAATGTTTCCACAAACTTAGCACGGGTTAATCCCATTCTTGTCAGCTCACTGGGTTTGTCAGAACCCAATTCGCTCAGCGCGAGTACTTTAACAAACTGCCTAATTGCGTCTTCACCTAAATACACAACTGCCTGGGAAATAGATTTAATTTCTAACTTGTCTTCACCAGCTTTAGCGTTCGCAAGCTTTAATAATCGTGCTGTTAAACTTAGATCTTTACTTACTCTTGTTTGTATTTCTTTAAAACATAAAGACTTTCTGGCTGTGGCTTGTAGCAGCTGAAATACCACCATTTTCGACGGTTCCACATTGCCATGATTTAGCATTTCAGGTTTGGCGAAAAAGAAGCCTTGGAAAAAGTCTGCTCCAGAGGATTTGATGATCTCGAACTCTTCTTTCGTTTCGATACGTTCAACAATAACCTTAATATCTGGATACTGACGCTTGAGCTTTTTTACCGTCATATTGGTTTTTATAATTGGCTGCTCAACTTCAATTTTGACGAATTCCATGAGCGGCAGCAACGGATCCCACTTTGACGTACCGTCGTAGTCATCTAGCGCAAATCGGTAACCTTTTTCTGTTAACTTAGTCACCATATGCACCAAAGACGGTATGTCTTTAGAACGCTCAACAATTTCCACCACAATTTTTAGTGGTGCTAACAAGCTAGGCAGTTCTTGCAGTAGCGACTCGTCGGATAGGTTTATAAAGGCAAGCTGCCCAGCAGCCAAACGGTCTACACCAATAAACATTAGAGAATTAAAAAACATTCGCCCGGTCGCTTGCCCATCACTTACCCCAACCGGAAAAGCATTGTTGTCTGAATCTCTATAGAGCAGCTCATAGGCAAAGACTTCTTGATCTGGCCGCAAAATGGCCTGTCGCGCAATATACTGCACTGCTGATTTACGTACTTCAGTCACCGGACCACTCATTAACATTCGTATCCTTTATAAGGTAAAAGGAAACCACGTACCAAGGAGCGTATAATATGGTAACGCCCCGAGCAATAAAAAAGTTTCGCTATTTTACAACACTTATAACCAAAAGTTACTAACTTAGTAAACTAACTCCTTATAAAGAATAGGCTTTTAATTCACAGAACGCCAGTAGCTTGCCTGTCTAAGAAAAGTTAAGCTAAGATGGTTTCATGAAGCAAGTTTTAATAGTCTGGTTACTCGCCTTTGCTGGTTTTGCTAAGGCAGAAAAAGCCCCCTACTTAAAGTACAGTTTAAGTGGCTCGGGAAGCTTTTACCCTTATTTTACTCACAACGAAGATGCACCGGGGATCTTGCCTGAAATGGTGGAAGCCATTTTGGTAAAGGCAAACATCAAAGGCGAAAACTTACTTCTCCCAGCTAAGCGTACTAACTTTTATTTAGAAAAGCAGCAAATTGATTTTGATATTATCAGCCCAGATTGGTTGAACGAACAGCAAAAGCAAGATGATAGATTTATTTATTCAGACCCCATTCTACCTATTAAAGAGTATGTTGTTACTCGTCAGTCTCAACCACCGGTATTAACCCTATCAGGTATCGAAGTTGGTACAGTGAGAGGCTACTACTACCATGATGATCAAATATTCGAGCGGGTTGATTTCGCATCCGAGAAAGAACTACTGCAGGCACTAAACTTACGCCGAATTGAACATATTATCATTGGTGATTTACCCGCATTATATTGGTCAGAACAACTTGGTATTACTTTTAGCTTCAACCAGCTACATTCAGAAGGGATGTTGCAGCTACGCCTGTTAGCTAAGCACCAAGGATTACTTAAGCGGATAAATCAAGCTATCACACAACTTAAGCACTCTGGTGAAATTGAAAAAATAGAACAGCAGTATATATCACAACTACCTATACACGCTAAAGGTGGCAGATAACCTCAGCTCTAGACACAGATCAAGTTATATCCATAAATCCTTCCCGTAAATTGAGCACCAACGGACGCATTTGGTATAATACCGCTTTTACAGCTTGGGAAATCATTATGACTATCGCTGCCGCGCTTGCTGAGCGCAGTAACAATCAATGTGAGCTATGTACCTCAACAGATGGTCTCGAAGTATACGAAGTACCACCAGTCGCCGAGGCGCATTCTGACAAATGTGTTTATCTTTGTAGCCAGTGCAAACCACAGGTTGAAGGTCAACAGGATATCGAAGCCAACCATTGGCACTGTTTAAACGATAGTATGTGGAGCCAAGTTCCTGCTGTTCAGGTTGTTGCCTACCGTATGCTTAAGCGCCTTGCGCCGGATAATGGCTGGGCTCAAGATGCATTAGACATGCTATATCTTGAAGATGAGACTCGAGCATGGGCTGATCAAGTACTTGCAGAGGATGAAGACCTTGTTCATTTAGACAGTAACGGGGTGAAACTGAGTGCTGGTGACACAGTGACTTTGATTAAAGACTTGGATGTGAAAGGTAGTAGCCTAGTTGCAAAACGCGGCACTGCGGTACGTAACATTCGCCTTTCGCCTTCAAACCCAGAGCATATTGAAGGCCGTGTAGAAGGTCAAAACATCGTTATTTTAACGAAGTTTGTTAAAAAATAACTAGCGCAAGCTAACACGCCCCAAGATAAACTGCTAAGCCTCTTCAAGATCTTATCGACTAGGGCCTGTTGATCTTTGCTGTTTGATTTTTGTTCTCCTAAGTGTGCTTTGGTCGCGACGCTCGACTTGCCGCCTAGTAATCTAGGCAAAAGTTGAGCAACAATGAACAAAGCGCACTCAGGTGAACCCAAAGGGCAGCGCTTGATTAGCATTTCTACTGTGTTCTCGCCTGACTCACATAGAATAACTATGCTACGCAGGCTCTGCCTTGTACAAATACCAATCAAACTGCTGCAAAAACAAACTTGAAAGGTAAACAGGCCCTAGATAGCTTAGCAGTTTATTTTTACTATTCTTCTACTAATTGAATGCTGCGATAAAACGCACCATCATCCTCAGCCAGTAACGAAACCAGCTCTGGCAACACTTTATCCATGGTTTTCTTTAAGGTCCAAGGCGGATTGATCACTATCATTCCAGAAGCCGTCATGCCTCGCTCTTGAGTATCTGCGCGGGTAGCAAGTTCAAACACTTGAATATTACGTACTCCGGATTCAATCAGGCTCGACTCCATGGCATCAATACGTTCACGGTCAACAACGGGATACCAGATCATATAGACGCCGGAATCAAACTTTTTGTGCGCTTTTATGATGCTTTTGACCGCAACATCATAATCGGATTTGATCTCATAAGGAGGGTCCATTAGCACGCAGGCTCTACGCGAAGCTGGTGGCACCAATCCTAATAGTCCTTTAAAACCGTCACTCCCAGTGACGCGTAGTGACTTTTTATGTGCCGTATTTTGCTTTAACAGCTCTAGATCTTTTGGGTGTAGCTCAAAAAACCAGCCATTATCTTGACGGCGTAAGAAATGCTCCGCCACCTTAGGAGAACCGGGATAATGGCTTAATTTATCATCCTCGTTAAATGACTTTATTAATGCCACATAATCGCTAATTGCCGACACGGATCCTGAATAATTCCACAGCTTAGCGATGCCTTGCAGATACTCCTGAGTTTTTTGTGCATCACTGCTCGCTAGCTCAAAAAAACCAGCGCCAGAGTGCGTATCCACGTAATCATATGGCTTATCTTTTTTAGCCATGTATGACAAAGCTTCTGCCAATACTAAATGTTTGATCACATCGGCAGGGTTTCCTGCATGAAAAGAATGTCGGTAACTGAGCATAACCCCGCCTTGATAAAAATAATAACAACACAGGTGAAATAAACCTGAGCTAAATTTGAGCAATGATTCATCAATTTTTAACTTTAGACTGAATCACTTCTGAACAAAATATTCCAATATCGGCATTATCTCTTAAAAGTTGAGAAAAATCAGCAGAAAGTCGCGTAAACACTAGCATCCTTAGCCGCTTTGTTTTACATTTGCATGACAAATCACAGTCATATGAGCGCATTAATGAATAACCAAGATCTCCAAAAACTCGACCAGTTGATTGACCAACTTTTGAGCCAAAATAACCAATTAAAAACGGAAGTTTCGGCACTGAAAGAACAAAATCAAAAACTCATCGATGAAAATGAAACCCTACAGCTTGAAATGCTAGAAAGCGAAGAAAAGCAAAAAGAATTTAGTTCATCTTTGTCTGGCCTACTTGATAAGTTGCAAACACAACAGGCTAGCTAATGTCTGAGCAGAATAACCAAGTGACAGTGACGTTACTTGGCAAGTCACATCAATTTGCATGTGCGCCAGATCAAGAAGAAGCGCTGCATAGTGCCGTAGCGCTTTTAGACCGACGGGTAGAAGAAATGCGTAAACGCTCAACCGTTCGCAATGATCACAATGCATTACTACTCGCAGCCCTACACCTTTGTCATGATTTACAAGCATTGGAAGCAAAGCAACAGCAAGACGCAGAGTTCGTTTCCACGCTCATCGACAAGTTAGTGCTGCCAGCAGGCGAATAATGCCTAAATACTGGAGCAAAACTATCTTACGTAGCACCTCTCTAATTTGGGCTATTATTTTAATGGCGGTGAGTTTTCAAAGTATCGCCGCCAGCTTAAACCAGTTCCACAAAGTCAATGATGCGGTTTATTTTATCCAAGGAAAAAATCGTGCTTTGCAGCCTAACCAAGCTCTTATTATTGGCAAGCAGTGTGCGCTACTGGCATCCATACATGGCGACCTTGTCACCTCTGAAGCCTTAATTATTGAACTAAAAAAGCGTCTAACTGTTCCTCTTTGTTACGTAGTGTCTTTGCATTCAGATATCAAACAAGACACCAGCGTTGTGTTACTCAAACATGCTTATCCCAATATGCAATGGCTAAGCCCAACGGCAATATCAGCTACCGAATTGAAGGCAACCTTTCACTCACAACTTGAGCTTTTTGGCCAAAGCGTAGCGTTAAGTGACAAGCGAATCACATCTCTTAAGGCAAGTGAACAACCAAAGTGGCAAGCTAAGCTTACATTGGCAAAAAGCAGGATTGCAACATGGTCCAAGCTCGCCTCACAAGCCCCATCAAGTAAAGCCATAGGTAACGCTCCTAAAGCTGTGGAACTAGGAGGTTTGGTGGTTGAGCTTACTCAAGTCACGGGATTTAGCGGTCATGACATCAGTGTTTATCTGCCAAAATACCGAGGGTTGATAGCAGGTTATAGCGTGGATCAGATTCCCCTTGCGCATTTACCGCATACTACACAGTGGCAGCAAGCGATTACGCACTTTAATCGCTATGCACTTGATTGGATATTACCCGCAACAGGAAAACCCTATCGATCAGAAATGCTGCTCACTCCAGCACAATTTTTGGCTTTATTAGAGTTACAAGACACTCAGCAAGTGGTTGAAAAAATAAGTATTCTATATCCAGATAAACACATGCAGCAACGCGCGTTATTACAGTGGCAACACTTTCAGCAGCAAAGAAATTTTGAATAAAACTTAACCTCTCGGTATAGTTAAGGGATGAACAGAGTATTAATACAACTGAGTGGGTTAATATTATTAGCTATGCTCGCTGGATGTAAAAGCAGCAGCAGTCCACAGGTGAGCAGGCAAGCCATTTTGTCGGCTCTCACTCAAGTGCCCGCAGAAAAACCAGTCTCGCCTCCTGCTTTAGTCAAGGCAAAGCCACCTAAAGTCACTACCGTTAAAGCCCCTCTCAGAGACGATGATTTATGGCAACACATACGCCAAAAGCTCAGTTTTAATACTACATCCCACCCAAGGCTAAATAAGCGCATAAAATGGTATTTATCACAGCCTAATTACCTCAATGTGGTAAATAGGCGTGCCGCCCCTTATTTTTATCACGTAGTAAAAAAGGTCGAGCGAAAAGGCCTTCCAATTGAAATCGCATTGCTCCCATTTGTCGAAAGCGACTTTAGGCCAAAAGCCAAATCGCAACAAAATGCGGTGGGAGTTTGGCAGCTTGTGGATGCCACTGCCTACCATTTCGGCATAAAGAAAGACGAATGGTATGACGGTCGACAGGATGTGTTAGCATCGACCGACGCTGCGCTTGATTATTTACTGTATTTGCATGAACGCTTTGATGGCGACTGGTTACATGCGCTTGCGGCCTACAATAGCGGTGAAGGGCGCGTCAAAAAAGCCATCGCAAAAAATAGAAAAGCAGGAAAGTCGACCCACTTTTGGCATTTAACATTACCAAAAGAAACCGCTGACTACGTACCTAAACTCTTAGCGCTCAGCCACTTACTAAAAACCTCACCCAGGGGTTTTAAAATACCAAGTTTGCCCAACAAGGCCACTACGTCGATACTTGATATTGGGCAGCAATTTGACGTCAACCAACTGGCTAAACTCAGTGGTATCAAAAAGCGTCAATTATACGCACTCAATCAAGGGATCTTAAAACATAGAAGCTCTCCAAACGGGCCGCACAAAGTGTTATTACCATTATCTGAGCAAGCATTATTGAAAAGTGCATTTTTCAGGGAGAACTTCAGCCAAGGCTACACCGTAAAAGCTAACGACACACTCTACCGCATCGCATTAAATGCGGGGATGAGCGTAAATGCACTAAAAGCACTAAACAATAAGACTTCCGATTTAATCCGAGTCGGTGAAAAGCTATTAGTATCAGAGAGTAATGAGCAATTAGATTTACTCGTCGACTACGACGTAAGCCCTTATATTCAAGAAATAAAAGCTAAACCCATACCTCAAGTGGAACATCACCACACCATAAAACAAGGTGAGTCATTGTGGACTATCAGCCGTCACTACAAGGTCGCGGTAAAAGACTTATTAAATTGGAATTCACTCACTGCACAAACCCTATTAAAACCAGGCAAGGTACTAATGGTGTTTTTACCGGCACCCGCTGCGCCAAAAAGCAATAAGACTCATCCAGCTAGTTCATCCATCTCTAGCGTTGAAGCTATCCAATCCATACTGCGCTATGGCAAGCCAAAACAAAGTGAAAGCCCAAATTAATTGGATAGGCTTGCGTCCAAGAAGCGCACTCACGTAAACTACACGCTTTACAGGTGGATGCTAAATGGCATCACCGAATACTATTTATTTAAGGTTTACTTATGCAAATTGCAAAGAATACAGTGGTAGAGTTTCACTACACACTTCACGAAGGTGACAGCCAAATTGAGTCAAGCAAAGAAGGCGAGCCACTAAACTACCTGCACGGCACTGAAGGCATGCTACCGGGTCTTGAAAGTGAACTTGAAGGTAAAACCGGTGGCGATAGCTTTACGGTAACTCTAACACCAGAGCAAGCCTATGGTGAATATCAAGAAGGTTTAGTACAGCGTATTCCTATTAAGCACCTTCAAGGTCTTGGTGACAGCAAAGTTTGGAAGCCAGGCATGACTGCTATTGTCGATTCAAACCAAGGTCGTCATCAAGTAAAGGTAGTAAAAGTAGGACGCTTCAATGCCGATTGTGACTTAAACCACCCATTTGCAGGCAAAACATTAACCTTTAATGTTGAGATCCTTTCTGTACGCGAAGCAACTGCAGAAGAAATTTCACATGGTCACGTGCATGCTGCTGGCGGCTGCGGACACTAATGATGAATAAAGTTGCCATCGTTACCGGCGGCAGCTTTGGCATTGGCGCCGCCATTGTCAACAAGCTGCTATCGCAACAGTACACTGTTTATAACCTCGATATTCAGCCCAGTGAACAAGGCATTTTTCGTCATTGTGACGTCAGCAAAGTCGCCGATGTAAAAGCAACAATTGCAGATATTGTCTCAGAGGCAGGGCAAATAGATGCGCTTGTTTCAAACGCGGGGAAACATCTGAGTGCAACAATCGAAGATACCGACGAAGCCACACTCGACGCCCTTTTTGCATTGAATGTCAAAGGTGCTTACGCTGCCATTCAAGCCGTATTACCAAGCATGAAATCACAAGGTAGCGGTAGCATTGTATTGATGTCTTCGGATCAGGCAGTTATTGGTAAACCTAACTCCTTCGCTTATAACCTGTCTAAATGTGCGCTTGCTTCGATGGCGAAAACCACAGCATTGGATTACGCCAAATTTAACATTCGCGCGAATGCAGTATGTCCTGGCACAATTGAAACTCCGTTATTCCATCATGCCATTGACAATTATTGCGCGCGCAGCGGGGCTGATAAAGCAGAAATCGTTGCAGAAGAAGCTCAGTTGCAGCCATTGGGTAGATTAGGGCAACCGCAAGAGGTTGCAGCGTTGGTCGCTTTCTTACTGAGTGAGGATGCGAGTTTTATTACAGGTAGCCTACAGAGTATTGATGGTGGTTATACCGCAAAATAAAAAGGAAATACTTGATGAGCCTGAGAATTATTGATAGCCACCTACACTTTTTCGATTTAACGTTAGGACAATATTCTTGGCTCAAGCACAACCCGCCCGCTTGGCCTAACCTAGAAAAAATAAGACAGAACCATACCCTCACTAGTCTGCCCCAACATTCACAGTTTACACTCGAAGCCTTAGTCCATATGGAAGCTGGCTTTGATAATCAACACCCCATCAACGAGTTACACTGGTTAAATCAAGAATTAGGAAGCTTTCCTTTTAAAGCCGTGGGTTACGCACCAATTAACGCTACGCCTGGGCAATTTAGCGCTGCCATAACGGGTTTAACACACCCTCATCTCGTGGCGATAAGAGACATCACCGAGGGCAGTGACAGCCAACGTTTATCCGCACCTTTCGTGCACGAAAATCTCACCTATCTTGCCGAGCATGGACTACATTTTGAGGCGCAATTAGAATTTAAGCAAAGCGAAAAAGTCGACCTTTTATTACGACTTGCCGAGCAAGAAGCTGACCTTAAAATCGTATTTAACCATGCGGGGTTTATTGACGCCACCAGCCCTTGTACAGATATATTAAGGCGCATTGGAGCGCTTAACAACGTCATGATCAAGTGCTCTGGCCTCGAAATGTTAGCAAGCCCACTAACGCTCTCTGAGTGGCTTACTCACTTAATAACACATGCTGGAGAAGAGAGCCTAATGCTGGGTTCAAATTATCCAGTTTCTCTTATGCAAAAAAGCTATTGGCAAATATGGCAGGGTTTTTTAGACGTGATAGGTATATCGTCAACTTGGCATAAGCTCAGCCGAGACAATGCAAAAAGTTGTTATGGATTATGAGCGGATCTGGACAAGATCGTAAGCAACTAGCTCAGGTACTATGCGCTGCAGTTTTTCTTCCGTTTGATCTAAGGTGTTTAAGCACTCGCAATATTCCGCCGCTTTCTCTTCTAATTGATGGGCTTTTTTCTGCAGGGATTTATCTATCTCTTTCGAAATAATCTCCATCCGTTGTCCCATATCGTTAATACGGTCTTCGATATTCCCTTCGCGAGATTTAAACGCATCCCCTAAAGAGACTAAAATGGAGCCCAACGAACCATGAACAGCAGAGTGAATTTTTTGGCTGATCTCTTTAGTAAAAAAATCATCAATTTTAGAAAGTGACTGTGGTGCGATAAAAAAGAAATCATCTCCACGCTTAAACTTATCCATCAACGCACGTTCAACGTATTGCAACTGCGTTTTGAGCACTTCAGGTTCTTTGTCAGACATCCCCTCAACCACTTGCTCAATCGCACTCAACCCAAGGTTTACGCCATCGGTCGCCAGATTAACCAGCTCAGGAACGGTATCCCGTATTCCTATAGAATACTCGCGCACAACTTCCTCCCCTTCCTGATCTAACTCAATCCAGCGGCCTAAAATAAAAAGCTGACTATCATTGTTGATTTGAATTCGGGTTTGACCATCATCAACGATACGAATTTCGTTATCCGTAATGATGAGGCCGTGACCAAGTTCAACATCGCACTTATTTTTAGCGTGTACAGGAGACGTCAATACAGCACAAAACAAGGCTATCGCGCTGAGTAATCGATTCATATGGCCTCCTATATGCAGAATGTAAGACGGGAAAAAGGGATGCTTCAGGAGAGTACCAAAAGATCAAACAATCCCAAAGCCATTTTAGACAGATGAAAGTAACAAGCTATGTCTGGCTGGTAATATTAGAGATCCATACGCATGAAGATCAAAAGCAGTAGCAATACTACTAATAAGGTCTATTGGTAGTACCTCACTAACCTGACAAAAGCATCCGCAGTTTTAATGGTTGGATTATTTTTACCATCAGCAAACTGATACACCCAAGCGAACTGAGGTTGCCCTGCTTGGGTTGTTGCAGACCAGTAATTATTACTTTTGGTCGTTGGAAATATCGTTATATTTATCGCTGGAGTGACGCATTCATGGTACACAATACTAGCAAGCTCTTTAACGTTAGGCACTTGCCAGTCGGTAAACCCTGCAAACTGGTCTTCGTTGGCAACCACTAATGCCTGCCGCCAAGTCAGTTGCTGAGCGTTGTCTTCACAGCTTTGAGAAGTAGCGTTATAACTTTGCCCAAAGTTGCAGCGCTGCCACATTAATCCAGTTTGGCTATCAAGCACTGTGCCATTGCTATTTACCGTATAGCGACTGGTATTGGAGCCTGTACCGACGCAAGTTTGCGCTTGGCAGACAGCAGCGAGTGACGAGGTAAATAATGTAATTGCAATGATCTTCATACGACGCTCCCTAGGGGTTTCTTACTAACCTAACAAATGCGCTGCTAGACTTTTCTACGGCAAAATCATTGCCAGTATCCATGTCAATAACATAAGCCCTTCTAAGCGTGCCGCCAGTCCCATCTAAGCTTGACTGCAAAGTCCAGAAATAACGATGGCCAAGTGTGGCTGCACTAGGTAAATTAGGGAAAAACGCTTCATCTATCACCGCAGTGCCTGTACTGCCGTAATCTAATAGCCCAAGTAGTTCCATATAAGTTGGTAAGCGCCAATTGTTACCGCCACAGTAACTTTGCTCTCCAACTGCGGGGTTGTTCACCTCATCAATCAAAGCTTGAATACCACAGTGATTATCCTGTGGGCAGATCGTATTTGCTGCGGCCTGAACACTCCCCTCAGCAACCGTTCCATCTACCTCAACATACCAGGTATAACTATTTTGTGCATTGCGAGAAGAAGTATTTGGTAATGTACCTGCACTTGCTTCTTTCACTTCCCAAATAAGCCCTGTGACGTTATCACGAACACAAGCAAAGTCAGTGGCGTCATCAGGCAACTCATCTGCAAAGCGATTTAGTTTGGTGAAGTCAAACCCAGCTCGACCACTGCCCTCTTTCGCCACCTGAGTGGCAAAATAATCACGTCCACGCTGCGCATCTTGAGCCGTAAACTGCGTCATGCTACAGGTGATCACATCCGTATTGTTATAACACGTGGTTTGGCCACTGTCGTTTAGTTTGCCTAATGGCTTTTTCTCGATATCAATGCGTACTGTATCGGTAGCCGAGCGATTTTGTGAGTCAGTAACAGTGAGCTCAAATTCCATTTGCGATAAAATATTTTGATCGGGAGCATTAAAGGTTGTTGAACACCCAGTAGTAGAACTTAATGCTACCTGAGTACCCGATGTCACTTGTCGCCATAAACATTGTTTCTGGCCAGATACAGTATCGCTGTTTGAGCCATCGAGCGTTACCTCGTCAAACTCTTGCACTTGCTGATCACTTCCTGCATCTGCCACTACCACATTCGAATTCTCAAGTAACCCAAGGGTAAATTGGGTACTAGCTTGTCCACCTTCATCATCGGTAACCGTCAACTGCCAGATTGACGGCTGAGAGACAGCCAACAAGGGATGTATAAAAGACACAGTAGCCGTATTTAACCCTGTAGGCTGTATTGTCGCAGGGCCACTTACTTGCTGCCATTGATATGCAACCACTTGGCCATTTTCGTCAGGATCGGAAGAGCCAGCGCCACTTAGGACAATAGTATCTTTATATTTGGCTGGCAGTGTTTCCGGCGCTGTTTGGCTAATGCTTGGTTTAGGTAATTGATTGTTAGACTTTACCGCAACCGTTACTTGATCGCTAGCAAGGCTGCCATCAGGCGCTACATAATCAACCTGAATAAGTAAATTGACATCAGCTTTGATATCCGGCGCAACAAAAGCGGCTTGTTGCTCCGTGATTGGGAATTCACTGACGTTTGCACCAGAGATAACTTGCCAGTTAAAGGTACCGCCTGCAGGTGATGCTTGTGCATTCAAGGTAACTTCCGTTTTTTCGGTCACTTGGATATCAGCACCCGCATTAACTGATGCGCTGACTTGGCTCGGTTCATCACTCCCAGAGCCTCCGCCACAACCTGTTAAAATTAGCGCAAGTACAACCAAACTTCCCTTGAATGCATTCATATTATTCCTTATAAACTATAGATAACTTTCTTGATGTATCCGCACAAACAACTTAGTGCCAACTTTGCTATAATCTACCTTGTATTCTCGACCGTCTAACGCCTGAATAAACAACAACCGTTTCACTTCACCAAACACATCAATACTCGAAACGTGAACAACCTCTAAATAACGCTCTTTGGCTTCTCTGCGATTTCTAGGCAGCTCTTCCTTAAAAGGCACCAAACCGTTTGCAGTCACCTTGATTTTCGGGTGTGCTTCACCATTAACAATCACAAGATCTAACTTTTTCTCTTTGTGAATAATGGTATTACGCCCGCTTTTAATATAGGCCGTTTCTAAGCTCATATTGGTGTATCCTGTTACATCTTCAATAGGTGGTTTGTTCTTCTAGCAATGCTTTTACCACCTCTCTAGGGTTAAGTTTCCAGCGGTTTAACATGACTGAAAATTGCCAAATATCCCTGTCTAAGGCAGTGGCGGGGATCAGCAAGTCGTATCCCGTCACTGTCTTTAAATTATCCATCCGGTTTGCAAACATTGCCATTAAACCAGTATATTCTTTTCCCGCCTTGGAGCGAAAAATGGTTTCTTCTATCAACCATTCAGATGGGCAGTTGCCATTTTCGCAATGCATTTTAACAGCTTGTAAAAAAATATGCCGCTGCTCGATCAATAATTTACCTGCAAGCCGAGGTGTTAAATTTAATAAAAATGCATCAATATCATTAAGTTTAATACCAACTGCATTTAACTCAAGTGTTTCAACACCTTGTTGAACTTTTGGAATGCCACTAGAGTGGAAGTTTACAACGGATAGCGGCCAAGCTCCATACTTATGCACATACCTAAACTCTTGTTCTGTAAAGTGTAAACTAAAATATGGTTGCTGACTTTTAAGGAAACCAACAAAAATAGCTACTAACATAGCGCTGGCAAGAAATATTTCAACAATGGTGATAGCTGTACCACGCAAGTTGACAAACAGCATGATCACAACCAAACCAATTGCACCAACCAGCATAAATTCAATGCCATTTCTATCGGCAGTTGCACGTAGTTTTGCTTCAAGCATAGGTATACCAGACATAAAAGATGTACATGATGATCGTCCATGCGACTAATTTACGTATTGTGATGCATCGTTTACATGGATGATTGCTTTTCATAATATTTAATTTAGGTACAAACGCTTAAATTGAATTACATTTTCGTTTAATGCACAAATTTACAGGATATGCCGTCGACTTTGTTAGCCTTTAATTTTGTAAACTAGAGACAAATTATAATCTGGGTCACTTTTATGCGTCATCAATCAGGGAAAGCACTGTTTCCTTTTATCATTGTAGTGCTAGTCGTTATCAGCGGCTATTTATATTTACCAGCCTCGGAAGGCAAAATGAGTGGCAACTCTGCACCCGTAACCTCCGTTCAGGCTCATACCGTAACCAAAGAAGAACGTATTATTGCTGTTCACTCTATTGGTTCCGCCAGAGCAAATCAAGCAATCAACGTGAGTAGCGCCCAAAGCGACTATGTGGCGGCCCTCTTTTTCGATGATGGGGATGTAGTAAAAAAAGGCGATAAGCTAGTGCAGTTGCGTGATGCCGAAGAGAAGCTCGATATCGAAGCGCTGAAAGTGACGCTAAAAGAAGAAATCAGACAACTAAACCGCCTTAAAGACCTTGCAAAAACTCAATCGGCGGCTCGCTCTCAACTAGAAGCGCAATCAGCAAAGGTAGACACCTTAACGGCACGATTAGAAGCCACCAAAACAAAACTCGCTGAGATGACCATCTATGCGCCATTCGATGGATTATTGGGTACTCGAAACGTTTCCATTGGTAGCTTCGTAAACAACAATACTGTGATCACCACACTCGATGACATTAGCATCATCAAAGTGGATTTTCAGGTACCAGAAAAATACCTAGCGCAACTACAACTTGGTATGCAAGTAAACGCTCAAAGTGAAGCTTACCCAGATCAACTATTTACCGGTAAGGTCTCTCATATTGACCCGAGAATTAATGAACAAACGCGTTCGGTACGAGTAACAGCAAGTTTCACCAATCTAGACCATAAACTCCGCCCAGGTATGCTGTTACACATGGGACTTGAATTGGCTCGATTACAAGCCCTTGTGGTGCCAGAAAAAAGCATTATTCCAAGACAAGATAAGCATTTTGTATTTGTAATTGATGACCAAGGTAAAGCACAACAACGTGAAGTCCACCTGCAAACTCGCTTTAGCGGCTGGGTAGCTATCGACGAAGGGCTTACAGAGGGACAACAAGTGATCACGGAAGGCACCCTGAAGATCCGCTCAGGCTCAAAAGTTGAAGTAAAGGGGTAAGGCGACGTGAGAATCACTGATACGGCGGTTAAACGCCCGATCTTCGCGATCGTTATTAATTTACTGTTGCTAACATTTGGCTTAGTGGCATTTTCTATGCTACCACTACGCGAATACCCAGATATTGAAACCCCAATAGTCAGTGTAAGCACTAACTATACGGGCGCTTCAGCTGAGGTTGTAGAAACGAAGATCACCCAAATACTGGAAAACCGAATTTCGGGGATCGAAGGTATTAAAAGTATAAACTCCAGTAGCCGTAATGGCAGCTCAAATATCACTATCGAATTTAATATAGATCGCGATATCGACGCGGCTGCAAATGATGTTCGTGAGCGCGTTTCGCGCGCGCTGGATAGATTGCCAGAACAAGTCAGGCCACCAGAGGTATCTAAGTCAAACAGCGACGAAAGCCCTATTGCTTGGTTTGTACTTAACAGTGAAACCATGGATACTTTGCAGCTTTCAGACTACGCCCAGCGCTTTATCGTTGACCGTCTGGCGGTTGTGGATGGCGTATCGAATGTACGAATTGGCGGTGAGCGTCAATACGCCATGAAGATTTGGCTAGACCGAAAAGCGATGGCCGCCCGTGGGATCACCAGTAGTGATATTGAGCAAGTGCTACGTAGAGAGAACGTAGAATTACCGGCTGGTGAAATTGAATCTATTGACCGTGACTTTTCTGTTCGTATTGCCAGAAGCTATAAAACTCAAGAAGACTTTGACAACCTAGTGATTAAGCGTGGCGAACAAGGCTATTTGGTGCGACTTGGTGAAGTTGCGCAGGTAATACTTGAAGCCGCTGATGACGAAAGTACCTTCCGTGGTAATGGTAAAAATATGATTGGCCTTGGCGTTGTAAAGCAAGCTAAAGCCAATACGCTAGAAGTGGTCGACAACGCCCGTAAAGAGCTTGAAAAAATCAAACGCAACCTACCCCAAGGTACCACTATACAAGACAGCTACGATTCTTCTATTTTTATCCGTGAGTCCATTGCTGAAGTATATAGCACACTTGCGATTGCCATGGCTTTGGTAGTACTCGTTATCTACATCTTCCTTGGCAATATCCGCGCTACGCTTATCCCCGCAGTTACGGTGCCGGTAGCCTTAATTGCAACCTTTATGTTCTTGCTGGCCATGGGGTATTCCATCAACTTGCTGACGCTGCTTGCACTTGTGCTTGCCATCGGCCTTGTAGTCGATGACGCCATTGTGATGCTAGAAAATATCTACCGCCGCATCGAGCTTGGTGAACCCAAGTTACTGGCGGCATACCGTGGCGCGCGTGAAGTAGGCTTTGCCATCATTGCGACAACGCTGGTTTTGGTTGCCGTGTTTATTCCCTTAGTCTTTATGGATGGTCGTATTGGTGCCCTATTTACCGAGTTTGCCTTTGCAGTAAGTGCTGCAGTGCTGTTTTCCAGTATTACCGCGTTGACTTTGTCTCCAGCCCTTTGCTCCAAAGTATTGAAACCTAGCAATAAAGAAAACCGCTTTAGTCAGTGGATGGATCGCCAATTTGGACGACTAGAGCAAGGTTATCGTCGTGTTTTACAAGACAACTTATCGCGTAAATACAGCCTGATTGTGATGTTGGCACTGGCGGGCTTTACCAGCTATAGCCTATTTAAACAGATCCCATCTGAACTGACACCAAAAGAAGACCGTGGTACTTTCTTCGTCATGATGAATGGTCCAGAAGGGGCAAGCTACGAAAACAACTCGCAAAATATGGCAAAAATTGAAGAGCGACTGCTTCCTTATGTAGACTCAGAGGAACTTAGCCGCGTGCTTATTCGTGTGCCAGGCTGGGGTGGTCAAGGTGGTGTTGCTATTATCGGCATGCCAGACTGGGATGAGCGTAAACGCTCTACTTGGGAAGTCATGGATGAGATAAGCGGCAAAATGCAAGATGTTACAGATATTCGCGCCTTTGCGATTATGCGCCGTGGTATTGGTGGTGGCGGTAACTCGCGCCCTATTGAGTTTGTCCTACAAGGCAACGACTACGATGAGCTGGCTGCATGGCGCGATCGCATTCTAGAACGTGCACGTGAAAATAAAGGACTGGTACGTCTTGATCACGATTACAAAGAAACCTTCCCACAGTTTTTGATAAGCATTGATAAAACCAAAGCCGCAGACTTAGGCGTGTCGGTAAGTGCCATCGGGCAAACGCTAGAAACCATGCTGGGACAACGTCGTGTTACCACCTTTATTGACCGCGGTGAAGAATACGATGTGATCTTAAAAGGCACCAAAGCCGACTTCTCTGCCCCAGATAATATTTCTGATATTTATGTGAAATCTCGTAGCGATGAGCTCGTGCCATTAGACAGTTTGATCACCATAAAAGAAGAAGCCACAGCTTCTCGATTAAACCGCTACAACCGTATGCGCGCGATAACTATCACGGCAAACCTCGCTGGCGACTATACACTGGAGCAAGCGCTCGACTTTTTAAATAAAGTTGCCGCCGAAGAGAATGATATCGACGGCGCCATCGACTATAAAGGCGAGTCACAGCTGTTTTATGAAGGCGCGTCAGCGATGACCTATGTGTTTATTCTGGCGCTCACCGTTACTTTCTTAGTACTAGCCGCACAATTTGAAAGCTTTGTTCATCCACTGGTTATCATGCTCACCGTACCGCTGGGTTTAGTTGGTGCGATGTATGGATTGTTTATTACCGACAGTACACTAAATATTTATAGCCAGATTGGTATTGTTATGTTAATTGGCCTTAGTGCCAAAAACGGTATCTTAATCGTGGAATTTGCTAACCAATTACGTGACAAAGGCATCGCCTTCGAACAAGCCATTGTTGATGCTGCAGCGCAGCGATTAAGACCTATTATTATGACCTCGCTAACGACCGTGATGAGCTCGATCCCACTTGTGTTTGCAACAGGTCCTGGGTTCGAAAGCCGCATGGTGATCGGTGTTGTGATTTTTGCCGGTGTCAGTGTTGCCACCATTTTAACCTTGTTTGTTATCCCAACCGCCTATACTTTATTAGCTAAGAAGACGCAATCTCCAGAAGAGACGACAAAACGTCTTGAGGAGCAGTCGAAACAACATCCTGAGCAGGAGGTATAATGGCAAATTTACAAACCGCAACTTTTGGTGGTGGCTGTTTTTGGTGTATTGATGCGGCATTTCGCCGCGTCAATGGTGTTGAGTCAGTGCAGTCAGGTTACGCAGGTGGCCACACAGATAATCCCACCTATCAAATGATATGTCGGGGAGACAGTGGCCATGCTGAGGTAGTCCAACTGCAATTTGATGCCGATATTGTCAGCTTTGATACTTTGCTTAATATGTTTTTTACCCTGCATGATCCAACGCAGTTGAATCGCCAAGGCAACGACATTGGTACTCAGTACCGCAGTGTGGTGTTTTATCATGACCAGCAGCAACAGCAACAAACTCAAGATTGTATTGCGCAGCTTCAAAGCCAGCTGAGTGAAAAAATAGTGACTGAGGTTAGCCCGGCGCCTGAATTTTATCCTGCCGAGCACTATCACCAAGATTATTACACTGAAAACCCAAATCAAGGCTATTGTAGTGTGATGATCGCCCCTAAAATTGCAAAGTTTGAAAGCCATTTTGCGGCAAATTTAAAGCACTAAACTTGTGTGCCGAACGCAATAGATTGCGTTCGGCTTATGACTTACGGCAACATAGGTATAGCAAAATTACTAGGTCTTAAGGTATCTATTAAATCGAAGATCCACGGCAACTCACTTTTGTCGTCACCACAGGCTTAAAGCTAGAAATTAAAGGATCTAACTCAAGCTGCTGGATACGCACATCATACTTACCTTTAATGGTGATATTTTCGTTGTTAATATAACTCGAGGTCGGTTTAAGGCAGTAATAATACAAATCAAATCTATTATCAACCGCACATAAGGCAGAACGCCAGTTAAAAATGTAATGCAACTAAATGATAAATAAGAAAAGTGATCCATTACTCATGATGGATCACTCTGGGTATTGAAAAGCAGTTAACGCATTAGAAGCTGTAGCTCACACCAACGTAGGCTTGTCTACCTAGTGGCTTGTAGCCCAGTAAAGAGCCATCTTTTGCTTCGCCCGCTGTGGCATTGAAATAACGCTTATCGGTTAAGTTTTCAATCCGGCCATTTAACTTGAATCCGTCGAAAAACGTATAGTTAGCAGCTAAGTTAAACAGCGTATATGACGGCAAAGTCACTGTATATGCACCTTCAGCTCCCCATACGTTATCATCGCGATTACCTCTATGGACTAAGGTCAGTGTTGCGTCGACATTTTCCCATTCTTTACTGACTGAATAAGTTAAGGTTCGTCTCGCTCTGCGCTGTAATTGCTTATCGGTATCAGCGTCTTTAGCACTCACATAGCTCGCATTTACCGTATGCTCGATACCAAAGTTGTCTTCAATTTCAACAGAAAGATCAGCACCTTCAAAGTCAGCGCGCTGAATATTGTAAGGGATGTATTTCCATTTATCATTTTGCTGATAAACGATTTTATCGGTTATACGGTTATCGTATACCGCAGCTTCCACACGGAAGTTCTCGCCGCTCCATGTGACAATAATTTCGTTATTAGTGGCTTCTTCCGGCTTAATATTGGGGTTAGGCAGATAGTAAGGACTATCAATCACAAACGCCTGTGACAAAGAAGGTGCTCTAAAGGCTGTACCATGATTCAACTTAACACTCAGGCCATCCATGATTTGCTTGCCTACAGCAACCGTGTAGGTGTTTGCACGACCATGAAAATCATAATCATCCGTTCTCAGTACAACCTCTGCCAGCCAATTTTCATCGTTGTAAAACCCACCGAGTGCTAAAGATAAGTTATCACGCTCAGGCTCTGAAAAAGAGGCGGTAGAATCACCAACATCTTCATTTAGAAAGGTAAAGTTACCTGTGAAGATCAAAGCTTCAGTTAAACTATATTGCGACTGATATTCAAATTGGCTGCGTTTGGTGACATAAGCATTATCGTCAGCACTATTACCGATTTGAACGTTTTGTTCCTTACCTAAGCTGTATGACGCACTTTGGCTAAACTTATCAGTACGTCTTTTCCACGCCAACTTATTGGTGTAGTTATGGAAACGGTAAGCATCACTACCAAAAGAGTCATACTCCCCCTCTCCTTCACTGTACTGTGAACGTAAGCTAAAAATGCCACTTTCTTCATCACCATACTGCACATTTAAACCGGCATTACCGTTATAATATCCATCACGGTCATGGTTTTTTGTGATTGCAGCTTCAGGGTCTTTCTCAATCACATCATAGCCATCGGTATGAGTGTAACCCGCATTAGCGGCAATACTAAACTTGTCTTTTTTGTAATTTACCGTCGCCTCGGTCTTGGAGTAATTGTTACTCCCAGTCGTAAGCGCGATAGTATTATTATTCCCTTCACGACTAATAATATTAATCACGCCAGCAATGGCATCTGAACCATAAATCGCAGCTTTGGCACCACGAATTATCTCAATCCTTTCGATGCTATTAAGTGGTAAGTTAGTAAGCGAATTGTCACCGGAGTTTGCATCCGTCACTCGAACCCCATCGATTAACACTAGCGTATGCTTAGCGTCATTACCACGTAGGAATAAACTCACGCTTTGGCCAAAGCCACCGTTTCTAACCGCTTGAATACCAGCGACATTATCGAGTAACGATACGACATCTTGAACATTGCTTTTTTCAATTTCAGCACGATCTATAACCGTAATCGCGGACAATGCGCTTTCTAGAGATTGTTCAAATTTATTGGCAGTAACAGTGATATGTTCAATATTTTGATCAGCAAATGCTGAAAAAGAGAGCGCCGTCGCTATCGCCGCGCTTAGAGCAGTTTTATTTAACATGGTTTCCCCTAACTTGTACCCACCGTACAAGAACACAAAGTGACTGTTCCAAGGCCGGTCTCCGGGCTCAGTAAATCTGCAGATTGGCAGTTCACTCTACCGTTGCGGGGGCAGCGCTGGCATAGAACCGATCCAAGCTAATCACGTGTAATAAGCGGTCTTACTCAATTTATCATTGATTAACGTAATTAGATGTTCCCTTGTGTTCGCACCAGTTTCCCGATTATCTATACACTTAGCAACCACACTAGGTTGTGTACAGCACCTTGAAAATGCGAGGCTATTGTCTTGGGTTTCGGAATGATTGTCAATGGACGTCTAGAAATCCAAAAGTGCAATCTATGCACTTTTGGAATGAAGTAAGGCGTAATTAGTCGCGGAAGTTTTTGAATTGAAATGGCTGACCAAGCTCACCGGTGCGAACAAGTTGCATCGTTTCTTGCAGATCGTCACGCTTTTTACCCGTTACACGCACCGTATCGCCTTGAATTGACGCTTGAACTTTAACTTTTGAGTCTTTAATAAGCTTAACCAGTTTTTTCGCCATCTCTTTGTCGATGCCTTGCTTTAACGCCACCTTACGCGATACGTATTTGCCAGAGCGCTCAATATCTTTTAACTCGAAGCTTGCCACATCAAGGCCGCGCTTCGCCGCTTTACCCACTAGCATATCGAACAATTGCATAACTTGTTGTTCTGCTTCCGCTTTAAGGTTGATCATTTCACCGTTTAGCTCGATTGACGCATCTACGCCACGAAAATCAAAACGCGTGTCAAGCTCGCGAACCGCGTTGTCTACGGTATTTTTTGCTTCTGTCATATCAATTTCAGATACAATATCAAATGAAGGCATGCTTCTCTCCTAAAGTCATTTTGGCTCGATTATAGCAGTTTATGCTTAATTTGAGTTACTTTAAGTTTTTAAACAGCGTATTAGGATGTTCACCCAATGGACAGTTTTCGATGTTATACTGCTCGCTTAGTCATACAGAAGTAGGATGTATTGTGACACGGCGCGTTTATAAAGCTCTTTTGATTATCTCTTTGATTATATGTACAGTGCTATTCGCAAAGGAAATTAGCTTGTCTCCAAAATTGTTGCCAAATATCGATAAAGTGGCACATTTTGGCGTGTTTTTTGTGCTAGCATTTATTTCTCATCATGCTTTTAGGTTCAAAGTATGGTTTCATTTAGTTCTGCTTTCTTTATATGGAGCAGGAATTGAGTGGATGCAGCATACACTGCCTTACCGTCAAGCATCTACCGCTGATTTTTTGGCTGATGTAGCCGGTGCAGTCAGTTATTTTGTTCTATTTTATATTTGGACAAGTTGGCGCAGCAGAAAACATGGCTAACATACATATTTTAGGTGAAGGGGCGATAGGCTTACTGCTCGCCCAGCACCTTAGTCAATCTCATCAAATTACGCTTATCACTCGAAGCAAACGCGCGGCGACTTATCGCTATCAAACAGCAAGTACTCAACATACCATCCCTTGCAGCACCAAAACACTTGCAGAACTCCCAGTCAGCAGTATAGATACGCTAATCATTCCCGTTAAAGCATATCAGGTCATCGAAGCACTCCGAGCGCTTCGCCCTGCACTTTCAAAAAATGCAACGCTAATACTTAGTCATAATGGTATGGTAGATTGGTCTTGTGAGTTAGCAGCGCTTGACGCGACACAATCCGCCTACTTCTTAAGCACATCCATTGCAGGCTATAAAGTCGCAGACACTGTACACCATACGGGGCAAGGCGCAACTTGGTTTGGGCCGTTAAATTTACCAGCCGAATGCCATTACCAGAGTGTATTCTCGCAACTGTTTAGCACATTTGAAAATGCCCAAACCACGTTTGACATCATGCCAACACTTTGGAAAAAACTGGCGGTTAATATTGCCATTAACCCGCTAAGTGCATTGGAACAAGTCACAAATGGTCAGCTAAAACAGCCCAAATACGCAACCCAAATCCTTAATTTAATGAATGAAGTACAGCTTGTGGCCGCAGGTACAGGCGTAACCTTAGCGCTTAGCGAGCTAGTCTCGCTTGCTTACACCGTGATGGCACAAACCGCTAACAATCGTTCTTCAATGAATCAAGATCTCGCGAATAATCGGCGCACAGAAATTGACGCCATGTGCGGGTATATTTGCGAGCTAGCAGCGAAGCAAAATATCAATGTGCCGTTTAATCAACAATTACTTGAGGAAGTGAATAAGCACTGGCAGCTAGCGCGACAATAGGCTTAACTTCTCGGCAGGTAAACCACCTTCCACAAAACTATTTACCCAGCGAATTAGGGATATAGCTCGTTGAGCGTTTTTGCAATACCTGCAAGCAGTTTAACTGCTAAAGCCGTAGAAAATCTCACAAGCAGCTAATACCAATTGAATTAATTCTCTAATCAATTTGAAGGGTGAAATAGCATATTAGCTTCGTTAAAAATTTCTCATTTAGAACAACTAAATAGCAAAATTTTTGCCTTGCCTATATGGATATAGGTACCTTAGCGGTAGCAGGACGCGAGAGCGGTGCTACTAAAGCTATTTCCCCGCTTCAAGATAGATCATTTACTTAATACAACTGGTATAATTCCCCTTTCATCACACCCAAGAAGCATAAGCCTATATGCAATGTGTTGGCGGGATGCCGGTTGCTTTCCTATCAGTTTTTTTGTTTTAGGATTCAGTATGATGTCGGGGCGACGTTTTCTTGGCTCGCTCGATCGCGTCGTTTCAAAAGAATGAATGAGGAACACATGGATGCACTTTGATACTAACTGTGGAGGGCAGCTACAAAATACCTAGTAAATAAACGGGGATAAACAAACAACCTCTTACCTCCCCACAAAATGTACGTTGGGTAAATCCTAAAGCCTCACCCAACGCTTGTTAGCACGCTTTTTTAAGGACGGTACACCTTGACGTTAGCATAGCCATTTTCATGCAGAATAAGCGCTTGTAACTGGCTCATTACGCCTTTCGAACAGTACAAGTAGTATTCTTTGTCCTGTGGTAAATCGCCAAACTTAGTAGCTAATCTAAAGAAAGGTAAGTGGATCACTTGTGCACCATCTAGTTCAAGAGGGTTGGCATCTTCCTCTTCTGGAGAACGAATATCTAGTACCACCGCGTTGTCTGGTAATTCACTTACCGATTCCGCTTCTTTCACTTCTTCTTTTGCTTCAGCTTCGATGTCACGAATATCTTTAACCGTCGCGTTAGCCACAACTGTATTCAACACATCAAAGTCAAACTTTTCTTCTTCAGCTAATATCTTGTGAAGCTGTGCTTTTACCGTTGGTTTTTGAGAGATCACACCACAATATTCAGGCATTGCTTCTGCCATTTCGTTGGTGCCAATCGCTCTGGCAATACGAATGATTTCTTCTTTATCGTGTTGAATAAGCGGTCGTAATATCAGCATCTCTGTAACACGGTCGATCACGTTAAGGTTAGCCAAGGTTTGGCTTGATACCTGACCAATACTTTCACCAGTTACCAGTGCAGGGATCCCTAAACGCTCGGCGACCACAGCACCTGCACGCATCATCATGCGCTTTAGTACCACGCCCATTTGTCCGCTTTCGATATTCTCAAGAATTTCTGCAACAACTGGCTCAAAGTCAATCGTGATAAATTTAACTTTGTGAGTAGAGCTAAATTGTTTCCACAAGTAGTGGCTCACTTGCTTAACGCCAATTTCGTGGGCTGCACCACCTAAGTTAAAGAACAAAAAGTGCGTACGCGCGCCTTTTCTCATCATTTGATAAGTTGCAACACCCGAGTCGAACCCGCCAGAAACCAAAGACAGCACATCTTCTTGAGTTGGTAATGGGAAGCCACCTAGACCAAAGTGCTGGTGACGAACGATATACGCTTTATTGTCTTTGACTTCGATTTTAACTGTCACATCAGGTTTTTTCAGTCTTACGCTGGCACCCTCTACATTTTGGTTTAAACCGCCACCAACATAACGCTCCACATCGCTTGAAGTAAACTCATGCTTACCTTGGCGCTTTACACGCACGCAAAACGTTTTGCCCTTGATCAATGGCTCAACCAAAGCAATCGTTTGTTGGTAGATATCATCAAGCGTATCGAACTGTGTTTCTTGCACCTCAATAAACTGCACAATACCTGGCGTGCGTTTAAGATGGTCGATCAGACCAAGACGGGTTTTCTCGTCACTTAACTCGCTCGTCACTGAGATATTGTCCCAGTTATTTTTAACTTTTACGTTTTCGTCAACGCGAACCAACAGCATTTTGATGTTTTTCTCTAATACTTTGGTAAAACGCTTACGGACAGATTTGCTCTTAATAGCAATTTCGGGATGTAATTTGACGATAAATTTAAGCATAAAAGTCACTCTACTACAGATCGATTATCGGTTGCGATGACGCACTGATTTGACCTAAGCGGACTTTATCGTGGCGCACACTGACCGAGGACAGTTCGGGCGCGCGAGTATATCAAACTCAGAGCCGATTAGGAAATAAACAAACCTTTTCCCTTTATGCTCTACAAAGCCTTTTGCCCGTGTTCGCCAAGGTAAAAGGCTCGCTTAATTATTTAAGGCTAAGCAATACTCGGTAAGCTCGCCTCTGCTAGTGCTTGATAATGCTGCTGAAGTTGTGCCATCTTTGGTGCGCTCATAGGCGTCGCGTAAGGTTTAAAAATCATCAGTACTTTAACAATGCCATTGTATATATCCTGCTGCTCAAGTACGCCCGTCATTCTTCTGGCTTTAACATAGGGAGTCCAAAAGCTAACGGTCATCTTCAACATATGGGCGAGCTCCTTTGCATCGTCATCATCTATGGTGATCACGCCCGTATCTCTTAGGCCAATTACTACAGCTTTTACTTGCTCGAGTAAGCGTGACTGAAAAGCAATGTAGTTTTTCTTCAATTCATCATCACGAGCCAAGATGTCTGTCAGGTTGTCGTAGAAAAAGTGATAACGCCACATCAGGTCGAACAAGGAGTCTAAATATTGAGTTAGCTGCTCAAGCGGTTCGTTATGCTGCTCCAGTGGCTTAAAGTGTGTATTTAAATGCTCACTATAAAGCGCGAATATTTGCCGAATGATGTCTTCTTTATTTTTAAAATGATAGTACAAATTGCCAGGGCTAATCCCCAAACTGGACGCTATATGGTTTGTCGTAATCGCGCGCTCTCCATGCAAATTAAATAACGCGATGCTGGTACGTATTATTTTTTCCTTGGTATTCATTACGATTCTCTATCTTTGTTGATAATGTGGTCGCGCTATTGCTAGGGTTGCTAGGTTATTTCGCGCTCCATATGAAAAAATAGCACTAATTTTAACTCTAGATAAGCTTAGATCCGACAAAGCTGACCAGTGTTTTTTCAAAAAAACCTTGTTACCATACAAAAAAATTCAACATAGTTACGCTTATGAAAGTCATCGCCCTCTACCCTGGCACATTTGATCCCCTTACTAATGGACATGAAGACTTAATCAAACGTGCAGCAAAAATGTTTGATACCGTGATCTTGGCAATTGCCCACAACCCAAATAAACAGCCTTGTTTCTCACTAGAGCAACGTGTTGCTTTGGCTGAAGAAATTTTAAAGTCACATAAAAATGTAAAGGTGATTGGGTTTTCAGGATTGTTAGTTGATTTAGCGAAAGAGCAAAAAGCCAACGTGCTGATCCGCGGCATTCGAGCTGTGTCTGATTTTGACTATGAGTTCCAGCTGGCCAATATGAATCGCCGTTTACATCCCGATTTGGAAAGCGTATTTTTAACGCCATCTGAAAAGAATTCATTTATCTCATCAACTTTAGTAAAAGAAGTTGCACTTCATAAAGGTAATGTCAGTGAATTTGTTCACCCACTGGTTGCCCAAGCTTTAGAGGAAAAACTACACGGATGAAAAAGTGCCTATTATCCCTAGCCGTATTGGTTGGTACTTATGCGCATGCATCACCTTGGATAGAGGTGTCGCAAAGTGAGCTTAAGCACAGCATAGATTTACTGGTTGCAGAAGGTGTGATAAATCGCCCAGTTAATCAGTATCCCCTGTTGTGGAGCGGTATTGTTAATGACCTTGCCGCTATTGATGACAGAAACCTCTCTGAAACCGCAAGTTTTGCATTGGCACATTTACGCCATGCGCTAAAACAAGCAAAAAGAGAAAGATATAGTAGCGTAAAAGCACATTTTAATGGTGCTGAAGAGCGCTCCACAGGCTTTGGTGATCGTCAAAATGAACGTTCAGGCCTGCGTACTTATGGCGTTATTACAGGTAGTGCTGTTAGCGCTAAAGTTGCAGTTAACTACGCAGATGAAAGCCAAGATGGAAAATACGTTAATCACCACGGCAGTCACCTTGCAGTGTTGTTTGGTAATTGGTCTCTCAGCGCTGAGCGACTGAGTTACTGGTGGGGACCGAGCAACGAAAATGCGCTGATGCTTTCAAACAACGCAGCCCCCATGAAGGCGATTCGTTTAAGTCGTGCCAATAACAACTATATTGGACCGAGCTTTTTCTCTTTCGTTGGTCCTTGGCAAGTAACAGCCATTATGGCAAAGCAACGCCCGAATATAGCCAATAAAAAGGATGGCGATTTTTGGGGGTTTAGAGCGGCCGCTTTTCCGATTCAAGGTTTAGAACTTGGCTTTAGTACAACATCCAGTGACTTTGTTTATCAACAACAAAATCTTGAAAGCGAAAAGCAAACGCAACGCCTCACCAGCGTTGACTTCAAATACTCCACTCGGATAGCTAATCAACCGCTCGCTTTATACGGTGAGTTTGCAGGTAATAATGACAGTGGTGCATTACCAAGCAATCCGATGTACACCCTAGGTATTGAAAGCTACTGGGGTGGTAAAGACTATCGTCTCAAGAGCTTTATTGAATATTCAGATACAAGCATTGATTGTAAAGACGAGCTAAAGCTCGCGCTTTGCCCAAGAGACAATACAGTGGATTCAGCGAACTACAGCGAGCGCGATCTCTGGCTTGGAGCAAGCTCGGGGTTGGACGCTAAAAACCTCACTTTCGCGTTAGATTACTTCAGCACAGGTGGCGTTGGTGCTTTTGCCAAACTGAAACGAGTTGAATTTGACACATTAGACGTTGAACGAAACCAGCTCGAGCTTGGTTACCAACAAGGTGTATTTGGCGCGCTTGCTAAAATTGGCGTAAAAGCATGGCAAGATAAGTCTCAGGAAGAAGACGAAAGCCACGCAGCACTCACGTTGAGCGTGGAATATCAATTTTAACGAGCGGCCATCGCCGCTCTATTATTATGGCGTATAATCCAAGGAAATCCTTAGGAATAAGCAAAACGACAATTAAAAACCAATCGGTTATATACATTCCGATAGTATATAACCTGCAAGCACAAAAAACAGAAAAACGAGCACAAAATACTGATAAGTAAGTAAAAATCACTGTTTAAACCGACTAAATTTTCAAGCTACCCTAGCTCTCACCTTACTTATAGCCCATTTAATACCTAACCAATCTTTATTGACTAATAGAGAAGTAACCATAATAAAGTCTATAGAAATCACTAAATATGAGTACAAATACCATAACAGCCAGCGCGTTACATTTTCATAAATATATGTATCAATATACATAAAGAAGAACATAACTGTATTAATAGCCAAACCTACCATAGTATATAAAACGCCGACCTCAAGCTTTTCATCTTTAAAAAAGACATAACTGACAAGAAAAAGAGCTAATAAAGTAAAGAGATCAAACAAAGCGAATATGCCGTGAATAGCTGTGTTATAGCTATCAGAAACAACGATAAAATCACTTACAAAGTAGGAGGTAAATAACAGAGTAGAAGCAGAGAGTAGCTGTAAATTTTTCTGGACTTTTAGTATATAAAAAAATAGATGTAACAGTGAAGCCATCAAGAAGCCCCATATTACAAGGGCTCCTATACTCATACCAAAAAAGTCATAAATTAACATTAATCATTAGTACGGCTCTTTAGACCCAGGCGGAGTAATTACACTTCCACGTGCGCCAGATACCATCTCAAGTTTACTTCCAGATTGAATTACCTTATCAGAAAGCGACTTTGTTTGACCAGCTGTTTTAGCTTGATTTTTTCTCGCTAGGATTGTTTTTATCATGAAATTTCCCTCAAAATTTACATACGAAATCAGGTTCCCAAAAATGAACCACATAAAATTATCGGAATTAATCAAGCACAGGATATGCCAATATTTATTTAAAAAATTCAATCGGTTGAATTACATACAAAAAGAGCGCTTGTTAGCGCTCTTTTTGTTTTAAGAAAGCTTGATGTTAAGCCACAAATTTACACGGAATACTTAAGCTAGACGTTTGTTTTATAATGAAATCCATCGCAATTTCATCACAGTTATCCTTGCGCAAGCACAACTCACAGTCTTTCATCACTTTTTCAGGCAAGCTATCCTTGGTACAGTTGTTAAAACCTTGTTTCGTAAAGAAGCCCGGCACTCTAGTTAGCACAATAATACGATTGAGTGCCAATTTTTTGGCTTTCACCAGCAAATGCTCGACTAAAAGTTGCCCTTGTCCCTTTATTTCGCTCTCGGGATTTACACCCAAAGAGCGAATTTCAGCAAGCCCAGTGTCGTAAATATACAAAGATGCACACCCGGTCACTTTGCCATCGACCTCAGTCACCGCAAACTCATTGATACTATGGATCATGTCACTCTTCGCTCGCGGTAGGTTCTCACCTACTTTGGCCCAATATTGGATCAGTCCAGCAATGGCTTCAACATCGTCTAAATTGGCATCACGTACTAGAATTTTTTGCTTTTTTTTTGCTGTTTTAATGGCATTGGTTACTTGTGGCAATGAGGTGCCGCCTAATGCTTTACGAGCGGCAATACAAGCATCAATTTCGAGTACAGGGTAAACATCTTCTGCAATTACAGCGCTGACTTGCTGGAATTCTTCTAAACTCAGATCCTCGAGGTTTTGCCCCTTACTAATAGCCAACTGCACTAATTCACCGACGATGTGGTGGCCTTCCCGAAACGGAATTCCCTTAGCAACGAGATAATCCGCAAGCTCTGTCGCATTGGCGTGACCACCTTTTGCAGCCGCTAACGTTTTATCACTATTAACCTTAATTCCTTTAACACATGCTTCAGCCATATGAATACATGCAAGCCAAGTTGGCATGGCATCAAATAGGCCTTCTTTGTCTTCCTGCATGTCTTTGTTATAGGCCAAAGGCAAAGCTTTAAGCGTCATCATCATGCCGCTAAAGGCGCCAAAAACTCGGCCTGTTTTGCCGCGGATAAGCTCTAAGGCATCAGGATTTTTTTTCTGTGGCATCAAGGATGAGCCGGACGTCACGCTATCAGCCAGATCAATAAAGCCAGACTCACCAGAATTGTAAAAGATCAAATCTTCAGCAAAGCGAGATAAATGCATCATAGAAATAGACGCACAACTGAGTAGCTCAACCACAAAGTCACGATCAGAGACCGCATCTAAACTATTACGAGAGGCTTCTCTAAAGCCAAGATTGACAGCCAACGCTTCACGGTCGATAGGATAAGCAGTCCCCGCCAGTGCACCAGAGCCAAGTGGACACACATTTAACCTTTCAAGCGCATCATTTAAACGCGATTCATCACGCTCAATCATCTCAACGTAAGCCATACACCAATGACTAAAGAGTACTGGCTGAGCACGCTGTAAATGGGTATAGCCTGGCAAAATAGTACCAAGCTCCTGCTCTGCAAGTGTAACCAAAGCTTGCTTTAGTGAACCCAGTGCCACAAGCAGTTGTTGCGCCGTTTTCCGGCTCCACAGTCTAAAGTCTGTGGCTACTTGGTCGTTACGACTTCGACCTGTGTGCAGCTTTTTACCTAAATCACCCACTTTGTCGATAAGTTTAGCTTCAACATAAGAATGAATATCCTCATGTCCCGCGGTTGCTACACTACGCGGATCTGCAATCACTTCTTCTAAAAGCTGTTTCAGCGCTGAAATGATCTGCTGATGTTCGCTTTCAGTTAATACATCTACTTGCTTTAGCGCACCCGCCCAAGCGATAGAGCCAACAATATCTTGCTCTGCCAATTGATAATCAAATGGCAGAGAATCATTAAATTGCTTAAATGCCTCATCAGGACCTGATGAAAAACGGCCGCCCCATAATGCCATCTCGCTCTCCTACCTTAAGATTGCTTTTGCTTGTTTAACGCCGCTATCCGGCTAGATAGTGAGAATAGACGAATGAATCCCTCCGCATGAGATTGGTCATATACGTCATCTTCACCAAATGTGGCAAAATCTTCGCTGTATAAGCTATTGATTGATTGCTTTTGCACTGCATGCACATGGCCCTTATAAAGCTTAAGTACCACCTCGCCAGTTGCCTGCTGTGCGAAAGACTCTGCGGCAGCTAGAATTGAATCCTTCAGCGGAGTAAACCAGCGACCGTCATAAACTAACTGTGCAAACTCTTCACTAAGCGCGGTTTTCCATTTACGACAAGATTTGTCTAAGATCAGCTCATCAATCGCTTGTAATGCAGCCATCATCACAGTGCCACCTGGCGTTTCATAACAGCCACGAGATTTCATGCCGACTAGGCGGTTTTCCACGATATCGACACGACCAACACCGTGCTGCGCTGCAATCTCGTTTAACTTAACTAGACACTGATAAGGACTGTAACGCTCACCGTTAACACCTGTGATTTCACCCTTTTCGATTAATACAGATACATATTCAGGCTGATCCGGTGCGGCTTCTGGAGAATTAGTCATGGTCCAAACCTGATCGCTTGGCTCATTCCATGGATCTTCTAATTCTCCACCTTCGTGAGAAATATGCCAAGCATTGGCATCACGGCTATAAATTTTGGTGGCAGAGGCTGCACAAGGGATATTACGCTCGGCCAAATAGTCAAGCAGCGATTCACGACTTGATAGTGACCATTCACGCCATGGTGCGATCACTTTAAGATCAGGCGCAAGCGCTGAGAAGCAAGATTCAAAACGCACCTGATCATTTCCCTTGCCTGTACAACCATGAGAAAGTGCATCCGCGCCAACTTTACGAGCGATTTCAACTTGTGCTTTGGCGATAATAGGACGCGCCATTGAAGTGCCCAGTAAATATGTTCCTTCATAGATAGCGCCTGTTTTAAGGGTTGGATAAATGTAGTCGCTAACCATTTCTTCTTTTAAGTCGACGATATGGCACTCAGAGGCACCTGATGCGATTGCCTTTTCTTCAACCCCAACCAGTTCTTCTTCACCTTGACCTACATCGGCAACAAAGGCGACAACTTCGCAGCCATAGTTCTCTTTTAACCATGGTACAATCGCTGATGTATCTAATCCACCAGAGTAAGCCAGTACCACTTTTTTAATCTTGCTCATGTTCTTTAACCTCAAACGTAATCTTTGTTTAACAGCGATACCAGCAATGCGTTTTGGGCATGCATGCGGTTTTCAGCTTGTTGAATAATTTTTGACTTTGGCCCATCCATCACTTCGGAAGTAATTTCAAACTCACGATGTGCTGGCTGGCAGTGCAAAATGGTTTGTGCGCCACACGCTTCAACCAATTGTTGGTTGATTTGATATGGCATAAAGGTGTCTTTCACCTGCTCAATTGGCGTTTTATTCCCCATCGAAACCCAAGTATCAGCGTAGAGCACATTAGCGCCAGCCGCCGCCTCTACCCGATCGCTGACCAGAACCGAGGCACCATTTACCGCAGCAATTTGCTCAGCTTGCTTAACAATTTGTGCATCTGGAGAGTGGCCTTTAGGGCAAACCGCCACAAAATCAGTGCCTAGTGTAGCCGCAAGCAACATTAATGAATGTGTTACGTTGTTGCCTTCACCGAGATAAGCGATTTTGATCTGACTGACATCGTCATAGGTTTCAAATAAAGTGAGAAAATCAGCCAACGCTTGGCAAGGGTGATATAAATCACATAGACTATTCACAACAGGCACCGACGAAAACTCAGCGAGCGTTTCAAGCGTACTATGGTGATTTACGCGAGCCACAAGGCCATCGGCCCAAGTAGAAATATTAAGCGCAAAATCTTTGACAGATTCACGCGCCCCCATTGCGCCATTTTGCTGATCTAAATACACAGCATGGCCGCCTAATCTATGGATACCGATATCAAACGACAGCCTTGTTCTTAAGCTCGGCTTTTCAAATAGCGTGACTATCGACTTGCCAGCTAAGGCTTGGTTATATTCTTGCGGTTGATTTTTAATATTTTTTGCAAGCTTTAATAAGTTCAAAACTTTAGTTTGGTCTAATTCCAAACCAGTTAAAAAATGCTTAGTCATGGTGTTTTCCTACGGCAGAATTTGTGTACCTACGTGCTCACCATTGAGCAACGCAATTAAATTTTCTGGCTTTTGCCAGCTAGAGATGTACACCCCTCGTCGTAAGTGTTGGGCAGCGTGAAGACTGGTCTTAACTTTGACCTCCATCCCGCCCACAATGACCTTTTGCGCGATTAACGTTGAGATCTGTTCCGCGTTAAGTTGATTTAATGGCTGTTTATCGCCATCAAGTACCGCCTCAACATCAGTCATAAAAATAAGTTCTGCACCAAGTTTACTGGCGATAGCAGCCGCTGCTTCATCCGCATTCACGTTGTATAAATGGCCGTCAGCGCCAATACCAACTGAACTGACAACAGGCAATCTGTCAAACTCCAACACCGCTTCAAGCATACCGCCTTCGCTTGCTTCACAGCTACCTACGCGACCAAGCGCTTTAAGCTTTTGAGTTGTGCTAAACCCTGCATCATACAAACACAGTCCAACGGGCTTGAGCATGGCGGTAATGGCGTCCGCCATCAGTTGCTTGTTGGCACAGCCTGCAAGTGCACCAACAATATACGGCATTTGCTCTTGCGGACTGATCCGCAGTCCTTGATGTTTTGCAGTAGCAAAACCGGCATCACTCAACCACTTATCAACTAGCGCCCCACCACCATGAACAATCACAAACTGCTTGTGTGGTGCATCCTGTTGAATTTGCTTGATAGCTGAAAACAATGCTTGTGCTGCCCCCTCTTGATTCAACACCGCACCACCTAGTTTAATCACCCAAGTTTGCTTACTCATGCTACTACTCCTAAACCTTGATAATGCTCAAGTCCCGCCGCCAAGTTCATACACTGTAATGCTTGGCCTGCTGCCCCTTTAAGCAAGTTATCAATCGCGACAACCACGATCAGTTGATTGCCCTTTTGCTGCCAGCCAATATCAACAAAAGGCTGATTTTCAACGGCTTTAATTGATGGGAGTTGACTCCCCTTTAATCTGATCAACGGCTCATCGGCAAGCACCTGATAAGCAGCATCGACTTGATTTGGCGTGACATTTTCTTTCAGGGTGACGTAGATTGTTTCTAAGATACCACGTTTAAAGTTCCCTAAATGCGGTGTAAACAACACCGGGTGTTCAAGATATTTTTCTATTTCTGGACTATGTCTGTGCGTAAACAAACCGTATGGTGCAAGAGATACTTCGCAAAAGAGTGTGGCGACATTCGCTTTTCTACCCGCGCCAGTCACGCCAGAAACAGCATTGATGATAACTGGTTGCTCTGTTATCAAATCAGCTTGTTGTAATGGCTTGAGTGCATTGAGTGCCGCAGTCGGATAGCAGCCCGCGACCGCCACTAACTTTGCCGTTTTAATAGCATCGCCATACCATTCAGCTAACCCGTATTGCGCTTGCGCTAACCAGTCTTGATGTGGGTGAGAAAAACCGTAGTAAGTTTCGTAGTCTTCATTGCTAGATAAACGGTAACCTCCAGATAGGTCAAAAACCCGTTTGCCCATCTGTAAAAATACCGGTGCAAGTTCTACGCTAACTTTGTGATCCGTGCATAAACACACATAGTCCGATGATTGCTCTATCAACGAAAAAGCTTGCTCATTTAAGGGTTGCAGCTCAATATCTAGCAAGCCCGAATATTCTGGATATAAATCGCTGATGAATTTGTGTTTGTCTAAGCTTTGCTCAGATACAAAGCAATGCGCAAGTGTGAAGGCAGGATGCTTGGCAACCAGCTTAGCAAGCTCAGCGCCACTGTAGCCGCTCGCTCCGATTATAGATACTTTCAACATAGTGTTCTCAAGATTAAAAAAAGTTTGATTAGGATTGGTTCTGCTAATTGTTGAAGTCAAATCGTCGCATTGCTGCTCCAAAATATATTTATGCTAAAAAAGTGAATTGATATTCACTCTAAACATCTTTATATTTTTATGCAAGAACTTTGAATAAGTATTTTAGGAATTTTTATGAAATTGCCCGCTTTTATGGAAATGTATCAGCAACTGATCGCCGCGCCATCTATCAGTGCATTAGAAGAAAGTCTCAACATGAGTAATCAGAATGTGATCCAGCTACTCGCACAGTGGTGCGAAACGTTAGGGTTTACCGTCGAAGTAACAGAGCTTGAACATGCAAAAGGAAAATATAATCTAATTGCAAGACGAGGCAGTGGCGATGGTGGGTTAATGCTGGCTGGCCACACGGATACCGTTCCCTTCGACGATAGCCGCTGGCAATTCGATCCTTTTAAATTAAGCGCGCAAGATAATAAATTATATGGTCTTGGAAGCATTGATATGAAAGGTTTTTTTGCTTTCGTATTGAATGCAATCTCAGAGCTTGATGAATTACAGCAAAATGCTCCTATCATGATTTTAGCCACCGCCGATGAAGAAACCACCATGGCTGGTGCTCAGGAAATTGCGAAACATCCAAGCTTGAAACCGGCGCGCTGTATTATTGGTGAACCCACTGATATGGTGCCGGTATTTACCCACAAAGGGCATATGACGACCGCCATCCGTATCGTTGGTCGTTCAGGCCATAGCTCAGATCCAGAGCGCGGCTTAAATGCCATTGAAATCATGCACCAGGTGATTGCAAATTTATTAAAGTTAAGAGAAGAATTAAAGAATAAATATTCAACTCCACATTTTGCTATTCCTTACCCAACTTTAAACCTCGGACACATTCATGGCGGCGACAATGCCAACCGTATTTGTGGCTGTTGTGAACTACATATTGATATGCGTCCTTTGCCTGGCCTGAGTATCAAGGAACTACAAGCCATGCTTACGGCAGCGGTGGCCCCCATCAATACACATTATCCAAATAGTGTCTCGGTTATAGATATGCACGAGCCCATTCCGGCTTTTACCGGCTCAACGGATTCTGCTTTAGTGAAAATGGCTGAGCGCCTGTCAGGACAACAAGCAATTGCGGTAAACTATTGCACCGAAGCTCCATTTCTACAGCAGCTAGGCTGCGAAACTATCGTTATGGGACCAGGTTCAATTAATCAAGCACACCAACCCAACGAGTTTTTAGCAATGGAAAAAATCCAGCCAAGTCAGGATATAATTAAGCAGCTAATAAGAGAAAGTTGCTTTAGTTAATTATAACTAAAAAGGGCGCTCACTCGAGCGCCCTTTTTTCAGCTTTGCTTTAAAGGCTAGATTGGTGAGCCTGGCGGCATTTCAAGCGCCTTAAAGCTTTCAGGCCACTCTCCCGAATCTAAGTAGTGATTGATTTGCTGTGCGAGCATATGTTTAAACGCTTGATCAAAAGCAACATCGCTAAATACCGAGGACTGATTAAAGTCTTTCGCAACTTTTGCTAAATAAAACTTTAACTGCGCTTGCACTTCAGGTGCGACTTTATCGTTGTTACTCAGTTTTACAAGCTTGGTTGCACTTAGGTATTGCACTCGTTGCTGTAGCTTTTGAGCCATACCTTTGCTGCCTGATTGAGCAAATACCTGCTGATATAAAGCCTCTAAAAGTGCTTGAGTACCAAAATATTGAGTATCACGTGCATGCTGCTGTGCGAGACGATTTAATCGCTGTGGATTAAGCAGCAAGTCAAGGCTATGGAGTGCGGCAACTTCTGGTAATGCCATCGCATCTAGAGTTAGCCCTGTTCTCCCCTTGATACTTTCGCGAGTTTTATACTCACCGTAAGCCTTAGGAGGTATTAACGCCAAAATAGAGTCAGGAATAGTCAACGCCGCAGGTGAGAGCGTACTCAAAAGCGCATTGGCTGCATTTTGCTGTACCTCTTTAGCCACGACTTTCGCGCCTTTTATCACCTCGTCACCACGGACTTCATAGTCATAGTCCACGCCACCAATCAGTTTTACTGCGGCTTCAACTTGGTAACGGTGGAAAAGATACAGTGGGACCAGCTTCTCCTCTAGCTGCGACAGAGCAACTCCTTTTTGAATACTGTGAATACCAAAGCTATTCAACGCCTGCTTGCGGACATCCAGCACACGCAGTAATTCGGCTGCGGGATCTGCCCCATTATCCCAAAGGTGCGCCGTTGGATGCGCTCCGCCCTGTGCTCTGGCGTCTGAATCAGAGATAAACTCAAGCCCTTGCGCCTTATTTTCAGCGAGAATAGCTGCAAGCTCAGTGGCTTCATCAACGTCACCGAAATCACTATAACCATATTTAATCACTTGCGTATCCCACGCGCCCATGCCTTTTGCGTAGCCCTTGGTAATATCAAGTTGGCCATTTTCAAATCCTACTAGTGGATGTGGATAGTCCATGACTGACGCGCGATCCTTTACCGACGCTGAGAAGTTGTGTGCAATGCCCAACGTGTGGCCAATTTCATGTGCACTCAACTGACGAATACGGTCTAGCGCCATAGCATGAAGTCGCTCAGTCACTTCATTACCCTCAACAAATGGCGCAGAAAGTGCTTCGGCAATAAGAATATCTTGACGGACACGCAGCGAGCCTAGCGTCACGTGACCTTTTAAAATTTCACCGGTACGCGGGTCTATCACCGACGCGCCGTATGACCACCCTCGAGTCGCGCGATGCACCCATTGGATCACGTTGTAGCGAATATCCATAGGATCGGCATTTTCAGGGAGTACTTTGACTTGAAACGCATTTTTATAGCCTGCTGCCTCAAATGCTTGGTCCCACCATTTGGCACCATCAAGTAATGCAGTTTTGACAGGCTCAGGTACACCAGGATCAAGATAGTAAATAATTGGCTCTACGGCCTCCGAGACTTGTGCAGTTGGGTCTTTTTTCTTTAAGCGGTGGCGAGGAATGTAACGCACAAACATTGACTGTCCAAGCGCTGCAGAGTAATCCTTATGCTCGATACTCCAATAACCCGATTGCGGATGAAACGCACGTGGCTGGTAGTTATCGTCAGGCAGCTCAATTAAAGAATGGTGCTGATGTACTGTTAGCGTATAAGGTTCCGCACTCACCTGGCGTACATATTCACCAGGCTTTGTGCCTTTGAATGTCAACACGGCTTCCAGTTCTGTGTTTTTAACAAATGCCTTTGAACGCGACATAAACACAGCGCTGCGGCTTGAGTCTAAGCTAAAACTACCTTGATTACGATTTGCCAACGTGCGAGACACGCCATGCACGTCGCTGAGTAGATAAGGCGTGTAGTCAATTAGCACACTGTCTTTATCTTCTGCAACCACACTGAACCCGTGTAGAATGCTTGAAGCAAAAGCCTCTTTAACGCTTTGCTTTTCTGCCATATTATTCGCACTTGCGCGATAATAAGTGTTTATAGCGCGCAGCATTACCTTATTACCAAAACGCTCAAATTGAACTAAGTGCGTACCGCCTAACTGGCCACGGTCTAAGCCGATATCATTCGAACCCACACCATAAGGTAAACTATGCTGTAACAAGAAAGGAGCGTCTAGTTTGTCGATATCTAAGTAAAGTTTGCCGCTCGAATCATCGCTATAGAAGGCATAAAAACCGGGATGATGATTAAAACTGGCAGTAAATTCATCAATAGACTTAATTGCTGCGTGTGCTTGGGTTATCATACACAGTAGCAAAGTGGTTACAGTTTGAGTAAAGCACGTTATTTTTCTCATGGCTGCTCTTTGTTATTTATGGTTTTGAGGCTTAACCCCAGTTGTATATGAAATCGTATACAATTTACAGCCTTTCAAGACGAATTACAGCGCAGTTTATGGCACCTCTCACACTATTTATTGCCATAAACACAAGGTGATCAGGATTTAAAAAATGCGTAGACTCCCTCCGGTGTTAATTGAAGATGGTTGTTCTCGTGAGTTGGTTTCTCTAATCCGAACCATTCTCGCGGCATGTAAAGAAATATCGTTCCGTGTTGGCCAAGGTGCACTTTCAGGTGTATTAGGTTCAACCTTAGATGAGAACATTCAAGGTGAAACGCAAAAGAAGCTCGATGTACTTTCAAACCAGCTATTGAAAGATATTTTGCTTGAATCTGGCTATGTCAAAGCTATCGCTTCTGAAGAAGAAGATTACACCGTCGCCGGCAATCCAAAAGCGAACTATATTGTCGCTTTCGATCCGTTAGATGGTTCATCCAATACCGACATTAATTCACTAGTTGGTACTATTTTCTCTATAATGGAAGCCCCTGAAGGTTCAGATCCTAGCGATCCTGCGATCTTTATGCAGCCGGGTCATAAACAAGTAGCAGCGGGCTATGTGTTATATGGCCCATCAACCATGTTAGCGCTATCAACAGGCAAGGGAACTCGCTTGTTTACGCTGGACAAAACACACGGTAGCTTCCTACTCACGCAAGACTTTGCTGCCATTCCTGAAGACACGAAAGAGTTTGCCATTAACGCTTCAAACCAACGCCATTGGACCCCAGCAATGCAAAACTACATTGCCGATCTACTTGAAGGTGAAACCGGGCCGCGTGGTAAAAACTTCAATATGCGCTGGATAGCAGCAATGGTTGGCGATGTTCACCGCGTATTATGTCGTGGCGGACTATTCACTTACCCAGAAGATCGTAAAGATCCAAACAAACCGTTTAAACTTCGCCTACTTTACGAAGCCAATCCAATGGCGATGCTTGTCGAGCAAGCAGGCGGTATTGCCCACACTGGTCGTGAACGCATTTTGGATATTCAACCTGAGGAAATACACCAACGCGTTGGTGTTATCTTAGGTTCAAAGCATGAAGTTGAAGCTTGCCTTGCTTATCATAAGTGAGCTATTTTGAAGCGGGGAGATAGCTCGCTTCGCAAATGAAAAAGGTGCCAATGGCACCTTTTTCACATTAAATAGTGGTATAACTCGTCTCAACGGGCACATCGGGATCAGCGCCCCATTCACTCCACGAGCCGTCATATACCGTCAACTGTTTATAACCTAGCTCGTCAGCCACCAGCGCTAAAATACAAGCTGTAACACCTGAGCCACAAGAGAATATCAGAGGCTTAGTTTTATCCTTTGATAAGTCGTTGTATAGCACTTCAAGCTCAGTGAGTGGTTTAAAACGGCCATCGGCATTTAACAAACTCGTGTATGGCAGGTTTTTACTTTTTGGCACATGACCGCTGCGCATATCTGCACGAGGTTCTTGCTCTTCACCAGTAAAGCGCTTTGCACCTCTAGCATCAAATAGATAACTCAGTTCAGCGTCAATATTACTAAGCACAGCGGCTTTATCAACAAATGCTGTTTCATCATATGCAGCGACAAAGTTTCCTGCTTGTTGGGCTTGTGCGTATGCTTGACTCAAAGGATATTGTTTTTCACACCAAGCAGGTAATCCGCCATCCAGTACATAGACTTGTTTATGACCCATCATTTTGAGCATATACCAAGCTCTGGCAGCGCTAAACATGCCCTTATCATCGTAAGCGACTAACACATCATGTTGGTTGATACCAAGCTGCCGCATTTCTGCTTGAAATTGAGCAGGACTACAGCACATATTGGGTGTTTTAGCATGGGGATTAGCTAGCGTACCACTAATATCAAAACGCAGCGCGCCTTGAATGATTGCTGGGGCATTATAAGGGCCTGACTGACCCGGTTTCACAATACCAGCATCCAATACTTTCACTTTGCCAAGGTTTGCAAAGAGCCATTCCCTATCGACCACGTGCTTCATGCTATTACTTTCCTTCGGGTCTGCGTACGACCTCTATTATTTCCGTTGTTGAAATTGATGGAGTGCGCTCTAAATAAACCACATCACAGATATCTTTATATATATCGAACTTGTCTTTCCAATCATCACCCATCACCAGAACATCCGCATCAAAGTCTTTGATATATTGCGCTTTTAGCTCCAGAGATTCCTCCACAAACACCTCATCGACAAATTGCAATGAGCTAATGATCTTTAGACGATCTGCAATTGAGTATATTGGATTTCTACCTTTTTTCGCAAAGTTAAGCTCATCTGATGAAATCCCCACAATGAGATAATCACCCAGTGCTTTCGCTCGTTCTAAAATATTAACATGACCAACGTGGAATACATCAAAGGTTCCAAATGTGATAACTTTTTTCAACTTGGCTCTCTTTTTAAGCAGCACGGTTTGAGTTGTAACTCATTTTGGTATTTATTTGTCTCTAAAACCGTGACGAAATTTAAGATAATTTGGCTATTAGATTACAGGACTAAGCAATAAAATTCAGCTTTTTCTTTACTCAATCAGGTTGAAACCTTTAATACAAAATAACAACATAGAAACAGATTTTCCTACACGCTTTTGCTATCGAGACTACAATTTGATGACCTCACTTCGCATCGGTGCTAAGCGTGCCAAAACTTGATTTTGTACAGAGTGAGCAATCCCAACCTCATTCATTGCGTTGATCAAGAGATCAACCACCCGATTAAAGTCAGACTCACTAATAGCCATGCCAGTGTGGATCTGCACCATGCTATCACCTTCATAATCACAAGGGCCATCTAAGGTATCGCATAGGTGAGTGATAAACCCTTCACGAAAGTGCCTAACATTGGACTCTCTAAAATACGGTAAAATAACGTCGTCATTGCCAATCTGTTTAATAAACGCATCTACTAGCTTTTCTGCGCCAACGCTTCCACCTATTTGCTCATACAGGGAGGTTTGTGGGGTTGAAGCACTACACGCCACGAGGAAAAGCAAGATTGCCGTTAGTGGAAGCCATTTCATTTAAAAGTACCCCGTAACAGATAGATACCAACCCGTTTGAGAAGGTTGCCCTGCGATTTTTCCAAGGTCTAGCCATGCCGCCGTAACACTCACTGACTTATTCGGGATCCAAGCGACAAATACATCTTTCCAATCTGATTCACCAAGCCCAAGGTTGTTGGATTTTTGGCGGTACTCTGCACCGACAGCCCAATGCCTAGATAAAAACACTGCACTGCTGGCTTCTAGTTGCCAAGGCGCACTATCGTTAGCACCACCATAACCTAGTATGCCAAGTTGATTAGCTCTAGAGTGTCTCATCGTAATATTCCAGAACCAGTTATAACCGCCTACAGCACTCAAATGCAGTTTGCTTGCAGCTAAGTAATAATCCGTTCCTGAGTCATCTTCAGCGCCGAGCAAATTGGCAACCGTAGCATCATCCAAGGACTTATGCTGAATACCAAAGCTCAATTGTGGATATTTACTGTAGACAATATCGCCATATAGCCGCACCTTGGCACCGACAATATCTTGCTCAATATCAAGATTAAGCGCATCCACATCGAAGTTTTGCCGAGCGAAACTTAACTCTACGCGATCGAATAAGTTGGCTTGAACGCCACACACATCGAGCTGGTAGTCTTTCAGACTAGCTCGGCTGCAAAACCCGCTGGCCGACCATTCATCTTCCGAAGCATATCCAGCAAGCTGCGCCCACGGCACAATGCCACCACCGGCACTACCTTCGACCTGTGATACCCCAGGAGTCGCTAGTAACTTTCCTGTTGCGGCGTAAGTTGGCCCGCATAGTAATAAGCACAGGGCAAAAACATTAGCCCACTTCATTATATCTCCCCAGCCACAGGTCAAAGTCAGCGGCTTTCAGCGGCTTACTTAGATAGTAACCTTGTGCATAATCACACTGCATTGACTCAAGTAGCTCAAGCGATGCCTTGTCTTCAACGCCTTCCGCAACCACGCTAAAACCAAGTTGGTGACCAAGCGTGATGGTGGAGCGCACAATAAATTGGTCTTTTTCCGATTGGGCGAGCTTTAAAATAAATACCTTGTCGAGTTTCAGCTCATCAATAGGTAACATTTTTAATCGACCAAGGGAGGTTTGACCCACGCCATAATCATCAAGTGAGACCTGTACGCCAAGCTGTTTGAGCGCTTGGAGAACCGCAATGCCTTTTTCCTCATTCTCAATCATGTCTCGCTCAGTAAGCTCTATGGTGATCAACTCAGGTTTGACGTTATATGTGTCTAGTAGCGTCTTAAGATGAGACAAGAAGTTTTTATCTGCAATGTCTTGTGCCGATACATTAATAGCCGCCTTGATACGTTCACCTTGACGTACCCAGTTAGCAACTTGAGACACCACGGTTTTTACTACCCACTGAGTTAACTCAACAATCAAACCTGATTGCTCGGCAAGATCGATAAATAGTTCGGGCGACACCCATTCACCATTTTTACGTTGCCAACGAATAAGAGACTCAACCTTGTCAATACGATTGGTTTTCATATTTAGCTTTGGTTGATAGGTCATAAAAAGCTGACCATCGTCGTTGGCGATAGCGTGTTTTAGTTCATCAATAATTTGCAGGCGCTCTAGATGGGCTTCATCTTCACCTGATTGATAGTAGTAAACATCATGGCCATCGTGCGCCGCAGTATCAACTGCGATCAAAGCCCGGCGAACGACATCCTCAGGAGTATGCGCTTGTTTGGGGTAATGCACCACGCCGATACTAAAGCGGAGCGAAATATCTAACCCCTGCACAGTATAAGGTTTACTCAAGCCTTGATTTAGCATTTCAGCACATTCAACAATACCGAGCACAGCACTTTGCGGATCGGCGCACGCACTCGCGGGGTGTGCAACTAAAAACTCATCGCCGCCAAGCCTAACATTCAATCCGCCTTCAGCAGTATTAATCTCCGCTATCCGGTTCGCTACGGCTTTAATACAATCATCTCCTACCCGAGGGCCGAGTTTGTCGTTGATATGGCGTAACCCCTTTATGTCTATGGCAATAAAATAATATTCAGCGCCGCCACTGAGCATGTAATGCAACTTATCCAAAGCCGCATTACGATTAAAAAACCCTGTTAAATGGTCATGACTAGCTTGAAAGCGGATCTGCTCCTCACGCTCTTGAATGTCTTCACCCATATCATTAAAAGCATCAACAAGCTGGCAAATTTCTTGGGTCGGTCGAGCCTCTTCGAGTTTGGCGGAGTAATCTCCTCTTGCAAAGCATTTTGCCAACTCAGTAAGCTTACTAAGCGGTGCAGTAAGGTTTTTGGCAACAATACCACTGGTAATAAAACCAATAAGAATAGTACCGAGAGAGAGTAAAATAATGGTCAACACCATTTTATCGAATTCTTGATATTGAGTAGTTAAATCCGCGCTAAGTACCAAACTTACCGGGTTACTATCAAGAGAAGGTAAGTTCACCTCTGCACTTTCGTATACCGCATACTGACTAAACCAACGCGTTGTTTTTTGCGCCGCTAGGAAAGTAAATAAATCGCTACCAAGCGCAAGTGCAGGCAACGAGCTTGCTTTCAGGTTGTCAGCAACCCCAACAAAGCTTGTTTCCATTCCTGTAAGGTCTTTAAGCTCCGCAGCGACAGCTGTGCCTACTTCAAAGCCAATAATTGAGTATGCAATAGTTCTGGGCGCCCGAACAGGCAAAATAATCACTTGATACAACTGCTCACTAAGCACCACAAAAGCTGAGTGCTCAGTATGGCTTTGCAAAGCTTGCATCCAAGTTCTGGTGTCGCTAGGAAAGTCTAACCCTTCCCTATTAGCGGAGATCAGGTCACCTTTCACATCTAACAGCAGCATTAAGTCGGCATCAATACGGCGAGAGTGATTAAGCAAAACACTGCTGATAGTCTGTGCATCCCTCGTCGCCACCGCTTGTTTAAAGCCAAAATCAGAGGTGAGTACGGTGGCTGCAGTGACTAATAACTGCTCTCGCGATTTTAAATATTGCTGATAAACATTTTGCGCCACTTGAATTTTTCTTTGTACTTGCGCTTCATTGAATTTACTTGTGGACCACCAAAAACTTGCCAAGCTCATCCCTGCTGTTACTAAGATAAGCAAGATACAAAGACTGATTATTTTATTTTTAAAGCTGTTATTCATTCATGTTGTCCAAAGCGCTCGCCAAAGGTATTACGCGGCGCTGGATAAGTTGTTTTTATTGTTACGGACATTGGCGCCATTGTGTTCACTATTTGAACGGTTTGCCGACTGTCTATGTCATTATCTTGATAAGGATGCCACACCGTTACTTGCTTTGTAGAATTCGGCAAAGTCACCAATCCATTCGCATCAGATATCAATACTTGCTTGTCATCTGCAATATAAATATAGCCCACCATAGAGTCGTGAATGTTACAACCTAATACCACTACACCAGCGTTTTCAAACTTAAGCGGTTGATTTGGCGTGCCAGCGTATAGCTTTAGCTCAAAAGGTTTTACCGCAGAAAACGAATAAACGTGATGACGGATATCATCGCTATTGGGAAAATTAACCAATTGTCCTTTTTGGATGGTGAGGATGAAAGGAACAAATTGTTTATTGATTTGATCCATAACAGCCACATCGTTTGCTATAGCCTCGACAGGCTCGTTTATCAACTCAACAACTGCGTGCTGCAAGGGCTTGCCTTTGCCATCAAGCACAGTTAATTGCCCTGCATTTGCAAAGTTTAAATCTAAAAGAAATAAAAAACAAAAACTTAGTGGGAGCAGAACAGACGTTCGCATATCTGGCTCTATTTTTTGCAACAATTAGGTTAAGTAAAAGAGACCTTGCAATGAAAAGCAAGTGAATTGAGGAAATTGCCCTAATAAACGTGTTTATCAGAGCAATTGAAAAGGAATTAATCTATTAAACCGTACTGCTTATCAAGAATATCAATAACTTCTTGGCGAGGATCTGCAGGGATCGTTAGCTCACGACCAACGATTTTACTTGCGATCCCAACGTAAGTTTCGCTCACTGACATCATTACAGCTTCTGGCAATAGATAGTCGCGAGCAAGTGCTTCACGCTCAGGCATACGATCTTTATTCAGCAGTACATCGCTATCTGGTACGTTATTTATCAATAGCTGGCGGAAACCTTCTTTTGAGTTTTCAACGATCTTACCATCGCGATAAGCTGGGCCATCCCAAATACGTGACGAGTCAGGCGTACCCACTTCATCAATGTAAATTAGGCGCTCTTGGCCGTCTTTATCTTCAACGTAACCAAACTCAAATTTAGTATCTACAAAGATCTGATCAAGCTTCTCAAGCTCTTTACTGATCAGGGCAAAGCCCTCGGTTAGCAACTGCTCGTATTTATCCACATCTGCCGCAGATTTAAAGTTGAACGCCGCAAGATTATCTTCGATGTTTTTACGAGAGATGTTTACGTCATCCACTTCTGGTACGTCTGCTAAACCTTTGATGATCCCTTTGGTTGATGGTGTGATTAAGACATTATCTAGTTTTTGATTGGCCTCTAAACCTTCTGGTAATTGCAAGCCACAGAACTCCCTTACGCCCTTTGCGTAATCGCGCCACATACTGCCGGTAATATATTGACGCGCAATCGCTTCAACTCTTACCGTACTGGCTTTACGCACAATCCAAACATAAGGATGTGGAATATCAACAATGTGATTACCTGCAAGGCCAGCTTTATCAAAAAGTGAAAACCAATGTGAAGCAACGCTGTTAAGCGCAATGCCCTTACCCGGTACACCGTTAAGACCATTTTCACCTTGCCAGATACAATCAAATGCTGAAATACGGTCAGAAATGACCATAATTGCCAGCTCTGTACCAACCGGGACTTGATAGCCTTTTTCTTCAATTAAACGTGCACTGTCGGCGTCGGTTAACCAATAAACTGAACGTACTTTACCACTGTGAACCGCACCTTTAGTGCGAATTGGAAGATCGTCATTAACGTCTAAAACTTTGTAGCTACTCATTGTTACTCCAATGACAGGATTCGCCTTGCTAAAGGGCACAAAATAATGAGGGGGTTAGGGTCGCTATAATAGTCGAGCTGAACAAAAATCACAATTTAACTTACACGCTTGTTGTTGAGCTTAACTTGGTTTTGCTTTAGTCATTCTTGTTATACCATCACAATATTATTTACCAGCGTTGAGGCGTTATGCTTACGATATCTCAATTACAGTTTACATGGCCTAAGTCGAGCACTGCGGTGCTAACCATACCTAAGCTACATATCGCCCGTGGTGAACACGTGTTTTTACATGGTCCAAGCGGCAGCGGTAAATCGACTTTGCTTGGATTGATTGCCGGCACCTTGGATTGCCAGCAGGGAGTAATTGAAATTGCAGGTACAAACGCGAGCGCACTGAGCCGTGGCCAACGAGATAAGTTTAGAGCCGACCATATAGGTACTATTTTTCAGAACTTTAATTTGTTGCCCTATTTGTCGCCTATTGAAAACGTTACCCTTGGCTGCGAATTTTCCAAAAAGCGCAGGCAAAACATCTCCTCGCAGAATAAGTCGCTTGAGCAGGAAGCTAAACTTCTGCTTTCTGATCTTGGTATAGACGAGCACACTCAGCAGCGCAGTGTCGCGGAGTTAAGTATTGGCCAACAGCAGCGCGTAGCCGCCGCTCGCGCATTTATTGGCAGGCCCGAAATCATTATTGCCGATGAGCCAACCTCAGCCCTCGATGCCGACAGTCGTGATGGATTTATTAAATTACTCTTTAGCCAAGCCGCAGTTTACAGTGCATCTATTCTCTTTGTCAGTCACGACAAAAGCTTAGCGCCGTTATTTGATAGGCAAATAAGCTTACCTGATTTACAACAAGGAGCACCGCTATGCTAATCAAACTTGCGTGGAAAAGTACGCTAAACCGAAAAGCCAGCGTCGCCCTAACTCTAGTGACCATTGCAATTAGTGTCATGTTACTGCTGTCGGTTGAGCGTGTACGCCAAGACGCAAAATCTAGCTTTGCGAACACTATTTCTGGCACTGACTTAATTGTCGGTGCACGTACTGGTGATATTCAGCTTTTGCTTTCAAGCGTATTTAGAATTGGTCACGCCAATAATGCCGTACAATGGCAAAGTTACGAGTATATCAAGGCGCAGCGCGGTGTTGCTTGGAGCATTCCCATTAGTTTAGGCGATAGTCACAAAGGCTTTGCTGTGCTGGGCACTGATACAAGTTACTTCAGTCATTATCAATACGCTAAAAAACAACACCTCACCTTTGCCGCTGGTCGACCATTTCACAATAGCCAAGAAGTGGTGCTTGGGGCTATGGTCGCAAAAAAGCTGGGTTATCAACTGGGACAAAAAATCGTCATTTCTCATGGCATGGGCAATACCAGTTTCCATCATCATGATGACAATCCGCTGGTTATTTCTGGCATTTTGGCAGCTACAGGAACGCCTGTAGATAAAACGCTACATGTGCCGTTAAGTGCCATTGAGAGCATGCATAGCTCAGGCCACAGCAAGCCATCTCGAATAGTTGCACGAAAACAAGATGCAACGCACCATGAGCATGAGCATGAGCATGAGCATGAGCATGAGCATGAGCATGAGCATGAGCATGAGCATGAGCATGAGCATGAGCATGAGCATGAGCATGAGCATGAGCATGACAGTAAAAACAATAATGCTCTAGTTCACAACCTCGACTCCAAACCCGGTGATTTAATTGGCTCGACAAAGCAAATCACTGCATTTTTACTTGGCTTTGATTCACCGCTCTATACCCTCCAAGTGCGCAGAAATATTAATCAGTATAAAGGCGAGCCTTTGCTGGCAATTATGCCAGGGGTGACATTAAGAGAATTATGGGAAATGCTAGATATTGTCGAAAAAATCTTGCTTCTCATTACCCTTGCAGTGGTGTTGATAAGCTTGCTCGGCATGTTAACCTCATTGCTCGCCACGTTGAACCAAAGGCGTCGAGAACTTGCTATCCTGCGCTCCGTTGGTGCGCGGCCTTGGCATATCTTTACGCTCCTCATCAGCGAAGCAATTTTTATCACCGTGTTAGGATGTATTTTCGGTGTTGCGCTTTTTTATGCCTTGCTCATTGCTGCCCAATCCGGCCTACAAAGTCAATTTGGCGTAGTCCTAAATATCTCGGCGCTCTCAACCTATGAACTCATGCTACTAAGCGTTATTATAGGTGCAGGTACTTTGATAGGCGCAATTCCTGCCGCCCGTGCTTATTTTTACTCGCTTGCCGACGGCATGCAAATTAAAACCTAAGAGGATCAAGATGCAGTTAACCGCACGAACTCACGTTTTTTACTTCATTGCATTCATCGCTGCGATGATATTCAGTGGTATCGCAAGCGCGGCACCTCCTAAGGAGATATTTTGGGAAGATCTAATTCCAAAAGGGCATGTCCAGATTAGCAATCAAGATGCGGCAAGCCATGATGGCGCCGAACAAAATTGGGTGCAGCCTGACTTAGATGCCCCAGTCGTCAAAGAACTAGACGGTCAACTGGTGAGTTTACCCGGCTTTGTCGTGCCACTTGAAGGTGACAGCGAAGTCATCACCGAATTCCTGTTGGTTCCCTACTTTGGTGCTTGTATTCACGTGCCGCCGCCACCACCGAACCAAATTGTTCATGTCAAAATCAAAGGCGGTGTTCCGATTGAGAGCCTGTATGATGCAATCACTGTCAGTGGTACGATTAAGGTTTCTACTTGGAAAGGCGACATCGCGCAAACAGGTTATATGATGGAAGCCAAAGGCGTCGCGCCATTTGAGTTGTAGTACTATTTTGTCTTGCTTATATCTATTGTCTTAATTAAGTGCTCTATTTTGAGGCGAGAAAATCTTGCCAATAACACTGCTATCGCCAAGGTACCCACATCGATGTAGGCGAGGCAAAAATTTCTTATTTAGTTGCTCTAAATAAGAAATTTTAACGCTGTCAGCGTCAGGTTTATTCTTTCAAATTGAGCAAGAATTTAGGCTAATTAGAATTATTTTTGCTGCACAAATAATTTGCCCCCGCACAAGTGCGGGGGCAAATGAGTATACAGCTTACTGAAGCATAGCGCTTAGTTCGTTGAAGGCAGCTCCATAATACCGTCAATCTCAATTTGTGCACCTTTTGGTAGTTCTTTTACACCAATAGCAGCACGAGCTGGGTATGGCTTTCTAAAATACTGAGCCATTATCTCATTTACCGTTGCGAAGTTGCCCAAATCAGTTAGGAAGATATTAACCTTAACCATATCTTGTAACTCGCCACCAGCCTCTTCACATACTGCGATAAGGTTTTTGAATACTTGGTGCGTTTGCTCTGCAAAATCTTCAGAAATAAATTCCATCGTCTCTGGTACCAATGGAATTTGGCCAGATAAGTAAACCGCAGTACCAACTTTTACCGCTTGGTTGTAAGTGCCAATTGCCGCTGGCGCTTTATCTGTTGAAATAATTGCTTTGTTCATTAATGTTCCTTTATTTTTTACGATACACGCGTTGCACGTCTGGCATTACTCGAATTCGGCGCATAATATCAGCGACATGAATTCGGTTTTTCACGGTAACACCTAAATCAATCACGTATAAATTACTTTCTTTTTCGTCCGTTGCTATTTCGACAATGTTAGCTTGAGTTGTCGCAACAACATTGGTTAATTTAGCCAGCGCACCCTGGTGGTTAATAATTTCCACACGCAGCGCTGCTATGTATTCTTTCTCTGGGTTGTCTTCCCACTTCACGACGAAATACTTCGAACGCTCGTTGCGCCAACCTTTAATATTTTTACATTCTTGGCGGTGAACCATTAGGCCTTTACCTTGGCTCATATATGCTGTGATAGCGTCACCCGGCACAGGACGACAGCATTTAGCATAGGTTACCAACATGCCCTCTGTTCCGATTATCGCGGCTTTAGCACGTTTAGCAATATCTTCTACCGCATTATCATCTTGCAGTAAACGTTTCGCTATCAACACACTCATGATATTGCCACAGCCAATCTCAACCAACAGCTCCAACAAGGTATTGAGGTTATGTTCTTCAAGTACATTGTCGATTTGCTCTTGGGCAATATCATCTAGCTTATACTCACCCAGTGCCGAATCGAGCAAACGACGGCCCAGTTGGATCGCTTCTTCTTCTTGTTGGCTCTTGAGGTAATTGCGGATCCCAAGACGTGCCTTACCCGTTACCACAAAGTTCAGCCAAGTCGCGTTAGGGTGTGCACCTGAGCTGGTAATAACCTCGATAGTTTGGCCGGTATCCAGCGCTTTACTCAATGGATAAGGCTTGCGGTTTACACGAGCACCTACGCAGGTATTACCCACATCGGTATGCACGGCATAGGCAAAATCTACCGCCGTTGCGCCCATCGGTAACTCGACAATGCGGCCATCTGGCGTAAAGACGTAAATTTCTTCTGGGAATAATTCGGTTTTAACGTTTTCCACAAATTCAAAAGACGAGCCTGCGCTTTGCTGCAGTTCAAGCAAGCTTTGCATCCACTGACGCGCACGCTGCTGCGCGGTATGGCCAGCATTATCTCCAGACTTTTTATACATCCAGTGCGCTGCTACCCCTTTATCCGCCATATGATCCATATCATGAGTGCGAATCTGGATTTCTACCGGAATACCGTGCGGACCTACCAACGACGTATGAAGGGACTGGTAACCATTGGTTTTCGGTACGGCAATATAGTCTTTAAAGCGAGTTTCAATTGGCTTATATAAATTATGCGCAACGCCTAGCACACGGTAACAAGTATCCAGGTTGTCGACATTGATCCTAAAAGCATAAATGTCCATTACCTCGTTAAACATCAACTCTTTATTCAGCATCTTGCGGTAAATGCTATATAAGTGCTTTTCACGGCCTTTTACAGAGCCTTGAATACCCGCTTCTTCCAGTCTAGATTCAATTTCAGACTGAATATTACTGATCACTTCTTTACGATTACCACGAGCTTTGGCGACTTCTGAACGTAATGCACGATAGCGCATCGGGTATAACGCCTGAAATCCGAGATCCTCTAACTCATTTTTAATATCATGAATACCAAGGCGGTTTGCAATTGGCGCATAGATCTCTAGTGTTTCGCGGGCAATTCGACGACGCTTGTCAGGACGCAAAGCGCCTAGCGTTCGCATATTGTGCGTTCTGTCTGCAAGTTTAATAAGAATGACACGAATATCCTGCGTCATCGCCATGATCATCTTACGATAGTTTTCGGCTTGGAACTCTTTTTTATCTTTGAAGCTCAGTTTATCGAGCTTTGACACCCCTTCCACCAGCTCAGCGACCGTATCGCCAAAGATCTCCGCTAAGTCGTTTTGGCTAAAGTCTGTGTCTTCAATAACATCGTGCATAAGCGCAGCCATGAGTGTTTCATGGTCAAGCTTCATGCTCGCAAGGATCTGGGTTACTTCTACTGGGTGAGTAATATAGGGCTCACCGCTAGAGCGCGTCTGTCCCTCGTGTGCCTCACGGGCCACGACATAGGCTTTTTGCACCAAATCGACGTCTTCTGGTGACAAATATTCTGAGATTTTCTTTTTGAGGCCTTCAAACAGATACATTCACACTCCAATGTTTCAGAGAAGCTATACTCGATGAGTATAAAACGGGTTACAAGCTAGTTACTTAAGAATATACGATGAAACACCAGCAATGCCAATGAACAATTTATGCTACTTGTTAGGAAGTTAAAGGCGTTACGCGTTGTGTAATTTGCTGGTGATTTATATCAATTTGCTTAATTTCGATTGCTATAAAACAATAATGCCAGCAAAAAAGCTGGCATTATTGAATCTAGACAGTAGTTGGATTAGCGATTGCCACCAACGATTGCAGCTACTGCAGCAAGCTCTGCTGCTTCTTGGTGTTGCTGCTCTTCACGGTCGATAATATCAAGCGAGTCAGTGGTTACAAAACCTTGCTCAATTTCACGTAGCGCGATTACGGTTGGCTTGTCGTTTTCAGCATCAACCATAGGATCTTTACCGCCTACAGAAATTTGGCGAGCGCGACGCGCTGCTACTAAAATCAAGTCAAAGCGGTTACCAATTTTATCTACTGCATCTTCTACAGTTACGCGAGCCATCGAAGCACTCCAAATTCAGTTCATTATGCAAAAGGCTAGTTTACTGTATGTCTAGCCTTTCGCCAAGTATTGATGGTTAAAAAGTAATTATTTTAGCAAGTCGGCGATAAGTGCTTGATGACGGATAGACTGTGCTTGTTGCTCAAGTCTTGCGGCAATCACAATATGCTCAAGTTCACCACGTGTTTGCTCAAAGTCATCATTGACTAGAATATAGTCAAACTCGTTATAGTGTGAGCTTTCTGATTTCGCTTCAGCCATGCGACCTGCAATTACTTCTTGAGAGTCTTGACCACGACCATTTAGGCGTTTTTCTAGCTCCGCAGTTGAAGGAGGTAAGATAAAGATGGTCTTTACTTCAGGCATCAACTCACGCACCTGACGCGCGCCCTGCCAATCGATATCTAAAAACACATCAATACCAGCGGCAAGTTGATCTTCTATCGCTTGTTTTGAAGTGCCGTAATAATTTTCGAATACTTGCGCCCACTCGAAAAAGTCACCTTTGTCGATCAATTGCTTAAACTCATCGACAGAAACAAAGTGATAATGCACACCATTTTCTTCACCTGGACGAGGGGCTCGTGTGGTATGAGACACCGACACTTTAATGTCGTCGTGCTTTTCCAGTAGCGCTTTAATTAAACTTGATTTACCCGCACCAGAAGGTGCAGAAAGGATAAACAGATTACCGCGTGTAGCTGATGTCATAGTCGTTCTCAACAATAAATACCGGCCGAGTAATATTGGTTTACTCAAGTCTGCCGCAGTGCTAAAAGCGGGCATTATACCGAGTAAAGTAATAAGAATACACTAGGGATCAAAACAAGGAAAAGTCGAGGAATAAATTCAGCGTTGTGAGTAACCCAGAAACCTATCACTGTGCTAAATTTATTCCTCTAAAACGGAGTGTTATTTCGCCGCGTGAAGCGGCTCCTACCAGAATATTAACCCAGTTGGAGCGAGCTCACCTGGCGATCTTTTAACTGCTCGCCGCATAAAGCATCTCCTACCAGAGTATTCACCCGTAGGAGCGAGTTCATCTCGCGATCTTTTAACAGCTCGCCGCGTGAAGCGGCTCCTACCAAAATATTAACCCAGTTGGAGCGAGTTCACCTGGCGAACTCTTAACCGCTCGCCGCATAAAGCATCTCCTGCCAAAATATTAACCCAGTTGGAGCAAGCTCATCTCGCGATCTCTTAACAGCTCGCCGCGTGAAGCGGCTCCTACCAAAATATTAACCCAATTGGAGCGAGCTCATCTCACGATCTCTTAACAGCTCGCCGCGTGAAGCGGCTCCTACCAGAATATTCACCCCGTAGGAGCGAGTTCATCTCGCGATCTTTTCACTGCTCGCCGTGTGAAGCGGCTCCTACCAAAATATCAACCCAGTTCGAGCGAGCTCATCTCGCGATCTTTTAACCGCTCGCCGCATAAAGCATCTCCTACCAGAGTATTCACCCGTAGGAGCGAGTTCATCTCGCGATCTTTTCACTGTTCGCCGCGTGAATCGGCTCCTACCAGAATATTCCCCCCGTAGGAGCGAGTTCACCTGGCGATCTTTTAACTGCTCGCCGCATAAAGCATCTCCTACCAGAGCATTCACCCGTAGGAGCGAGCTCACCTCGCGATCTGTTTAAAGCAAATCAGCTACGCTGCTGCGCACTTCTTCAGGCCATACCCCAACTTGTACCTGACCAATGTGCTGCTTTTGCAACAGCAACATCACTAAACGTGATTGGCCAATACCACCTCCTATGGTTTGTGGTAATTCGCCCGCTACTAATTGTTGGTGCCAATCTAAACTCAAGCGTGCTTCGTCATCGGTTAATTTAAGCTGTCTTGCAAGTGAGTCTGGGCAAACACGAATACCCATTGATGAGATTTCAAAAGCGTCTTCTAGCACAGGGTTCCAAACTAAAATATCACCGTTAAGCCCTTGATATTTATCGCACGTTGGCGTTGACCAGTCGTCATAATCCGGCGCGCGAACGTCATGGATCTTACCGTCACCAAGCTCCCCACCAATACCAATTAAAAATACCGCGCCATATTCTTGAGCAATCGCTTTTTCACGTTGCTTGGCTGTGAAATCTGGATACATAGTGCGTAATTCTTCGCTGTGCACAAACGTAATTTTCTCAGGGAGGAATGCCGCAATGCCAAACTCATCCTCAACCACTTTTTCCGTTGCTTTAATTGAGTGATAAAGGGTTTCAACTGTTTCTTTTAATTTTGCCAGCGAACGCTCAGTGTTTTCGCAAATCACCTTTTCCCAGTCCCACTGATCCACATAGACAGAATGGATTGGCGATAGCTTATCTTCGTCAGGGCGTAGCGCTTTCATGTGCGTATAGAGGCCTTCTCCTTTAGCAAAGCCATAATCGCCTAGTGTTTTACGCTTCCACTTAGCAAGTGAATGCACTACCTCAAACTGCGCATCCGGTAGCGTTTTCACTTTTACTTGTACCGCCTGCTCGTGGCCACTTAGGTTGTCTTGAATACCGTCGCCCAAACGCGCCAAAATAGGTGCTTGTACTTCAACTAAACCCAATTGCTCGGTTAGCTGTGCTGAAAATACTTGTTTTACTCGTGCTATCTGTTTTTGTGTCTCTTGATACTTGCTCAACATGGTTAGGTCCTCATTCCCGAATTTGTCGTTTTGTTGAGTTTATATTTAAAGAAATAGACACAAACATCAATAACCCTCAACAAAAACACCTTTACATAATTATTTTCATCAAAAATATGCTATAAATTTTATATAAACGATAATTGTTAATGGATATTTACATGGAAAATTATGAGATCGACAATCTGGATAGATCCATCCTTCACGCTTTAAAAGAAAATGCACGAACGCCCTACGCGGAATTAGCAAAAAGATTTGCTGTTAGCGCCGGTACCATCCATGTTCGGGTCGAAAAAATGAAGCAAGCGGGGATCATTGAGGGAACTCAAGTGAGCATTAATGCCAAACGACTTGGTTATGATGTCTGCTGCTTTATCGGAATAAACCTAAAACACGCCGGCGACTACCCAGGAGCCATTGCACGTTTAAAAGAATTTGAAGAAGTTGTCGAGGCCTACTACACCACGGGCAATTACAGCATTTTTATCAAAGTGATGGCGCGCTCCATCGACCACCTTCAAGATGTGCTTATTAATAAAGTGCAAACCATTGAGTCTATCCAGTCAACCGAAACACTAATCTCACTGCAAAACCCAATTCAGCGCACCGTTATGCCCTAGCTTCTTTTTTGTTATAATCGCGGGAATTTTTTGATTAGAGTAGTAAGTAGATGGCTGAGAATAGATTCCATCGTGTAAAAAGCGTATTAGATAGACGCCAAACCGACCTCACTGTGTGCCTAGATGAAGTACATAAGCACCATAATCTGTCAGCGATAGTACGTACCGCAGACGCGGTTGGCTGTCACCACGTACACGCAGTATGGCCACAAGATCAAAGACGGTTAACAAACAATACCTCAGGCGGAAGCAAAAATTGGGTTGAAACCCATATGCATGAGGATATCGACCAAGCTGTTGCGACAATTCGTGAACAAAACCCAGGTGTACAATTATTAGCAACCAACCTTAGCGATAGCGCCGTTGATTTTCGTGAAATTGATTACACCAAACCTACCGCAATTATTGTCGGGCAAGAGCGTTTAGGGATCTCAGAGCGCGCACTTGAGCATGCGGATCAGCACATCGTGATCCCAATGCAAGGTATGGTGCAATCACTCAATGTGTCTGTTGCTGCAGCGCTTATTTTATACGAAGCGCAGCGCCAAAGAGATGCAGCCGGACTGTACAAACGTACAGATATGATGGATCCTGTGGTAAAACATAAGTTACTATTTGAAGGATGTCATCCAATCATTGCAACCCGCTGTCGCGAAAAAGGGCTACCTTACCCGGCACTTGATGAGCATGGTGAAATTGTTGCAGACGACGCTTTTTGGGACATTCTTAAGTTTACGCAGAAGTAATAAATAACGCGGATCGCGCTAGAGGATTAGCATGTCGACACCAAATTTGGCCACTTATCCAATCACCGAATTAAAAGGCGTAGGCCCAAAAGCAGCCGAGCGTTTGGCCAAACTTGGCATTCAATCAGTGCAAGACATGTTATTTCACCTTCCGCTGCGCTATGAAGATCGTGCGCGCACCTATCCTATCTGTGAGCTGCAAGCGCATAGCCATGTCAGCATTGAAGCCGAAATTGAACGCAGCGAAATCACGCAAGGCAAACGCCGCATGTTGGTGTGTTATGTTAATGATGGGACGGGGCGGATCGCGCTGCGCTTTTTCAACTTTAATGCGGCACAAAAAAATGCCATGCAAGCGGGCAAAGTGATCCGCTGTTTTGGTGAGGTTCGCCGTGGTCACTATGGCTTTGAAATGGCACACCCAGAATACAGCATCAAAGAGACGCGCTCTGCACCGACCGATCCGAGTCTTGCGACGCTTACCCCAGTTTATCCTACCACCGAAGGATTAAAGCAACTGAGCATTCGGGCAATTGCCGATCAAGCCGTTGAGTTACTGCGAAAATATGATGTACCAGACTATTTACCAGCTCAGTATCGGCCATCACAGCAAAGCTTAAAAGAAGCGCTGTTGTTACTGCACCGTCCACCACAGGAAGTGGATTTAGCGCAATTAGAGCTCGGGCAACACCCCGCGCAAGCACGCTTAGCGTTTGAAGAGTTATTGGCGCAAAACCTCAGCTTGCTTAAGCTCAGGCAAAAAGGCCAAGCGGTAAAAGCGGTTGCACTAGCGCCCACCAATCCACTTGAAGCCCAGTTTTTGTCGGCCTTGCCATTTGCCCCCACCAATGCCCAAAGCCGAGTAGTGGCAGAGATCAAAGGCGATTTACAACACCCCTACCCTATGATGCGGTTGGTGCAAGGGGATGTCGGCTCAGGAAAAACCCTTGTGGCAGCACTCAGCGCGTTAACGGCTATCGCACAGGGTTACCAAGTAGCACTGATGGCACCCACAGAGATCCTTTCCGAGCAACACGGCATCAACTTCCTTAATTGGTTTGAACCTATGGGTATAGAAACCGTATGGCTGGGTGGTAAAACCAAAGGCAAGGAACGCACTCATGCGCTGGAGCGAATTGCTTCAGGGCAAGCACAGATGGTGGTCGGCACCCATGCGTTATTCCAAGAGCAAGTACAGTTTTCTAATCTTGCGCTTATCATCATTGACGAGCAACATCGTTTTGGTGTGCATCAGCGCTTAGCGCTGAGAGAAAAGGGAAAGTTTGGCGATTGCTATCCACATCAGCTGGTGATGACTGCCACCCCAATCCCAAGAACTTTGGCGATGACCGCCTACGCCGACCTTGAAACCTCAATTATTGATGAGCTACCACCGGGCAGAACACCAATCACAACCGTCGCCGTGCCAGACACCAGACGCAATGAAGTGATCAAAAAAGTACAAAAGGCCTGTGTTGACGACAAACGTCAAGTGTACTGGGTATGCACCCTGATAGATGAATCGGAGGCGTTACAATGCCAAGCCGCAGAAGACACCGCCAAAGCACTTGCCGAAGCCTTGCCAGAGCTTAATATCGCGCTGGTGCATGGCCGTATGAAAGCCCAAGAAAAGCAGGCCATTATGGACGAATTTAAACAGGGTCATACTCATGTGCTGGTTGCCACTACCGTAATTGAAGTAGGTGTGGATGTACCCAACGCTAGCCTTATTATCATTGAAAACCCTGAACGCTTGGGTCTGGCACAACTGCATCAGTTGCGCGGCCGTGTTGGTCGCGGACAAATCGCATCACATTGTTTACTGCTTTACCATGCGCCACTTTCGGTCACTGCGCAAAAGCGTTTAGGGGTGCTTAGAGAAAGTAACGACGGATTTGTCATCGCTGAGCGCGACCTTGAGATCCGCGGTCCGGGTGAAGTGCTAGGCACAAAACAAACTGGATTGGCAGAGCTAAAAATTGCCGATCTTAGCCGTGATAAACATTTATTACCGCAAGTGAGAAGCCTGGCTTTTACCGTGCTTAAAAACCACAGCGATATTATTGACCCTATCATCTGGCGCTGGATGGGCGATAAGAGTGAGCTGGCCATGGCGTAAGCTTTAAGCTTTAGATGGTATAAAGATCGCGAGGTAAACTCGCTCCTACACGGGTAATTTGCTCCCATAGGCGAACACTATGGTAGGAGCCACTTTATGTGGCGAGCAGTCAAGAGATCGCGAGGTAAACTCGCTCCTACACGGGTAACTTGCTCCCATAGGCGAACACTATGGTAGGAGCCGCTTCACTCGGCGAGCAGTTAAAAGATCGCAAAGTAAACTCGCTCACACAAGCTGTTTTGTAGGTCGAGATTTATCTCGACTACTGCAAGTTGAACCCAGGAATAATTAAAAGAGGCCGCAAACGCGGCCTCTCATTGGGGAAGGAAGACTCAATTAAGGGCCTACTTAATTTTGCTTATGGCTTATACTGTGCGTCTAGCGTTAGACCTGAGAATGCACGGTAAGCATTAACGCTCAGGTGCCATGTACCAGCTTGTGGGTTGGTAATTACACATGTTTCAGTATTACCGCCTTCATATGGACGACAGTCATAGCTGCTTGCTGTAGGTTGTGAGCCAAACTTAACGAATAAGTCAGCGTCACCTGAGCCACCAAATGTTTTCACGGTGAAGTCGCTCATGCCTTCAGGCACTTCGATAGTGTAGTGAACCCACTGACCTCTTGAAGCTGAAATATCTTCAATTGTACCGCCACCAGCTTGTGGAGCACTTGTGCTCGATCCTGAAGTTGCAGCAACTAAGCTCACTCCAGAATAAGCTTGGTAACCGTTTATCATTATGTGATATGTACCAGCTTGAGGCGCGTCAAAGCTACAAACTTCGGCATTACCATCTTCATATGGGCGACAATCATAGCTACTTGAAGTTGGTTGGCTTCCACGCTTTACATGCATGTCAGCGTCACCGGTACCACCACTCATTGTGAAAGTCACATTGGTTTTTCCAGCTGGTACGTCAAAAGTGAAAAACTGATTGCTGCCAGCGGCACCGCTTAGGCCTGTTTTTGCTACACCATCTTCAAGCGCATTGCCTGTAGGTGGAGTTACCACGCCGCCTAAAGCTTCATTTACCGCAGCGGCTGCATCAACAACACCTGTACCACAGTTAGAGCAGCTACCCGCAAAGCTGCGTGTAGTATTTTTCAAGATAGTTTCTACTTCGTCAGGCGTAGCTGATGGTTTTGCTTGTTTGATTAGCGCAGCAACACCTGCAACATGAGGTGCCGCCATAGACGTACCTTGTGAGTAGTGGTAACTATCATTTGAAGGTGCACCAGAGCCTGAGTTATGCGTAGACAAGATACCTTCAGGGTCATTTGCAAAACTTTGTGCGCCACCAGGAGCGGCAACATCGATGTTTGCACCATAGTTTGAGTAGTAAGCACGGCTACCATCACGACCCACAGATGCTACGTTTACAACGCCATTACAGTTACCAGGATTGTAGTTTGCTGAGTTGTCGTTGTCGTTACCTGCCGCAATAACAATTACCGTACCGTTGTTACGTGCTTGGTTGATTGCATTTTGTGTGGTTGCACTACATGCACCACCACCACCTAAACTCATGTTGATAACATCAGCGGGGTTAGCATTCGCTGGCACACCAGATACAGAACCACCAGATGCCCAAATGATACCGTCAGCGATGTCAGACGTTAAACCACCACACTTACCAAGAACACGCACAGGCACTACTTTAGCATCGTAAGCAACACCAGCTACCCCTTCACCGTTATTTGTGACAGCAGCAACAGTTCCTGCTACGTGCGTACCATGCCAGCTTGAATCTTGATCAGCGCGTGGTGAAGGTTGACCTGAAGAGTCTGTTCCACATTCACCGCGAGTGACCGCATCACCAGGATCGCGAGCATCGTTGTCACGTGCGCCGCCATCGTTAGCAACAAAGGTATTAGAGATCATGTCGTAGCCAGGCAAAATGTTGGCATCTAAATCCACATGTGGGCGATAACCTGTGTCTAATACCGCAACCACTACACCTTGCCCTGTTGCCTTATCCCACGCAGCAGGGGCATTAATACCAGCCGCGGCTTCAAAGTAGTGCCACTGATCGCTATAACGAGGATCATTAGGTGTTGCAAATGGCTTTAACATTTGGTCGATTTCGATGTATTCAACATTACCAGAAGCCATTACGTCGTTCATGAATGCTTGTGCTTCTTTTGCTGAAAGTTTTTTGTCAGCACGCATAACGTGGTGGTTACTTAACGCCATTGGACGTACGTATTGTGCTTTTGCTTTGCTGCTCTTGAAGCCTTGTACAAAACTTTCTGCACGTTGTTGCATTTTTGCTGGTTGTAGATCTTCTGCAGCTAGGCTCATCATCTGAGAACCCGCATCTTTGTATTTAATAATGAATTGCGTACCAAGTGTGCTTTGCGATGATAGCTTTTGTGCTGTTGCTGCAAGTGCAGTATCTTGACCAATTGATTGTGATGGTGCGGCTGTAACTGCAGTCGCTGTGAATAATGCACTCACTGCGACGCTTAGTGCAGCGCGCTTAAAGTTTTTGTTGTTTGTCATAATGTTTCCCTAGTTTCTAACTTGTTGTTCAGCTGTTAATAAAAAGCTGATGGCTAGTGAAAGTAAACTCATGGTTAAAAAAAAGAAAGCGCTGTTTTGTTATTTGCACTAATTTTTTAGTTATATACAGACGGATATACGGCTATAGAAAATTCATACTATATTGTTTTTAATCCTTATTTTTCACTTTTATGAGAGTGTGAATAAATTTCAGTTACATTGTAAATGACTGTAAACAAAATAGTGTTTTTAACTTTGTGAAGCATTTGTAGCCAATAGAGTGGGGACTTGGTTAGTTCTAAAGGTTGGCTTTTTGATGTTCTACTAGTTGTATTTTCTTGCTTTTTGAAGGTTTGGGAAGTGATAGACTGACATAATTTTTACAAGTGTTTAAAAGGTATGCGATTGGCTATCGATATTCGTAGCTGTGATTAGATAAAGAATCTAGGTATAATTTTCGCTTGGTCGCGATTTTGCCGCTTAAAGTTAAACTGTTGGCAAAACGGAAAGTGTAGAAATCTTATATAAAAGGTTGAGTGAGTTTATGCAACAAATAGAGGTAGTCGTTATCGGCGCAGGTGCTGCAGGGTTGATGTGTGCTGCACAGGCAGGATACCGAGGGCGACAAGTTGCAGTGGTTGATATGGGGAAAAAGCCAGGTCGTAAAATTTTGATCAGTGGCGGTGGCCGCTGTAACTTTACCAACGAAAATGCTTCACCTGCTAATTATCTATGCAAAAATCCACACTTTGTAAAGTCGTGCTTGAGCCGCTATACCCAACATGACTTTATTGAATTGGTAGACCGCCATGGCCTTGCTTATCACCATAAAACGCTTGGACAATTGTTTTGCGACAATAGCGCGCAAGACATTGTCGACATTCTTCTTACCGAATGTGACTGGGCGGGCGTGTCACTTCATTTACGTCAAGAAGTCCTTGCGATTGAACATCAAGCTGATGGTCGCTACTTAGTTAAAACCACAACTCAAACCTTTAACTGCGAGTCTGTGGTGATCGCCGCTGGTGGCTTAACCATGCCAAAACTTGGCGCCACGCCAATCGGCTACAAAATAGCGGAGCAATTCGGTTTAACTGTGTTACCAACCACGGCAGCGCTTGTGCCATTTACACTTCATGATCACGACAAAGCACGCTTTGATGGTTTGTCTGGCATTAGCGTAGATAGCCTAGTGACTAGTGAAAGCGGTATCCAATTTAGAGAAAATATTCTCTTTACCCACAGAGGCTTATCTGGCCCTGCAATTTTGCAGATCAGCTCATTTTGGAAAGCAGGAGAGTTTGTTAGCATCAATTTACTACCTGACTTAGATGTGCAAGCACAACTTCATGACTGGCGCAGTGAGCAAGGGCAAAAGAGCCTGAAGAACTTGCTTTCGAGCATCTTACCAAAGCGCTTTATTGAAGCCCTAATCAGCGACGGCAGCATCCCAGATAAAAACGCCAACCAACTCAGCCACACAGAGATTGAAAAGCTAACCGAAACCCTTACTAGCTGGAAAATAAAACCAAATGGCACAGAGGGTTATCGCACCGCAGAGGTTACGTTAGGTGGTGTAGATACCGACGAATTAAGCTCAAAAACCTTCGAAGCAAAAAAACAAAAAGGCCTGTATTTTATCGGTGAAGTAACCGATGTCACCGGATGGCTTGGGGGCTATAACTTCCAATATGCATGGAGCTCCGGCTGGGCATGCGGACAGGCTTGTTAGCCTATGTGTAATGACAATAAAGTTTGCCCGTAGACAATAAAGTTTGTCCGTAAGGTATTTTTTAAACAATATTCTGCCCGTAATAGATTTTTACTGACTATACTCAGTGAATGTTGTCAATATTGGCGAAGGCTATGGCACGTGGCAGAAAGCTTGAAAAGCTTAGCGACTTCAATCGGTCACTCAAAAACAAATACGGAATTGGCGAAGGGGTCGATTACAAACCTTGGCTTAGAGTTCAGGATGTAAAATCTAAAAAAGGACAAAGAACCCAGGTTTGGGGTAGAAAAACGGGGCGAGAGCATCATCTGTTATCATCGATAGAAAGCCAGTTCTTTTATTTAGCCGAATTCAGCGATTCGGTGGTCGATATCCGCGAGCAATTCCCTCTTTTACCTCTTAACTTATCCCAAAAGATTGCTGCGACGTTAGGTGTCGAACATCCAACGGTTCCCTATAGCGCTGAGCCCAACATCATGACGACGGACTTCCTTCTGACTTGTCGACAAGGAGGGCGAGAGTTTTATAGGGCGATTTCCGTTAAGCCCGAGGACGGAATCGATCAGAGAACAGCTGAAAAAATGGATATTGAACGCATCTGGTGGGAACTCTTGGGTGTTGAATTTCTATTTTTCACTGGAAATGAAACAACGAAAGCACAAAGCACTAACATACAGTGGGCAACGTCGCCATTTCGCGCAGGCATTCAAACATACTCACCTTCCCAAGTTGAAGCCGCATTAGCAATTTTGGAACCAGGTAAACATCTGCTATTCGATTTATGTGAAAAGCTAGTATCCATGCTCCAATGCAGAAGCGAGGATGGGCTCAATATAGTGCGTTACATGATTGCTGAAAAGTGGATTGATGTCGATTTAAATTATTCTATCGAATCCTTTGGAGGCGTAGATATTCTGTCCGTGAACCTCGAAAAAAGGCAGGTGTCTAATGGCGATTAATAAAAACAGTGTATGGCGTTTGAATGGGGCTGAAGGTCTATCAGACGACATCTACCGAGTCATCGAAATTATACCTCATCTGGATTGCATCATTTTATTTCAGCTGACCGACAAAGATCACTTGCAAAGACCCATTGCTAAAATGTTGTCGACGTTTACGAGGTGGAGCCGTTCAGGAATTGCAGTATTCATTGAGTGGGAAGCGCCTTATTTCCTATTAGTGGCAGAAGAGGATATCTCTCCTAAATCTAAGGCCAAGCGAGATAAAAATTTCAGTTTGATAAACGAGTTGACCTCGGATAGCGAATTTGTATTTGCCTACGCAACGTCGAAGAGAATGAAGTCGCTAGCCGAGTATGCAAAGCGAAAGGGAGTTGATCGAAAGAAAGTTTCACGACTTTTAAATACTTATTGGCGCCTTGGTCTGACTAAAAATGCTTTTCTACCTGCTTACGCGAACAGCGGTGGCTCAGGGGGAGAGCGGTTTGCCATGAATGGAGCGTTGGGAGCTCCGAGAACATCAAGAACACTCGGCGTCGAGCGTGCTCCAAAGTATGTGCTAAATACCAAGGATAAACAGAATATTCGTAAGGCTCTGAATAAGCATTATTTAAAGGTCAACGGGAAGTCTCTTAAAGAGTCCTACAAGCAATACCTTAGGCAGTATCATGCTGAAGAGATAAAATTGGCTGATGCTTGTAAAAGGGCGCCAATAGTGCCTTCATTACGCCAGTTTTCATATTGGCGAAACCGTTTGATTTCGGAAGATACTATAATACGCAAGCGTTCGACGGAACGAGACTATCTTCTTAAAAAACGCAGCGTAATTGGCAGTGCTGTGCAGGATGATTTAGTACCTGGTAGTTGTTTTGAAATAGATGCAACTGTGGCCGATGTGCATATTGTTTCCAGTTTCGGCAAGCAGTATGCTCTCGGAAGGCCCTCAATTTACTCTATTGTTGACAGAGCAACCCGTATGATAGTTGGGTTTCATGTATCCTTGTACCATGCATCATGGAGGGCAGCCCGCCAAGCGCTGGTTAACTGTTTCCTACCTAAGGCTGAATATTGTGCTCGGTATGGTGTGAATATCGATGAGTCAGAATGGCCTTGTGCGCACGTTCCCAAACGTTTTATATGCGACAACGGGGAGATGATTGGATTGCAGGCAAAAGAAAAAGTCGTCCCTTTCACCGAGCTTAGCTTTACGCCTGTTTACAGACCAGATTACAAACCTTTCGTAGAGCGCCGATTCAAAACTTTAAATGATGACGCTATTCATCACTTGATTGGCTCGACAAGAGGGGGAAAGATGGTGCGAGGTGACAGAGATCCGCGCAAGGATTCTATTCATACCCTGTATGAAGTAACGTCTATGCTGATCGATGCTGCTTTGGAGCATAATCGGGATATTCTTAAATCGCTTGCCTTTTCCCATGCCCTTTTAATCGAAAACGACTTAAACCCTACGCCACTAGATACCTGGAAAATATATGTTTCTAAGCATATGCATGCCTTAAGCAGGGTTGAACCTAGCGAGGTAATTGCACGCTTGCTGCCTTCCGAACAAGTGAGCATGACAGCAAGTGGTATCAAATACAAAGAAATGTATTACTCCTGCCAGCAGGTTGAAGATCAGAACCTTGCCGCGATTGCGAGAGTGAAAGGGCGATGGCAGATGGATGCACGTATTGATGACAACACGGTAAACCATATCTACGTGAGGCTGAATGAAAAACAAGGGTTCACTCAATGCTATTTATTGTCTCGTAATGCCATGCTCAGAGATATGCCATTAAGTGAAGCCGAGTTTATTCAGGACTGGATGGATGTTCATGAAGAGCGCTCTCCCGTGACAGTCGAGTCGATAGAAATGAAAAAACGGCATGAGCAGATAGTCAAAGAGGCTAAGGACAGGGCAAAAAATAACTCTGTTTCATTCAGTGATAAGGTAAGAAATACCCGAGAAAACCGACGTGAAGAGATCAAGAGAACAACGCATAGCTTTTCAGATGAAGGAAAAGATAATAAGAACGATATTCAGTCGAAAGCAAATGTAGTTGTCATGTTGCCAAGGCGGAACCGGAAGTTGAAGGATAAATAGATGCGTAGAGAGCCAGCCGAATATCATGAGGCAATCTTACCAGAGCATAAAGGTAACCCACTGATAGAAGCGCTTAAGCCCAAATTAGGAATGAATGAGTTACTTCAGAAGTTTTCCAATTACCCGAACTTGGATCAACACATCAGGCAACACCCTGACCCTCTGGTTAGGGAAGAATACACTATTCGCTTGAAACAGTTACGTCAGCCATTTTTCATTTATTACCAATGTTTCCGTGCAATAGAGACTGCGATTAAAGATGGTTACGGCCAAAAGAACCCTTTTAGTCCGACCACGGCTCAGTACCTTCATTATCCGGTTGAGGAAAGACCGGAAATAGCCCCTAGAACTGGTTATTTTGAACCTAAAGCTGAAACCATTACCTTGATAGGAAGCAGTGGTGTAGGTAAAACTAGTATGCTTGAGCAGATCCTCAACTATTTGCCAGCCGTTATCGAGCATGATGAGTATAAGGGGCGTCGGATGGAGTTTACCGAGCAGGTTATATGGATAAAAGTTGAGTGTCCAAACAACTCCAGTGTGCGTGACTTATGTGAAGAGATACTGGCAAGTTTGGATCTCGTGATGAATAGACCAAAAGAAACGCCTGCGAGTACAATAGGCGGTTTGATGAGGCAAATTGAGCAACGCATAAAATCGAGTTTTCTCGGTATCTTAGTCATTGATGAAATGCAGCGCCTGGTATTCAAACGTACGGGAGGGGAAAATAATCTACTGAATTTCCTCCATCGTTTGGTCAACAAACTGGGTGTTCCTATGTTGTTTTGTGGTAATCCGCCTTTTGATGAAACATTGTCAAAAACGTTGAAGGCAGCTCGCCGTGCGGAAAGCGCCGGTTGTTTCCAAATGGAGCCTTTAAAAAGAGACAGTGATGAGTGGGAAGCGTTTCTTGGTGAGCTTTGGGAAATTCAATGGACGAGCGTTTACAACGAACTTACAGTTAAGTTAAACGATAAAATGTACGAGCTATCGCTCGGAAATTTGGATATAGCCCACCGTATTTATCGTGAAGCGCAACGACTGGTTATTTTATCTGATTCAGATGATGAACGGATCAACGCTACAGTACTTGAACAGGCTTATGCAAGAGCTTGCGGCCTGTCTTCCAATACCGAAGAAATAAAGGTGCAGAGAGAAAAGTTTCTGTTACCAACCGGTAATCGCGGGTCAAGGAAGAATTCGCAGCAAGAGAAAGCCGCAAAACCTAAGGTGTTTATTGCCGATATAACTCGTCCACAACATCCGGAATTTGAAATACAGTTGCGCGAGCTAGTCGGTACGGTAGATTTACCGATCAGGATCCGAGATCCAGATATGTTTCAGCGAGCCGCTGAACTGGAAAATCCGGTCGACATGCTCAAGAAAACGGGGATTGTTTGTGATAATCCTATTGCAGATTTGGACTTTATTTAATTAGTTGATGTAATGCTGCCCGAGAACAAAGTTAAGTGACGCTTAAGAGGTTGTAACTCTGGTTTGAGCTTACAATTCGCCTGATTAGGTCAAAACTAATCTGACGGTTTGTTATAATGAAATATCAGACGCTTCGCATCGCTGACTTCAAGTTAGCATCAAAAAATTTTTCTAAAAACCTCTCATGCTCTAAAGCTTTTTCTCTCACTTCTGTTGAAATTTTTTCATTCGAAAATGGTTCTACTTCAATGATATATTTCTTCCCCTTTTTGATATAGTGCCACTTTGCCACCGCCGTTCCTTTTACAACGACGACACCTGAAACATGTCCTCCTGCGGTCCAGACTTTGTTGTAGTGTTCACGTGGAACGATCCACTCTTTTGACTTATGGGCTAATAGAAGTGGGTCGAAACGATATAGCATAATAATTGGACAACTCCGGATTCTATCCTGATTTTCCAATGATGAAATTATGCTTGGTTCCTTTCGCAACATATAAAGCTTTATCCCACTACATTCAAGCTCCATTAGGTCCATAAAGCTCATTAAGTTCTCTATAACCCCTACTTTCTCTCCAAACCAAAATGCTATATCAGCAAGACTGGCTGGGCCATAGCTATAGAGGTATCGAGTAACTAATTGTATACCAGCCTGCCTCTTACTTAGGCTTTTATCATTAACAAAACCTCTATACTTTCCATGGGAGAAGCGTTTCTTACCTGCATCATAAACTAGGCCTCTATAAGCGGCGTCGATTAGTAGACCACCCCACGCAGACGAACTAACTCCCGTGTACGCTGATATTTCACTTCTCAAAAGAGGCTTCCCTGTTTCGAGTATCTCACCGATCTTATGGAGGAGTCGTTCATACTCACTATCTGATCCCCCATCTTTTTTGAAGTTTTTATATGCCCATGAGCGTCGATTGCAAATAGCCGGGATAATATTTGGCCAGTCTGTCGAGCGATATACGTGGAGAGTATGACGTTGTCCCCATGTTCGTATTAGAGAACCAGAGTCGTATAAAAGGTTTTCAAACTCTAAAAATGAAAAGTTGACAACTCTATTAGCTATTGAAAGTGCAGCAGCTCTTGGCATCTGTGCTTGAATACCGATAAGCGACTCCGCGCAATCCTCAGCTGATTTGAATGGAGTTATTAAACCAGACCGCTTCATGCGATGCCATTTAAGATCATTTAAAGTTATTTTCATTAATTCACTCAGAGAGAATATATATATTTTGCTCGAACAAATGCCGCTTGATTGTATTTAACATTTAAAGTCATTTGAACATTAAATTCACTATTAGACGGTAATAGGTATACCAATGATATGGTTGATACCTCAATTATTCACCCAAGTGCCGAGCTCGGATGAAATCACGAAGGGCAGGGTTATTATCTAACACAAGATAACTTTGAGGTGCTGTAAAGCCAAATCGCTCTCGTAGGTCTGCCAGTGGAATTCCTTCAAAACTATCATACGATAATATTGGAATCGCAAACCCATTATCTCGAGTGCCTAAATATTCCATCATGCCTTTATATGAACCGGGGCTTTGACTTTCAGCTAAATCAGCTATCTCCTTCGGAGAGCTTATTAGTGGAACATCAAAATCGATAAAGCCCACAATTTCTTTTCTAGGAGAGCTAAGATAAATATATGCTTGAACAGCATCCTTACGGAATAAACGACGATATTCAAACTTTTTTTCTCCGCTAAGAACTAGTTGCCAATATTGAGGCTGAAGACTCAAAAGGAGTAGAGGTTTTTGGTATTTTTCGTCATTTACAAAAAGACTTTCTTGGGACATATTTTATATTCCTTCTTTGTTATTTCTGGAGCATAAGCTGAAAATAGTCGATTGAGTAGTTTCTAAAAAGCTTCTTAGGCTCCTCTGGCCAACTACGTACTTCTTCCCAGAGCTGGAGAAAACCTGATTTACCATAAAATTCTATGAACTTTTCAAAATTAATGAGACCCTCTGGTAGGTATTCATATGCATGCGCTTTTACATAGAGTGACTTAGAAAACTTAGCCCCTGACCAGTCGGTTATAATCGGAGAAAAAAAGCGGAAGGGTAAGCTTTCATAAGGGTATCCCAGCCTAGTTATTCCATTACAAAATACTTGCATATTCCAAACCCCAGCCCAGTCTCCTCCATCGCACATAACCATGAGCTCATTACTGTGCTGCCCTTCTTCAATTAACGTTGCTCCTTTAGCTACATCTCTTAAGGGAGTATTCGTATCTATAAAATCGCTACTTTTTTCACTAAGGATTATTTGATGTTCACCGTGTTTAAAGCATCTGCTACTTAGCACGGCATGATCCTCATCGAAGGATAATATCCTTGTCGTCTTGGATGATTTATCCACCCACCTACATTTTGGACACGGAAAACGAAAGCGGATTACTTTGTCTGTAGGTGAAAGAAAAGAAGAGAATTGCTCTTTATTCTGAAGGATTTTAAGAAGGTTTCTACGAAAAGCGGGCTTTTTTTGAAAGTCGTCGTAAGAGCAAATTTTATAAGGAATATCTGTTAGTTGTGATAAAAAATCAAAAACCCAGCGGAAAGACTTCATGTACTCATTTGCTAGTGATATACCCCTGTCCCCCATGGTATCTCCGAGGCTCTTTTGATATTCGATACCATCTGCTGTTTGCTTTTCACCTGGAGCATTCTCTAACTGATCAAAGGTAAGTCGTACAGGCAAGTTGAAGTAACTTCTTAGATACTCACCTATAGCAAAAGCGGTCATTAACGTCGTTACTGTTCCAAGGTGGGGGTTGCTATTTGGCTGTGCAGAAGTATTTATATGTATACCTTGTTTTTCTGCGATATGTGGTTCTAAAAGTTTTCCGACTGTATCAGTTATATGCACAATCCCTACCGGAGGGTAAAAAATATTTTCATGGGTATTAAGTGTCATACTAAATCCTTTTTTTATTTAAAACCCAAACAATGACGGCATCATAGTAAGGATCTCCCTTTACAGGAATCATTTCTGCATGCAATAGTTCCATATCGTGTATTTCTGCAGCAGAGACTATCAACTCTGTGCAGAGATAGGAATTTTTTCCACCATATAGAGAAACATAATGATTGCTACGCACCCAATTTGCTCCGATGAATCTACCTCCTGGAGTAATCGCTGGCTTAACATATCCAACACAATCAATAAATGCTTCTGCAGATGGTGAAATACCGAAACACCCAAACTCTGTAACCAAATCAAAAGATTCAGAGAGCGCATGACCATGCCAAGGTCGTAGCGCATCTATTTCATAGTAACTACTAAATTTTTTACGCATATCAGCAAGGTGATCTACATTTCTTGAACAGATTTCAAGTACATCTTTATAACATTTAGGAATCTTTCTACTGCATACGAAATTCCGAAGAATAAGTAACATTTCTGGATGCTTATCAGAACAAGTAATACTAGTTATTCCCGATAGTGGAATTGACCAAAGTAGTGTGGAAGGTCCAGAACCTAGATCTAACCATGATCCTTTAGTTCCATAACACTCAAGTATTTTGAGTAGCTCTTCGACGCCTTGTCCGTAGATAAAAGGTCCTTGATAGTATTCTAAGAAATATTGTTTAGCCCTAGAGTATTGAGCAGGATCTAACTTGATATCATCAAATGAATCTATTTTCATTTTTCATGGCCCACCAGATAAATGCAACGTGTGCTATCATGCCTAAAGCTCCCGCGATCATAATCGCAAAAACGTTCTTTGATTTCTAAACCTGTAGAAGTAATTAATATATCTAAAGCCGAGTATGTATAACGTCGAAGTACCAGCTTTGATTTATATTCTTGTAAATCCGTTTCATTTGTTTTCACTTGATATGAAAAATCAAAGTGCACTAAGTCAGCTATGTGCTTTTGTCGTGTTCTTCGAAAAAGAAAAGATTCATGGTCTAAGGCTCGAACAATATCTGTTTTCCATTTACCATCAGGAAGCTCGGGATCGTAACACATAGGTGTATTCTGCAAGCTTAAAGAAGTCGATTCCAATAATGATACATCAATCATCAGCCGTCCAGATGAGCTCAGATGTTGTTGCATACAATCTAAAACGGCCTTGACTTCATCATCTTTTGAAAACATGAGAAATGCATCATGAGAGATAATGATAAGATCAAATTTCATACCTAAATCTAAGTCCCTCATATCTGCAACAACAGCCCTCACTCGAGGGATTTTTTTTCTTTGTATTAATTTCTTAGAGAGTATTTCTATCATTGCAGGTTCTAGATCTGCGAAAACGATTTCCCGGCCAGTTTCCGCAAGCCATAGATTTCTTCCTGTTCCAGAAGGGATATCAAGGATAGTTCGCACATTTGGAGTTACCAAAGAAGCAATGAAGTCCTTATCTTTGTTAAAGGAATATTCAATGTCATAGTGGCGCGCACGCATTCCATAATCAATCATATCCACGTCTTCTTTCCATAGTAAGAGAACAATCAAGGCATATATTAAGTTAGTTCAGAGCTAGAAAAAGCACGTCAAAAAGAAATCGATTGCTTTCTATAGTGGTCCATATGTTTCTGAATAACAGGGTGAGTAATTTTTCCTTGACTAACAATTTTGCCTGTAGAAGAAATAGAGTCGAAAGTGCCTTCATATACCATTTCTGCTAACCGCAGCAAATACGGTAATGCGTTGGCGCTATATGCTTCCGTTGTTGTTATAGGAAACTGTGCAGGTAGTTTATCAATTTTACAATGTAGAACACCATATTTCTCATAAACAGGATCTTCAAAACTTGTCTCTTGATCAAAGCTCGGCATGTACCCGGAACCATAACCACAGGTCACATCAACAATCATAGAGCCTTTTGGCATTAATTTCACAAGATCATCATGAACGATTGGTTTGGTATCGTAAGTAGATATTAGAATTGCTCCAATAAGTAAATCGGTGTCAGATAACTCGCGTTGTAAAACTTGCTCTGAGCATATTGCGGTTCGGATATTTCCACCTAAGTTTAATTCAAAACGTTTCAACCCTTCGCCGCTTCGTCCAAGAACCACTACTTCCGCCCCCATAGCTAGAGCAAGTCTTGCTGAGGCACTCCCCACGTTACCATAACCAATAATTGTAACTTTCGCTTTAGAGGCCCCCTTAGTTTCAGTTAAAAGAACTCCCGAGCCTCCGAGGTGGCGCTGAAGGTGGTATGCTCCATATAGTACAGCCATTTTTCCAGCAATTTCACCTCCTGGGATGGCTAAGGGGAAATCCCCATTCTCTTTTTGGAAGAATTCGTAGGAATACGCAGTAACCCCACTTCGTACTAGTGCTGTAACTAAGCCGGGATCACCTTCGGCATGAAAAATTGCACATAGGTGCATGTCTGGACGGAGCCATTTCCATTCATCAGGTAGAGGGGGTTTGTACTTTAGAACAAAGTTACTACTCCATGCTTGCTTTTGAGAAACTATCTGTGCGCCGACATCTGAGTAGCTTGTATCATCGTGACCGGCTTTAATTCCGGCTCCCTGTTCAACCAAAACAGTAAATCCTTTACGGAAAAATTGCTCTACTTCTTTTGGTGTAAGTATAACTCGACACTCACCTTTTGCTCTTTCTTTTATTACCGAAACTATTTTTTTATTCACTGTCACTTCATCCCTGTACTTTACTTAGTCAAAAACATCAACTTTAAGTAAGCTAACATAAATAATTGAGAAGTGGAAAGAGCAATAGGCAAAATCATATATTGAATTAGGCGTTGAGTATCGAATCGCGCGCTGGCAAAAATTGAGGCCTTTCGTAGAGGTAATATTAACCGATTCGGTACGAATTCGTTGAGAATGGAGTGAGAAACGCCAGATATCAAATTTGAGATTCCATTTTCACCGCTTGATGACTTTGAATTGATTGATAAATGACCGTCTGGCTGTTTAATGAAGGAGTCGCTGCCGACCCTCTCGTTCATGAGAAGTTTTAGGTGGAGTTGAGCCCAATCAGATTTAATTTAAATAGCGACATCTTGGATATAGTCATTCAGACAACGCTAACTGATGAATAGCAAATTCGTTTCGTGATGAAGGGATAATTATCAATTTTCACTATTGTTCATTAGAAGTATCTGATCTACAAGCTCCATGAATGTAGCTTTCGCATCATCATAGCCATGGAGCACTGTGCCACTACACTGATGCTTGCAAATTCATTTGGGTGATTTGTATATATGGGCTAAGCTCTGAGTGTCGCTGACCAATTATGGAGGTTGTAGTGAGACTTCTCTCGGCGTTGTCGAACGAAACTCTCTATGGTCGCTTGATGCGCAGTTTAACTGTTTCTGGTATGAAGACCGAACGATTTCTTGATGCATTGCTTGGTAGCTCAAGAGCGAGCATCCACCCATATTTGACGTCCAACCTGAACGAAATAGCCAATGCCTGTGGCGAGCAGCCGCATATACTTTTGCGGGACCAAACCTTGTTTCCTTTATTCAGCTTTTATTTGCCATCTTGCCGCCAAGCGATAGATGATGATGCGTTATCTGCTGTTTCCGCATGGCGAGCATGTCAGTTAGCGAATTTCAGAGAACATGAAACGCTGACGCTAAAGTATTGCCCGATCTGTGCCCGTGAAGATATGCGAAATTACGGACTGACATATTGGCATTTAAACCATCAAACTCCAGGTATAGAAGCTTGTCATTTGCATTGTGTATGGTTGATACATGTACCGTTACCGGCTCGGCCGCATATAGCGCACGGTATATGTCCATCTTTAGAGACAAGGGTGAGAGAGTGCTCTGAAATAGCATATCAGCTTTCAATCTTCGCTGCTGTTAAGTTGGAAGCAATACGAAATGGGGACACTGAACCTTCAGACTATCATCAAAGTTTAAAGAAAAATGGCTACATTACTTCAAATGGACATGTGCGTAGAAAAGCCCTTGTTGCTGAGCTTTTTAAACTTGCGAGTCAGCTCGAATATCCGGACTTTGGATTGCTTCCTAAAGCTGAGGACGATTTTAAATATCTGTCGTCATTGGTTAAGGAAAGTACCAGTCAGCATCCATTTAAGCACTTGCTACTTGGCTTTTTTATTGAGCATGCCAAAACCAAAGATGTGGAAATTCATCCAGATAATGGGCGGAATTTAGTTTTCAGTATAGATTTAACCGAACGGTGTAAAAAGCTACTGCTTCAGGGGTTGTCTATGGCTGAAGTTAGCCGTAGAACAGGAAAAAGCAGATGTTATCTTAAATGTTTGGCACTGAAAGAAAATATTCCTTTGAACCTTAAGCCCCGAGTTTTGAATGAAAAGATGCGTTTTTGCATCATCAATTTAGCCAGAAAAGGTTTTCATCGACGTGAAATCGCTAAAAGGTTTGGGATCTCTTGTGGCAGTGTAGAGATGTTGATTTCCACTCAAACGGGCTTGGTAAGCCATCGTAAAAAGTGTAAGTTTGAATCAAGGCGTCGGCGATACAAACACCAATTGTTACTTTATATTGAGTTACATCCGCAGGCTAATCGCCAGCAGTGCAAGGAAAAATGTAATGCGGCCTTTTTCTGGCTTCTTAACCATGAACCGACTTGGCTGGAAGAAGTATTGCCAGCCGCAACGCCGCCTATTCGGCATGACAGGGTTGACTGGTGTGAGCGGGACAAAGTGCTAGCAAGCCAAGCTGAGCGATTGCTTGCTATACACGGTGCGGATATTTCGTTGGCAAAGTTGGACCGTTTGCTAGGTGGGCATGGTTGGCTTTTAAGATACTCAAAAAAAATCCCTCTTACTATGAATCTGATTAGGAAGTTTTAAGCTAAATGTTGTTATTGCCGGGAGAGTCGCTGCATAGCCTTTTTCTAAGGTATTACATGAGAGAGGGTTTACCATCCTCTATACATCGTACAATCATAACTCCCGGTGGGCGCTGGCGTAAATTTTCTGATTTGAAAGCCCCCAAATTTTTCGAAGAGTTAAAAGATTCGGTGCGATATGAAATTATTAGGGAATCAATTTTAGTGTCAAATTCGATGCTCAGAAAAGATATAGATTGGATTTCATATAATATTGTTTCATCTGGGTATGCAAAAATAAACTTGTCAGATGTGAATATTTTTCGAAATGGTAAACTTTTCTACTTCTACGATAGAGTTGGCGAGGTTAAGTTTTGCCCTATCTGTATGAGAAACAGTATCAAGCAGTACGGTGTCGGGTACTTTAAAAAAGAGTGGTTTCGACGGGATAATGGTACTTGCTATGAGCATGGAGAGGAACTTATAGTTCTTCAAAGTAAAAGTTATGCTACGTCAAGTCATAGTATATATGACGTCATGATGGGGACGTATCCATGTAATAACAGGCCTATTTTTCTTAAAAATATAAAAATGGAAAAAGTACTAAGTTTATCGGAGCATATCTCTAAGTCTGCACATTGTTTGTGGAATGAGTTGGTTTTATTTTCTAGATACTTCATAGTCGCGACATTCAAACACTATGACCTAAATAATATTACTCAAAATTTTCGTAGTGCCCTCAGGCTAGTTTTTACCTCCAAGGGGGAATTGAAAGCATTAAATTGGAGGCATGAAGTTCAACTCATGAAATTTATGATGGAGGAGTTCTCCATTGAATTGATTTCCTTCTTGTATAAACATGCTCTTTTTTCTGAAAAAGAGAAGGTTATGCCTGACGGTTCAAGGATACGTTATCGGATATTAAAGTTTGATAGGGCTAAATGCGATTTTTGTACAGAAAAACGGAAGGAGTGTCTGAGTAGTTCAATTATACCCTTTGTGAAAGTTACTGTGTGAAATTTAAGTTGAAGTAGGTTACGGTGAAGCTGAAGCACACGTAGTAAAAGTTGGAGCGTGGATTAGAACTTTTTGGCAAGTAATAAGGAGACACTTTGTGGTTAACAGTAGAATAGGTAGAAACGATCTGTGTTGGTGTGGCTCTAATAAAAAGTACAAAAAATGTCACCTTAACCGCGATAAGCAGGAGCCGATTAAGTATTGGGAAATTAACCAAGCATTTCAAAAAGCAAACTCAAGAAAGGAATGTTTAGTTCCAAAATCGCTAAGTTTACAGTGCTCTGGCAACATTATTAAAGCTCATACAGTTCCTAAAACTTCTAGCCTTAGAGCCATATCCCAAGATGGTCATGTTCTTGGCTACAAGATGACATTTGAATCAATGCGAAAGCATTCAGGTACTCCTACGTTTGAAAAAATAGGTGTCAATCAGGCATCAACATTTAATGGCTTTTGTAAATATCATGATGATGTATTGTTTTCTTCCCTAGAAAAAGAAAGGTTTGCTGCAACTAAGAAACAGTGCTTTAGCTTATCTTACAGAGCATTCGCAAAGGAGTATTATGCTAAGAGTGCTGTTTTATCCCTCTCTCCTTTGCGAAACGATGCAGATAAAGGTAAGACTATTCAAGAGCAGATAGATATCCAAATGAATAATTATTTATTTGAGTTGGGAACTAAAGCAGCGATGGAAGACCTTGAATACCACAAAGCATATTTTGATGCTGCACTAGAAGCTCATGACTACGATAATACAAGAGCGGTGGTGTTTATTCTGGATGAGCCCCCACCATTTATGGTTTGCGGAAGTGTTAATCCTGATTATGACTTTAATGGGGCAAAGCTGCAGGAACTCATGGATCTAGATAAACGTTCGGATTGTATCTCTGTTACTTCTTACTATGACGGTTGTAAAGGAATCGTGGTGCTTTCCTGGCTAGAAAATAGCGATGTGTCTTGCCAGAGTTTAATGCGCTCGCTACTTAGCAAAAAGAAAGAATTATACTTACCTTTTGTAGTGCAATATATATTTAAGTACTTTGAAAACGTGTTTATTGCACCTAATTGGTGGGAGAAATTGCATACTGATAGTAAAAATATGTTAACTGCATTAACTAGCGATAATGTTTCGACCCATGACGAGCCAAATTCGGATGGTTTATTAGAAGTTGTTGCAAAGTACGAGCTTCCCAAGCTTGCAGAAGTGCAACTTGTTGGTTGGTCATTATAAAAACTAAATAATCCCCCTGTGAGAGAGATTAACATGGATATTAACTTTTCAAATATAAGAGCACATGATGGAAGTAAGAATGCTGGTTTTGAAGAGTTAATTTGCCAACTTGCCCATTTGCAGCAACCGAAAGGAGGAAGGTTATTTGTTCGTAAAGAGGGAGCAGGAGGTGATGCTGGCGTTGAGTGCTACTGGGTTCTTGAAGATGGTTCAGAAATTGGGTGGCAGGTTAAATATTTTCCTGATGGGTTGAATGCTTCGAGGTGGCAACAAGTCGATGAGTCATTTTCAACGGCGTTGAATAAGCACCCTAATTTGAAACACTATAAAGTGTGTTTACCTTTAGATAAAGCTGACAGCCGAAAACGTGGGAGAGGTGGCAAGACGGTAGTTTCAGTTGAAGATGAGTGGTTAAAGCATGTTGCAAAATGGAAGGCGCAGGCCGAGGCTTCAGGGCGTGATATAGAGTTTTCATATTGGGGGAAGCATGAAATTATGACCCTTCTCACTATTGATGACCCCCAGTTCTCAGGGAGAGCTTTGTACTGGTTCAATGAACCGTTTCTCGGCTCTGCAGTGTTCGAAAAAGTTGCTATGAGATCTCGACAAAGCTTGGGAGAAAGGTATTCAGCAGAGTCACACATCGATTTACCGATAGCGTCAGAATTTGATGGGCTGTGTTTGCGCTCTTCGTGGTGGGCTTTATTGAAGCGTGAAAAATCAGAGCTGAAGCGAGTAAGTGAATCGGTTCTTTCCGAATTAAATAAACTCGTTGAAAAATCAATTATTTCAATAGGTAGCGGGAACTTTGGAACCTTACAGAAACAATTTAAAAGTGTTGTAAGTGAATTAGATAAAAGCATTAAATATAAAAGCTTTCACCATGAGATTTCTTCAATCGCTTCTTCAATAAACAGACTATCTGAGATGTATTTGAGTATCTATGAGCATGTCCTAAGGCAAATACATCAGATTGATAGGTACAAAACACTTAGAGATGGCCTAACCAGCTTATCTGATCTACTTGAAAGGTTAATTTTAATTGTTAAGCGAAGAGGAACTTTGGCATCTAAGTCTAAAGCTGCTCTTCTATTTGGAGAGGCCGGTATAGGTAAATCTCACCTTTTATGTGACTTGAGTTTAGAACGAATAAATCAGAACCTTCCAACTCTGTTTTTATTAGGAGCACAGTATTGCGGCGGAAATCCTGTTAGCTTCATAAAAGAGGCTTTAGATTTACAAAGTTATAGGACGACCCATGTTTTGGGGGCTTTAGATTCTGCTGGTGAAGCTTCAGGAGAGAGAGCACTGATTGTAATTGATGCAATTAATGAAGGAAATTATAGAGATGATTGGTACAACCACATTACCACATTCATTTCAGAGCTATCTTATTTTCCAAATATTGCAGTTCTGTTTAGCTGTCGAAGTACATATTTAAACTATATCGTTCCCGACAGTGCCCATGAGCATTTGTTACCTCGTTTTAAACACACAGGGTTTAGCAGCTTAGGAGCTAGGGCTGTAGAAAAGTTTCTTTCAAAACACGGCATATTCAAACCAAGCGCACCTATATTAGTTCCAGAGCTAACCAACCCTTTGTTTTTAAAAATATGCTGTAAGGCTTTGCGTGAAAGTAGAAAAAAAACTTTTCCAAAGAATTTAAACTCAACAGAAGCACTGTTTAACTTTTATATTGATAGCATTGAAAGTGTGATATCAAAGAGAAAGCGCTTTAATCCAAAAGAAGCTATTATCCAGTCGCTTTTAATTGATATATCCTCCAAGTTATTCCCTGACAATTTACAGGGCTTACCTAAACATGAAGCTAGAAAGTTAGTTAATAGCTATGATCCAAACCCATATGTAAATGAAAGTCTTTTTGATATTTTATTAGACGAAAGTGTAATTGCAGAAGACGTCTCATACGATATGAGCCAGCGTGGAAATCTGGTAATTCGTTTTACATACGAACGTTTCAGTGACTATTTCATTGCTAAAGAGTTAGTAAAAGGGGTTTCAAAAATTGAAAAGCTTTGTCTCGAAGGGCCAGTTGCCCATTTACTTAGTGAAAATCGTTACTATGCTGATGCGGGGATTTTTGAAGCTTTAGCAATTGTTGTCGCTGAGAGACACAATAAAGAACTGGAAGATTTAATTCCTGCTGAAGCAAAGGTTGATAAATGGCAATTGGATCAAACTTTTAAAAATACAATTCTATTGAGAAGTCCCGAGTCATTTTCAGATAGAACGCTAGAAATTTTAAATAACTTAGATGCTTCTTCATTTGAATATCCTGCACTAGACATCTTATTAAAACTATCGACAGTGCCTAATCACCCATGGAATGCTGAATTTATACACAAAAACTTGTGTGATAAACAGATTGCTGAGAGAGATCATTCTTGGTCTATACACATAGCGTACGGTGATTGCTCTGAAGAAGAGAGTGATTGCGAGTCATACGTAAAAATAATTATTGAATGGTTACAAACTAGTGATATAAAACTTTTAGAAAGAGAGCAAGTTAGATTATGTGCAATCACTTTAATCTGGTTTCTGACTACTTCGAACAGGAAAGTACGAGATAGATCCACAAAAGCGTTAGTTAGAAGCCTTTCCCTCTATCCTGATTTAATTACAGAGCTATTGAATCGTTTTTCAAAAATCAACGATACCTACTTAATAGAAAGACTTTTTGCAGTTGCTTATGGTGTTGTTTGCAACATAGATAACAGTGAAGTTATTGAAGAAATAGCTATAGTCACCTACGATTTGCTCTTCAAAGAAGGCTATCCGTTGCCTCATATTTTACTCAGAGATTATGCTCGGGGAATTTTGGAACTTGCTTTGCTCAAAGGAGTTCTTTCCTCAGACATACCTGCTGAAAATTTTAGACCGCCATATAAAAGTATTTCTATACTAGAAAACCCAACTAAGGATGAGTTAGATAAACTCACCGGTGACACTTTTTCATCTAAAATAAAAAGTTCTTTAATGGGTTTTCCAGGGGACTTCGGAAACTACACGATGAGTTGTGTGCATAACTGGTCTTCGACACCAATTACTCATACAAATATTGACAAAGGAATTGATGTAAAAAGGCGCTTTGCTAAAGAATTTTTAGCAGGCGAAATACAAAAAGAGTACTTAGAAAATGTAGAGCCTAAAAAATTGGAACAGGAGTCTGGTTTGCCTTTAGACAGACTTGAATCTTTGCTTAATATGTATGATCTGGAGGAGTACTACAGCCATGAAGAAAGTAAGAAGCAGCAAAATGAGTTTGATGAAAAAGTGAAAGTTTTGCTCAATGAAGAGCAACAAGAAAAATATAGGTGGTTGTCAGGGCTAAGTAACCATAGGGAGGCTTCATTTAGCAGAAAGTGGGCGCAACGGTGGGTTTGTAAGAGGGCTTATGAGTTTGGCTGGAGTGATGAACTTTTCTCTGGTTTTGAAAGGTTTTGCTCTTATGGGCGAGGCCACAGTCTTGGTGGTGGAGCCATGGAGCGTGTAGGGAAAAAGTATCAATGGATGGCTTTTCATGAATTTCTAGCTAGACTTTCAGATACTTATCAATGGATTAATAGAGGTTATAGCGACCTTCCCGATGATGATGATTATGAAGGCCCATGGCAAATAAATTTAAGGGATATAGATCCTACAATTTGGGCTAAACGAAATGGTGAATATAAAACCTATCATAACGAGCACTGTACTTGGTGGCAGCCCTATAACTTTCCGTTTCCAGCTGAAGATGATCCAAAAGCTAAGGCTGGCTTTCTTTGGGATGAAAAAACTATACCTGAATTCTCGAAAATACTTAAACGGAATAACCCTGAAGAAGAGGGGGAATGGGCTGTTTTGAGGGGGTTCTGGTCTGAGAATAAAAAATACTCTGCTGATGAGTTAGATAGTCCTTATCTAGATGGATGGTTTAGGATTAATGCAATTTGTATACGTAAAGGAGACTTTGATTCTTTGCTCAAAAGGCTTAAGGGGCAAACATTATGTGACCCATCTCTTGTCAGCGTGCCATCAACGCAACATGAAGGTTTTTTTGGTGAGTATCCATGGCACACAATTTACAAACATTTATCAGGATGGCAAGAGCGGCAGGACAATTCTAGAGGCAGAATACCCGTTAAACACTTTGTCCCATACGCACAGTATGAATGGGAAAGTGGTGGTAATGACTATTCCATTGATAGTTCACTTCGCTTCAACGTTCCCGCTAAAGAATTAATTCAAGAAGCTGAGTTAAAAAGGGCACAGGGGAAGTGGGGGTGTTGGGAGCATGGGGGAAAAGTAGTGTTTTCGGATCCTAGTATAGAAGAGTACGGGCCATCTTATGCCTTAATGAGCACAGATTTTCTTCAAAAATGGCTCAGTGATAATAATATGGAACTTATTTGGTTGATTGGTGGAGAAAAGCAAATGTTTTCTAATGAGGGCGGCGAATTCTTTGGACGCTTAGTTTTCAGTGGCATTTATAGGTATGAACAAGGCAAACCTACAGGAAGCATGTGGTTTACAAAGGAACAAAGAGACGGATAGACATATCCGATCTGACATACTCTGTTGGCAGTTTAGACTCGACCTGACAGGCAGATATGAGCGAAAAAGTGACAATCATGAAGTAGAAATTTGGACTGCCGACCAAAATATCTCACATACGATGAGATCTCTCCAAGCCTTATCACAATGATCTGCTAAAATAAACGAATAGACGCGACCAAGTTAAAGGAATGAGTATGAAACTGGTAAATATTGTGGCTTTGTCATGCATTGTTGCACTGAGCGGATGCGAATCAATTCCCCAAGAAAATAACAGTTTACCCACCGGAAGTAAGTATGCCTCAACGAAGTTTTCACCCAAAGCAGTAACAGCTAGGGTAGAATTTTCAGCCCAATGCAAATTCAAAACCGATAAGCAAGGCATTAGCGAATTCCTCGGCTTGTTTGTTCCTGCCGCTATCGAGCTGGCTGTAGATAGTTTAGTCGGTGCAGTACAAAAAGCCGGGGAAGACAAGACCAAATCTTTATCAGCTTACACCGACAAACACTTTTACCGGGTTAAAACTGGTTTAGACGGCTATGATTCCAACCCAGCCACCTCATGTATGGCATTATTCATTCCCAACAACGATCCTAACGCAACGACTTTTTCCAACCAATATGCTTTGTATAGTGCAGAATTTGGTGCCTATAGTCTGACCGCAGAACCTGCATTTTTCATGGAAATGTTTGTGGAAAAATCAGCAGACGGCAAGATGTTTAGATTGCACCCTATATTTTTACTCAAGACCAAACATCTGCACGGTTCAAACAGCGGGAATGTTAAGGATATGGTCATCGCCCTAGATTTTAGAAAACCGAGTGGCACCGGGGATAGTGATACCTTTGCGACGTCGTTAATTGAACTTAGTGATCTGCAACTGGGCACCATTTACGACAGTGATGCATTAAAAGGTACTGTGACGCCCTGGATGAAACTACCAGGTGTCGAAACCGAAAGAAGTCAATTGATTGAAGACTTAAAATCCTCCATCTCGGAAGTCAATGCTTTGCAGCGTGAACTGTGCCTCGACGCTTATCACTATAATCTGTATCCGGATGTCCGAAAAAACCATCAGGTTACCGATCCGTATTTGAAGAATCTTGCCACCAATATCAAGTGTCAGGATATCCCCTGGAAGGATGAATCTCACGTCGCGATAGCAACCTATGACACCGCCTATAAAAAGGCTAAATTTTCAACCGAAGAAACCCTTAAACACTCGCTGGTAGTCAATCAGGCTGGCAAAGAAAGCGAAGCGGAGAAAAAACTACTCAAGCTTACTGATACTTCGACACGCAATGCCGAATCTTTTGCAGCCTTAAAGGCAATTGGTCCCAAAATGGATTCTCTTGAAAAGCATGAAAACAAAGTAACTCGTGTCAAAAAGAAAGTAAGCGAAGTCGCTAAATACGGCGGCCATTTTGAGCTTTTTGCTGAAATCGTAGAAGTCAAAGAAGGCAATAAGTTTTTCAAAGCACTTGGCACTATTTTAGGCGCATCAAAAGACCCACTGAAAGATTATCTCAAAGGCAAATATGACCCTGCCACCAAGGCTGCGGCTGCAGCGACCGCAGCGACAGAGAAAGAGACTAATACACAAGCCAAGTTCGATCTGAAGGTAAAATTGTTTGAAGCGGAAAAGCAAGTTGAGCTGGCAACCATTGCAATTGGCAATGCCAAAGATGCCACTGAACTGGCCACGGCAAACGCAAACTTGCGTAAAGCCCAACTTGAAGTTGAGGAGTATCAGCGACGCCTGGCGCTATTGCCTTAGGATAAAGCTGCTTGGATATTAATATTTACAACCTTTATCAAAGCTCTCAATACAGCGATGCGGTATTGAGGCGCAAAAAAGGCTGGCCGAAGGCACAAGCAGCCGAAGTCAACTTTGCTTACGAGAGCCTTGAATACGGTGAGGCATTTTTCGAATCCGAATTGAATGTCGATACAACGGACGTTGATGTCAAATGTTTAGTTAACTATGACATTTTCAGCAATGTTGCCATGTGGGATAAGCCTTACCTGGTGCTTGGCTCAGGTGACACCAGCTTAAATAACATGGCATTTGCTATTGATGTCATTGTGCATGAACTTACCCATATAGTGCTTGAGAAAGACAGTATGCTCAGACAAGGTCTGGAGCATCAGGGTATTAATGAACACATTTGTGATGTTATTGGGCTGACTTGCCGGTATTACGCCTATCAGACACCGCCAGAAGATTTCACTTGGTTGATAGGTGACCTGATTGCCAAGGATAATCAACGAAGAGCAATACGGGATCTTGCCAATCCCGGTAGTGCCCACCCAAATGATCGGCAGACATCAGATCTTGCGAGCCTCATGAGGCGGCCCAACTGGCAACTCGATACTTCGTCGTATGATCTTCTTGGGCCGCTTAACTACCTTTTCTTTGTTGTCGCCAGTAGTGGTATCCGCCCCTTGGAAGACTACGGAAAAATTTGGTGGGAAAGTGTCAAAAACGTTCCGGCTCACAATGCCTTGTTTCATTTCCTGAGTAACCTAAAAAGTACACTCGAAGAGGAAAGAACGCAATTTTTCAGTGCCTGTGAACAAATAGGATTGGCACATATTCCTAATCTTGAACAACTACTTAGAGCGTAAATTGAGACAATGCTATGACTTCGATAACTATTAACTGGGACCTCATTTTCAGTTGTTTAATGATAGTGATCATTCTATCGATGTTGGTGGAGAGAGTGCTCGCATTACTATTTGAGTCCCCGCTTTTTATCGGCATGGTGGAAGATAAACCAGACAACCTGCTTACCATCAAACCACTCATTGCCTCAGTGCTGTCAATCGTCACCACTTACTATTGTGATATCGACCTGTTACAGGCCATCCGAAATGCCCCTAGTACTCATCCATTTGGTTTTGTTATGACCGGGCTATTGATTGCTGGAGGTAGTAAAGGCTCAACAAAACTGTTTCGCGACTTAATGGGATTACAAAGCAATACGTTCAGAGACTATCAGCAACGCAAGCGAGACAAAAGAATGGCCTCTGATATACCGCAGGCCGTTCTGCAAGCATCCCGTCAGTCTAAAAGTTGTGTGAAATAGTACACCGAAGGGTAGTGTTCAACTATTTGTGTAAATGGCTTTCTTTACTCGTTGAAAGGAAATGTTGAATGCTAATATGAGACAAATTCATCGTTCAGCTCCTTGGCGGTTTACCCGAAAACCCCAGTACAACTGTGTATAGTGCACCAAATTGGCCATTCATTGTGTTACGTGAACTGGAAAAAACAATGTGTAATTTGCAACTATGATTCTATGGCTTGCTCACACAGAATAATAGTTGCTATACGGGGATGTATAAAAACGTAAGGACAAACTCTATTGTTTTAAAAGCCGCTAACGGGCAAACTTTATTGTCTGTTCACAGCCTAAATCACCTTCTATAGATTGAAATAAATTCCGGTTTATCAAAAGAAAGGTTTTACCAATTAAAAAGGACACTAAGCATGGCACTTAGTGTCCTTTTGGTTATTAGCAAGTTATCACGTCATACTGACTTTGCCTGCCAATTGCGCTTCTGGGTAGGTTTCAATAGTTTCTGCTTCACCACGGTGATCGCTGGCTAACTTTTCATAAAGTAGCGGTAAGACAATCAAAGTGAAGAAAGTACCGATGAGCATGCCTGCGACTAAGATAATACCTATGCTGTTGCGCGCTTCTGCGCCTGCACCGGTTACCAATACCAACGGAAAGTGACCAAGCACGGTTGCACCTGTGGTCATCAGTATAGGTCTTAGACGTGTGGCCGCAGCCCCTTTTACCGCCTCAAATTTCGATTTACCTTCAAGCTGTAAATGGTTCGCAAATTCAACAATCAAGATGCCATTTTTGGCTATTAAACCGATGAGCGTAATTAGGCCGATTTGGCTGTAAATATTGACTGTTGTAAGTGATAAAAACGGCAGCATCAATGCACCAGCGAGTGCCAGCGGTGCGCAGCCGAGTAGTACCACGAGCGGATCTCTAAAGCTGTTGAACTGGATAGTCAGTAAGAAAAACACCACTATCATGGCAAACAAAAGTACGCCAACCATGGTGTTGCCTTCTTTTCTTAGCTGTCTTGATTCACCTGCGTAGTCAATGGAGTAGTGACTAGGTAAGACGTCTGCTGCAATTTCTTCTACCTGTGTGAGCGCTTGCTCTTTGGTTATGTGTGGCAGTGTGCCTGCCAAGATTCTAAACGAGTTTTGCTGATTGAATGAGCCAAGCACTCTAGGGCTTGTAAAAGTACGTAAGGTAGCAAACGCTGAAATTGGAATAAGATCGCCAGCATCGGTTCTTACTTGCATATTAAGAATGTTCTCAGGATTGTACCTTTCGCCATCGCCCACAATGGGAATGACGCGGTAGGCTTTACCTTCTTTGTTGAAGTAGTTGGCAAAATTATTAGACATATAAATACTAAGTTGCTCGTTTACCGACGACAAACTGAGACCTAAGTCTGCAACCAGCTCTCGGTCGATTTCAAGCTCGGCTTGCGGCAGGTCGATTTTTAGGTCGGTATTGACGAACATAAAGCTGCCACTGGCGGTGGCGCGTTGAATAATCTCATCGGCGTACTGCTTCATCGCGGTTGGGTCGTCACTGGCACGGAATACCACTTCAACGTCAAACTGCCCTGCGGTAGGAAGCGATGCAGGTAAAATAGGGAATAAACTTAGTCCAGTGACGCTGCCTAACCGGCCGTATAGGTCGTATAGTAAGTCGTGTACTGAATTTTCTCGCTCATCAAATGGTGCAAGCTCTACACCACCAAAGCCTGCTGCCGCCGTAATAATCTGCCAAGTAAACTCAGCGCCTTCAGTGGCGTTCATGACCTCGGCAGTGTCATTCATTTTCGCTGAAGTATAAGCTTGAGAAGACTCTGGTGGTGCTTCCACTACGACTTGGATACTGCTTTGATCTTCGATAGGGGCTAGCTCTTTTTGTGATAACAGGTAAAACGGCACCGACAACAAAGAGAACATGATAGCGACAAAAAAGACCTGTGGACGCCACTTAAACAAGGTATCGAGTGCACGAAAATAAAACGCTTGTAATCGATCAAAATAGCCATTGACCTTTTGCGTTAATTTACCTTCTTTACCGCCTTCGGGGTTAACGTAAGCACTCATAATGGGCGACAAGGTTATAGCAACCAATCCAGAAATTAACACCGCAATGGCTAGGGTGAACGCGAACTCTCTGAATAAGAACCCCGTTAAACCTGTTAAAAATCCGATTGGCGCGTAGACCGCTGCAAGGGTCAACGTCATGGCAATTATTGGGACGAGTAATTGACGTGAACTGATAAGCGCCGCTTGTAATCTGGGTTTGCCTTCGCGCATATGGCGCGCAACGTTTTCAACTACTACGATGGCGTCATCCACCACTAACCCAACAGAAAGCACGATAGCTAAAATAGTCAGTAGGTTGAGTGAAAAGCCCATTGCTGAGATCACCGCGATTGCGCCTAAAATCGAGATAGGAATGGTAACCAGCGGCACCATAGCGGTTCTAAACGAGCCCATCATAGCGAGTACAACAATCCCCACGAGTAGGACGGTTTCCCCAAGCGTGGTGAAGATTTCTTTTATGGAATCACGCATATAAAGCGTGCCATCGTAGCCAATTCTTAGATACATACCGTCGGGTAAGATGGTATTAATCTCATCAATCTTTTTATACAGCGCGTCACCAATATCAATTTCATTAGCACCTGGTAATGCCCACACCGCTAAGAATACCGTTTCGTGGTCATCAAGGCGTGCGGTTACCATGCCTTCGGCTTCACCGAGTTCTATCGTGGCGATGTTACCAAGCTTGAGTTGCGTGCCATCGATTTCTTTTACCACTAGGTTGTTAAAATCGGCTACCGTTTTTAACGAGGTATTGGCCATCAGGTCGATGCGTTGTCTGTTATTTTCACTGTAACCTAAGGTGGCAATGGTGTTGTTTGCTTGTAGTGCAGCAAATACATCGCTAGCACTTACGCCATAGATAGCGAGTTTTTCGGTATCGAGCCAAATTCGCATTGCTGGATCGCGGCCACCTTCCAGTGTCACTTTTTGTACACCGGGAATATCAGACATAGAAGGGACAACATTTCGGATCAAATAATCGCTCACGTTATTACGTGGCAGACCTTGAGATTCTACATCGAGATAGAATACCGCATACGGGCTGTCGGCACGCACGATTTGAATGGCTGGATCTTCCGCTCCGCTGGGTAACTCAAACTTAATCTGGTTTAAGCGGGTGGTTAGCTCAGCCAAGGCGTCGGTGGTACTGTGATTAAGTTCAAGCCAAGCGGTGACTTTGCTAAGTCCCGAGGTAGTTATCGAGTCTACATAGTCGACACCCGGAACGGTAGAGGCCACTCGCTCGATTGGCTCGGTAACATAGCCTTTTACGACGTCTGCGGCAGCGCCTGTATAGACAGTGTTGATCACCAGTGAGGCACTTTCTATTTTTGGATATTGCTGCACTGATATATCTCGGGCGGCATTAAAACCCGCTAGTACAATAAGCAATGACACCACTATTGCCAGTACCGGCCGGTTAACAAAAATATCCATGATAGACGGCTTATTTTCGTGTAATGCACTCATTACTGACCTCCGTTGTTGCCATCAACAGCGGCAACCTGATCGGTATAAACCAGTAAGTTTTCTTGTAGCTTGAATGCGCCTTCAGCAGCAATAAATTCACCACCGCTAAGGCCAGATAGTACAAGTTGCTGGTCGTTGACCTTATCGCCTAAAGTGATTTTTACTGGCTTTGCTCGCCAGTTTTGGCTCTCGTCCTTTTCAAGTACATAAACAAACTCGCCAAAGTGATTGCGCGTAATTGCATTGGTTGGCACTATCGCGGCACTCACGACCTCCATTGGTACATTGACTAACACCATTTTATTGTGGCTGAGTGTGCCATTGCTGTTTTGTAGCTCTGCACGATAACTTTGTTGACGCGATGCGACATCGACCATTGGCATTTTGGCAGATACGCGAGCGGGTAATTGGCCATTGGCATTAGAAATTGCCACGCTAACATCTTCGCCTATACTAGGTTGTGGTAAGGTTTGTGGAATTTTGAAATCTACCCAAATACTGTCGTCTAACCCAACCAAGAACGTGATTTCGCTATTGGCATCCAGCAATTGACCGACTTGATATTGCTCTAACCCTGTTTGACCCGGATAAGGGGCACGAATGGTTTTTTTCTCGATTAACGTGGTTAATCGTTTTACTTCAGCCTGATTAATTGCCACCTCGGCTTCGGCTTTGTCTACCTCATCAGGGCTGATCCGCTTTTGTTCAAGTAATTTGGCAACTCGTTGATAAGTGGATTTAGCGAGTTTTACTCGAGCTTTAGCTGCTAGTAGATTTGCCTCATCAATGCTGCTGTCTAGGCGCAGTAATACCTGATTCTCCTCCACTTGCTCGCCGGGCTTAAAGCCGACGTAAGTGATAAGGCCGGGATACTCGTTACTAATGGTGACGGTGCGTTTGGCGTGAAGCTGGCCTACAACCTTAACCGATTTAATATATTCAGTAGTTGATACATACGTGCTTTTGACTGAAGCCGAAGGTTCCGGAAAAGATTCCCCAAAGGCGATTGCCGCTTGGATTTGTGTAAACTTAACAAAGCCAAGACTGGTAATAACGATGAGAATAATGACAACGGCCATAAGCCAGCGTTTAATATTCATTGAAGTTTCCTTAAGTTAACGAAGTTTGAGCGTTTGCAATTCTTTCTCTATGCGTACCAGTGAGTCTTGTGTGATAGGCTGTTGCCATGGATAACTGTTAAGCAATCGCACGGTACTGCGAATAACTGGATCGTTTAGTTCAAGTGGTGCGAGTAGCGACGCTGTGCCCTCTACAATTTGCTTAGTTTGTTGTAAGCGCATTACTTGCTCATATCCTACGGTAAGCGCCCAACCGGTGATGATGATTTCTTCTACCATGTCGTGTAGATCTGGTGTAGCTTGTAACTCACCCGCTTCAATACCATCAATGAGTGCTTGTTTAAACACGCTTTCACAACCGTCACATGAATCGATAATTTTATTGGTCCAAAACTCAGAAGCTCTTTTGATAACCGCCTCATTGGTGGAGTAGGACTGTAATTCATAATCAAAAGAGAAGCGTTTAAGCTTTTGTGGCGAGATAAGACACACTGCGAGCATGCGTTCTGGCGTGCTAAGTGGTAAGGACAACACTTGCTTAAAAACACTGGATGTATGGGTAAAAGATTCATAGGCCAGCGCCATTACTAGATCTTCTTTAGTCTGCACAAATTTATAGATTGAGCCCATAGACAATCCTGCAAGCAAAGAGACCTTTGCCATTGTAAAGTCAGTGACTGAAGACTCATTAATGCATTGTTCTGCAGCGTTTAAAATCATGCGTTGCTGGGTTTCTTTATCATATTTAGGTGCCGGTGCCATCGTTTCTCCTTAGAGGTTGAACCTTATTCGAATGTCATTCGAATAAGGTTCAATTATAGAGAGCATTTTCAAAAGTGCAATAAGTAAACAGAGTTTTGTTTTCAAAAAAGGAATTTGGAGTGTAGGTAGATTCTGAAGGAAGGTTCAGCACGGCGCGTTATTGGTATAGCGACGTGCTAATGATTTAGTGGTTTAAAATCCAGCTTTTAACGGGCTTCAACCACTCCTCTCTTGGGACATAGAAAGCGCCGTGCTCCTTACCGGTTGAAATCGAAAGCTCCGTAAAGCTTTTGAGGTTTGCTGAGCGTGCTTTCACAAAATCGCAAGAACCTACTTGATCTGAGGTTTCGTAAACGGACAACACCTTGCCGTAGAGCTGAATTTCGGTTTTACTTTTGATAAGCCCAGCGCAGCCCGCAAGTATCACGTAGTGAATAGCATCATTTTTTAATGCATCACTTGCCATTATCGTTAATGCACCACCGCGAGAAAACCCCACGAGCGTAATGTTGCTGGCGCTGACGCCCACGTCCAGTAATTTGCGGACCTTGCTAACTAGGGTTTTTGTGTATGTTTCTGGTGCGACGCCTTTAGGTCGGTGCTCAGCAATTAGCGTATAGGCATCATCACTTAAAGCTTGTTTGATGGCTGGAAAGTCATATTTACCCCAGCGCTTATGAATAGGCGTTTCATTATCACCTTCAACGATATAGCCATGAGAGTAAAAAACGTATTTGGCAGATGGATTAATCTGCTCTGGTACATCTGGGTAAATTGCTTTTGCAGAGGCGATTGACGCTACGCAAGCAGCAAATGAGGTGCATGCAGCATGTAGTAAGTGATTCATTTTTGAGTTTTTTTAGTTGATGTAGAGAGATGGTAGCCAAGCTTTGATAAAAGAAGCAAGCGTAGCGCGATGGGTTATTTTGTATGAGAGAGTTGTGGGCTTGTGGGAGCGAGTTTAGCTCGCGATCTTTTCACTGCTCGCCACATAAAGTGGCTCCTACCATAGTGTTCGCCTATGGGAGCAAATTACCCGTGTAGGAGCGAGTTTACCTCGCGATCTTTTCACTGCTCGCCACATAAAGTGGCTCCTACCATAGTGTTCGCCTATGGGAGCAAATTACCCGTGTAGGAGCGAGTTTACCTTGCGATCTCTTGACTGCTCGCCACATAAAGTGGCTCCTACCATAGTGTTCGCCTATGGGAGCAAATTACTCGTGTAGGAGCGAGTTTATCTCGCGATCTTTTAACTGCTCGCCGCGTGAAGCGGCTTTTACATTTTTGCTTGCAGTAGTCGAGATAAATCTCGACCTACGGCACAATCCTGATTACTGCAAGCCTAAAGTGCCTCTGATCTCCCTCATTTTCTCTTTAAGACTTTGCTGGATTTGCTGCACTTGCTCATGTGAGCTATTAACCTGACCTTTCATGCTGTCCATAGCGTGGCCAAAGGTATCTAGTAGATCTGATTGCTGATTGGCAAGGTCCATTGCATGGGCAGCGACTTGGTTGGCGCTTTGTGCGCTATCTGCCACACCTTCTGAATTACGTTTCAACTCTTGTGCATGTACGGTTTGCTGCTGTGCCTCATCTGCCAAGGCCGAGATTTGTGTCGATACTTTGTTTGAGTTATCACTCAAAACATTTAATTGCTGATGAATATCAGTCAGTGAAGCTTGTGTTTGCTGTGCAAGCTTTCGTACTTCGTCCGCAACTACTGCAAATCCACGCCCATGCTCACCTGCGCGCGCTGATTCAATTGCGGCATTAAGTGCAAGTAGGTTAGTTTGTTCTGCAATGGAGCTGATCATATCAATCACTTTACTCACATCTGAAACACCATTAAGCAATTCATTTAAGCTCTCTAATCCCTGCTCTACCCGCTTTTGCGTGGTCGATGAAGCGCTCAACATAGAATCCGCATAGGACACACTTTGTGTCATTGCTTCAAAGGTGTTGTTAGCATTGTCGGCAACTTGTGCATTAATTTGATTGGCATCCGCCCCAAGCGCTCTGAGCGAGTCGAGCTGCGCTTGGTTTTGTTCCACTTGCTCAAAGGTATCTCCAGCTTGTGCTGAGATCTGCGCCAAGTTAGTGTTCATCTCTTCCATAAAGGTATTGATCACACTCAGCATTTCTGAGCGTTCGTCCGCTTCTGCTCGCTGCCTATCGATTAACTGATTAAAGTAACTCGCAATTTCGCCAATTTCGGTATCTTGGTTTTTACTTTCAATATTGCGTAACTCATTACTTTCTATCAACTGAGCAAAGCCATCGCGTAGTTGTCTTAGCGGCGTTAGTACTTGATTAAACTGCACAAAATATACACCACCAGCTAAGAGTACGAGTAACCCAATTGCCACACCAAAGAGCATAAATACATTAGTTTTGACGGCGGCCTGCTCTGTTATTAAAGTCGTTTCTGCTTGCAGAATATTCTCTGAAATCGCTTTAATATCACCTCGCAGTGCCAGCATGCCTGCTTGGCGCTGTTTGGACTGCTGTAAGGTATTTTCTAAGTCGCGAGCATAACGTTTTGGCCAGCTCACAAGCTCCGCTTTTATTTCTAGCGCTAAGTCTTCAGCTTGTGCACCTAAAAATAGCTCATCTTCATCTACCTCACTCATTACTCCTAAGTTTTCGAGTTGATCTATTCGCGCGGCAATATCCTGCAACCGACCTAAGCTCAACATCAAGCTTTGTTCAGTTTGCTGCTCATAAGCCATGACTAACTGATAAGTATATAAACTCAAATTCGAGACTTCGCTAAAGTAGTCTGAGGCGAGATTAAAATAAGATTCTTTAGCGGCACTATCTTGCGCTGTAATTGCATACTTTACGAGACTTGATGCTGAACCCGACATTTGCCGGAGCGCATTATCCAAAAGCGCAAGTTCGTTACCTGAAAGCTTGCCAAGTGCCCGGTATTTGCCTGCAATGTCTTGTTGTAGCTGTGTGAGTTTGGCTTCAAGTTGTTCAGCAAGTGCTGGTGGTAACTGTTCCACACTTTGCTGTAGCGTTTTGATTTGTTCATCGGCCTGACTTAAATATTGGCTATCACCCGCACTCAGGTAATCTTCAACTGTGCCCTCAAGCTCAATAATCACCGCATTTTTAACTCGATTGTAAGCGGCGTCTTGCACATCAAGTTCGGTTAAGACTTGGCTTGCCCAAAACAGACTCGCCCCAAGTAGAATACTCGCAGTGGTTAATAAAATTGCCAACAACCGAGTAAATGTAGACACGCGCATAGAATCACAACCCCTTTATCAAAATGCTCCGCAAGAGTATTAAGGATTTATGACAACTTGATTAAATCTGGTTACCTTTTCTGTACAACCGCGCAAAACCATACTTTTTACGTATATCCATCTAGATATCTGCTGAACAAATTTAGAGCAGGCATTGGTATGCTATTTCATCGCAGCGTTTACATAGACGTCAAAGCGATTTTTCTTGGTTTTTATTTGCATACTTGGCGTTTGAGCATTTAAAAAGCCAGCGTAGTCTGGACGTTTTACCACCACCCTTTTTGTGGCTAACTGCAAAGCAAAAGGTAAAAGTGCATCCGCATCTAAGTCGTTGCCAACTAAGTCTTGAAATACCCGCATTTCTTTTTTCACTTGCGCCGATTTTTCACGATGTGGAAACATAGGATCAAGATAAACTACATCTGGACGCCAACCTGCTTGCTCTAGCAAGTCATGGCTAGAACCAAACTCTAGTCGCATGGTTGACCTTACCCACTCGCCAATTTCAGCATCTTCATAGGCGCGTTGCAAACCGTCATATAACAATGCTGCGACTACCGGATTACGCTCATGCAATACAACGTTACAGCCCATAGACGCAAGCACAAAAGCATCACGTCCAAGCCCTGCTGTCGCGTCTAATACCGTAGGCACTGCCCCTTTGTTTAAGCCGACAGCTTTTGCAATTGCTTGCCCTTTACCACCACCAAACTTGCGTCGATGAGCGACTGCACCTGTCACAAAGTCAACACGAATAGCGCCGAGCTTTGGTTCGTCTTTTTTAAGTAATTGTAGGCCTAACTCGTCATAAACCAATTGAAACTCCGCCTCATTAATATCTAGCGCAGATAAGTTAAAAAGCTTAGTTAGCGTATCTAGGTAGGATCTGTTTTCTTCAAAAGGGGTGTGAATATACAAGCTAAGCTCCCAAAGGTTACCAACCGTGGCAGTATACCGCTTTCCCTATCTAGTGTCTTTGATTATCCAACGGCTTAGAACAGCTCGATATCAGCCTGTGATGCCACTTCGTCCTCACCCCAAGGCTTTGCTATTTTATTTAAACTCTCAATAAGCTGCTGACGTACCTCTGTTACCTCGCCTAGCTTATATTTAATTATGGTTAGCTCATCGCTCAAATAAGTAAAATGCTCGTAGAGTTCTTGCAATCGCTCTCTTTCACTTGGTTCTAAGTTAGCAAGCTTGTCACTTTCAAGTACAGCTTGGAACTCGGCCACTTTACCGCTGTAATGATCGCCAACGCCGCTTAAATGATCGCTCAGCTCAGCAAATACCTGCCCGATATGTTCCACTTTATTGAGCGCATCTTCACTAACTTCCATATCCTTGATTTTGGCATCAGTCGCTTCCAGAATGTGCGGAAACAAATCTTTATAACGACCATACACCGCAACATCATCCACTGGCATATTCTTAATCAGCAAAGAAACTTTAGAGTAGTTAATAATGGTCCTGCGCCCAAAATCAACAAAGCGGCTGCCATCTTTATGCTTCTCAAACAATTCTTGCTCTATCGGTTGGATCGCCCCCTCGCTAGAGTAAAACATCGCATCTTGGTGATACCAAAAAGCCACTGCAACATCGAGCTCCATCGGCATAAAAAATTCTAAAAAATGAGTGCTCAAGGTATTGAGGTCATGTGCATGATACGATTGCCCGACATACCGCATTATGCGTCCCATATCACCAGAGTCGGTCATGGCGATTTCAGCCGTGGTTTGGGCACGCTGTACATCTTGCTTGAGCTGCGAAGAAGTCTTTCTGTAGTCATCAAGAACATTAATACGCGCCAGCAACTCTTCAGCATTAAAAGGCTTGACTATGTAGTCAGCAGCGCCCGCGTTATAACCCCGCATCCGCTCTGAAATATCGGCACGAGAGGACAAAAACATAACCGGGATCTCAGTGGTTTCCTCAAGTTTTTTTAGTTGCTTACATACTTCAAAACCTGATACTCCAGGCATTTCAACGTCAAGCAAGATGATATCTGGGCGATATTTTTTAGCTAATCGTAAGCCTTCCTCACCATTTTTCGCGTGTAATATTTTGCACGTACGCGCTAACGCTTCATCAACAACGTGATGAACGAGCTTGTCATCATCAATGGCAAGAACCAGTTTTGTCATGTGGCTTTCCCTATTAATTCATATCTTTATAGAATAGTCAGAGATATTGGATTTGCTAAAAAAAATAAGGCAAAAAAAACGCCTTCAAAAGAAGGCGTGAAGAATGGAAAAAAAACTAGGCGGCGATCCCACTGTGGCGTAGTAACGCATCCACTTTTGGCTCTCGACCACGGAAGCGAGTAAACAACACTATCGGCGCTTCGGAGCCACCTTTTTCAAGAATATGATGCATAAATTCACGCCCGGTTTTCGGGTTGAATATTCCTTCCTCCTCAAACTTAGAGAAAGCATCCGCAGACAACACTTCTGCCCATTTATATGAATAATAACCTGCACTATAACCACCAGCAAAAATGTGGCTAAAACTATGCTGGAAGCGGTTAAATTCAGGCGCTTTTACAACAGCTGTACGTTCACGCACCGCATTGAGTGTGGCTTGAATTTGGCAGTCAGTGTTTGGTGTAAAGTCTGCGTGAATATGAAAATCAAATAACGAAAACTCTAACTGACGCAACATTTGCATAGCTGATTGAAAGTTCTTTGCTGCAAGTAGCTTATCTAACATGTCTTTTGGCAACGGTTCTCCCGTTTCATAGTGCCCTGAAATGAAGTTCAGTGCTTCTTCTTCATAGCACCAATTTTCTAAAAACTGACTTGGCAGCTCAACCGCATCCCATGCCACACCATTAATACCCGCAACTGGCGCTGCATCCACTTGTGTTAGCATGTGATGAATTCCGTGACCAAACTCATGGAATAAAGTGGTTACTTCATTATGGGTAAATAGCGCAGGTTTGTTACCGACCGCTTTATTAAAATTACACACTAAATAAGCGACTGGAGTCTGTAATTCGCCATTTGCGCGTACTTTTCTGCCCATACAGTCATCCATCCAAGCACCGCCACGCTTATGTTCACGGGCATATAGGTCGAGATAGAAGTGACCACGCAACTCACCTTTGTCATCGTGAATAGCAAAAAAGCGTACATCTGGATGATAAGTGTCAACGTCTTTAACTTCGCTAACACGGATCCCAAACAAACGGTTTACGGTTTCAAATAAGCCGGAGAGTACCTTATGTTCAGGGAAATAAGGGCGCAGTGCTTCGTCAGAAATTGCATACTTAGCTTGTTTTAACTTTTCACCATAATATGCGTAATCCCAAGGTTTTAGCTCACTTACACCGTGTTCTTTATTCGCAAAGTCACGTAGTTCAGCTACTTCTTGCTCGGCTTGTGGTTTTGACTTAGCAGCAAGGTCATTCAAAAATTTAAACACTTGCTCTGGCGTCTCAGCCATTTTAGTTGCCAGTGATTTTTCTGCAAAACTAGAAAAGCCAAGCAGCTGAGCCAATTCGTGTCTAAGCGTAAGCGCTTCATGCATAATCGCTGAGTTATCAAACTCGCCAGCATTCGGCCCTTGATCCGAGGCACGGGTTACAAACGCACGATAAGCCTCTTCACGAAGCGTTTGGTTATCTGCGTATGTCATAACAGGAAGGTAAGAAGGAATATCTAGCGTAAATACCCAACCTTCTAATCCTTTGGCTTCAGCAGTATGAGCAGCAAGTGCTAAGGCCGACTCCGGCAGTCCAGATAATTCTGACTCGTCAGTAACATGCTTTTGCCATGCTTGGGTGGCATCCATGACGTTGTTGCCAAACTTTGATGCCAACTCAGACAGCCGTGCCACAATTTCGCCATAACGTTTTTGGTTAGCAGGCTCAAGTGCAATACCTGAAAGTTGAAAATCACGCAGTGCATTATCCACAGACGTTTGCTGAGCAACCGTTAAGTTGCCAAATTCAACCGATTCTTTTACGGCTTTATAAGCTTCATACAATCCTTGATGCTGACCAACATAAGTAGAATACTCAGAAATTAACGGCAAACACTCATCATACGCTTTGCGCAGTGCCTCTGAATTAACGACTGAATGCATATGCGATACTGGCGACCACATGCGGCTAAGCTTATCGTCCGCTTCTTCTAGCGGAAGTACAAAGTTGTCCCAAGTATAATTCGACTGAGCTAAAACAGTGTCTATGGTTTCACGACAGTGCGCGATGGCAGATTTTAATGCTTCAACAATGTGTTCAGGCTTAATTTTTGAAAAAGGAGGCAATCCTTCTAGCCCGATTAATGGGTTACTCATGGGCACGCTCTTTATTTTCTAATCTAATATTGAGGTTGAAATAAGGGTGAATGACCGCATTTACAAGTATCTGAATAGATTTTTGCTTAATATCGGTCTTGGGTTGTGCACCTTTGCTATTTACTTAATATAAAGTAGTAGGGTTTAAGCAAAACAAATAATTGGCGAGGAATTTTTATGGCTCAACATTTTGACTATATCGCAATCGGTGGCGGTAGCGGCGGGATCGCATCTGCAAACCGAGCGGCGATGCGAGGTGCCAAGGTGGCATTAATAGAAGCAAAGCACTTAGGCGGTACTTGTGTAAACGTGGGCTGCGTTCCAAAAAAAGCGATGTGGCACGGCGCTCAAGTTGCTGAAGCCATTAAACTATACGCACCAGATTATGGTTTTGATGTTGAGCTAAAGAACTTCGATTGGGGTAAACTCGTTGAGAGCCGCGAAGCCTACATTGGCCGTATTCACCAAGGTTACAACGGCTACCTAGCAAAAAATGGCGTCACCGTGATCAATGGCTTTGCTAAGTTTGTTGATAACAACACCATTGAAGTCAATGGCGAGCACTACACTGCCGATCATATCAATATTACCGTAGGTGGTCGCCCAACGATCCCTAACATTCCAGGCGCTGAGCATGGTATCGATTCAAACGGTTTCTTTGAGCTTAAAGCGCAACCTCGCCGCGTAGCTGTTGTGGGCGCGGGCTATATCGCGGTAGAGCTTGCGGGCGTATTGCACAGCTTGGGCACAGAAACCCATTTATTTGTTCGTAAGCACGCTCCACTTCGTAACTTTGATCCTATCTTGGTTGAAACCTTAACTGAGGTAATGGAAAAAGAAGGCCCAACGCTGCACACTCACGCAGTGCCCAAGTCAGTGACCAAAGAAGAGGATGGCTCAGTCACCTTACATCTTGAAAATGGTGAATCTTACACCGTAGACGAACTGATCTGGGCAATTGGCCGTGAGCCAATGACAGATCTTATCAATCTCGCGGCAACAGATGTAGAAACCACGCCAAGTGGCCATATAAAAGTTGATGAGTGGCAAAACACCACAGCTAAAGGTATTTATGCCTTAGGCGACATTATGGATGGTGGAATAGAGCTGACTCCGGTAGCCGTGAAAGCTGGCAGAATGCTAGCAGAACGCCTATTCAACCCTGAATTGCCAAACGCAAAAATGGATTACGACTTAGTCCCTACCGTCGTCTTTAGCCATCCACCGATTGGCACCATTGGCCTAACAGAGCCAGAAGCCGAAGAAAAGTACGGTAAAGATAATATCAAGGTCTATACCTCTACCTTTGCTGCGATGTACACGGCGGTTACTCAGCATCGTCAGCCATGTCGTATGAAACTTGTTTGTGCGGGTAAAGAAGAGAAAGTCGTTGGCCTGCATGGTATCGGCTTTGCGGTAGATGAAATGATCCAAGGCTTCGCCGTTGCCATGAAAATGGGTGCAACCAAAGCAGACTTTGACTCCGTAGTCGCAATACATCCAACTGGTTCCGAGGAATTTGTTACCATGAGGTAAAGCCTAGATAAGTAAAAGCTACTGCCTCTCAACCTGAAGTGGCTGTGAGCAATTACTTTATCAATCTTTACACAGGAATTTACTAGCTCCACATAATGAGTTAAAAAAAGCTCAGATAAGGATATCTGAGCTTTTGGGGTTGTAGTGACTGTCCAAGTCAACTAGTAGGGATAGGCTTTATTATCTACTTGAAAGCTCAATCAATGCTTGCTTGATAAGCTCAGGATGTGTGAGCGGGATCAAGTGCTCTGTAGAGGTTATTGGCAAATACTGTCCCCCGCTTATTTCCGCGACTTCTTGAGACCATTTTCGACCTTCGGCTTCCCACTTAATCAAACCCGCTCTGGCTTCTTCTGTTTCTGCTTTTTCAATATCTAACTGTTCAAACTCACTATCGATCACGGTAATTGGAATACTGCTATCTGGCTGCCAGTTTCTCACTAACTCCAAATCGTCATGATAGTTCATCATTTCATTTACTCGGATAAGTTGGGCTTCAATACTATAACGTGTTTGCATGATTTGATTGAAGTAACCCCAATCCATATGTTGAGCAAACTCACTTTCTTCCAGCAAAGACTCTACATGTGCCTGCTCCTCAGCTATTTTGACATTCATTTTTTCCTGCCACTTTCCTGCACTCACATGGTCTATCAAATGCTGACCCCATTCGCGATAAATATCAACAGGGTAACCCTGATACTGTGCAATTGAGTGCGGTAATAAAATGTCCGGATCCATCCACAACATACTGGCAATCTTTTGTTTGAAGTCTTCCGACTGTTGCATAGCAATAAGCGGTACAGAGTTACTATTAGCAAAACTCACCAAATGCACATTGCTCAAATCAAGCTTCTCAAATAGCACTGGAAGATCTGTTGCAAACTTTTGCATTGACGGTGCGCTGGTGTTACTACTAAGCCCTTGCCCAAGCCTATCAATCACATACACATTAAACTGTGTTGACAAATAAGGTTGTAATAATGCAAACCAAGCGCTATCGCTATGAAAGTGCATGTTTGCACCTGACAACATAACTACCGTTGGTTTGTCTGCCTGATGCGTTAAGTGTCTTACATGGTAATAATTATCACTGACTTTAATTAAATCAGAACCAGCTGGTAGTGCATATTGACTTGTCGATTCAAAAAATTCCATTATCGATTGCGTCGTTTTGACTGGTGATAAGTTCCAACTATGTCCCGCCCCGTCTACACTAATAAGCTGAGTCTGGATATTTCTGTTGGGATAGTGAGTTAAGGTAACACCATCATCCAAATCTTGCTCTACCGATAATGCGGCTTCATAGTTGAGATCACCTACAATTTTGATCGCTTGGGGTGAGGACAACAGCCCAAAATTAGCATGGCTTTTACCATTATAGGGAAGAACCGAATCAGCCTTACCGTGCATAATTCTGTAGTTCGTCGGCGTAGTAAGGTTACAACTATCTCCTAATTGATAGGACATTGGTGCACCAACGGTCACTATCGCGTTAAATACCTCGGAGCGATTACACAACAAGTTCTGTACAAATAGTCCTCCTTGAGAAAAACCTGTTGCGTAGATTTCACCATCAATAATCTGATATTTTGCTTTTAGTTCTGCGACCATGTCATCAACAAAGCCCAGATCATCAACACCTAGACGATGCGCCTTATTACAACCACACCCTTCATTCCATTCTTCATTTTTTGACTTGGGATAAACGACGAGATAATCATCACTTTGTTCATGCAACCTGGTCATACCCGCCATACCTTGACCACTCCCCCCAGAGCCATGAAAAGCAAATAAAAGTTTATATGACTTGCTGGTATTTTCGACCGGTAGCATATAGTAAAAGCGTTCATTAAGTTCATGAACATTAACCCCAATCTCGGTTTTTCCGCTATCACTATCGATTGGCGCAGCGTTATTGCTTTTACCACCACACCCCACTAACAATGTCGCGACTACTACATTTAACGTTCGCGTTAAAAACCATCTACTTTTCATGCAGGCCATTCCTATTTTATTGTTTTCATGTACTCTTAAATAGCATTGAAAAAAGCGCGACGATTTCTCATGAAATCATCGTGATGAATTTATTACCAAAAAATATAACCAATAAAATCAAAAGGGTAAAAATGCGATTTAAGATTGCAGCAATACAATTTGATACACTAAATCGAACGCTAGAAAACGACAATTCAACAATAAGATTAGAGCCAAAGCCCTATTTGTTGCTACAAACTTTAATTGCTGCAAATGGAAATACAGTCTCTCGCGAGCAATTGATCGAAGAGGTTTGGCAAGGGCGTATCGTCACCGAAAGCGCAATCAATAAAGCCGTGTCAACGCTACGTCAGCATCTAAATAAATTAGATAGCCAAACGAATTATATTGAGACTATTCCTACCGTTGGATACAGGCTAATACCTAGAGCTGTAGGACTAGTTACCTCCACAAAATCACCAAAGCGTAAAGTACGCTTTTTAATTGGTGGTGCGATTTTGGTTAGTTTGCTTAGTGCATTAATTACTTTTCAGGTAGTGAGGCTTTCACCTAATACTAAGTCACTTATTCCAGAAAAAATAACAAGTCAGAGTGGTATTGAGCTGCAACTCAGTAGCGCAACTAGGTCTAGTAGCTTTAGTTATCTACACCCAATCACAACGCCACTTTCAGAGTTATGGTTACACCACCATGGAGAAAGTCGCAAGTTACTATCGGGTAATATAAGTGCTCAGGCATTAAGCCCTGACGCAAGTAAGATAGCATTTGTGGACGATGAAAATGGCTGCATGGTGAAGCAGTTAACTATAGCAAAGCAAAGCGTACAATCATTATTCAGCTGCCAGGCCGTTGAGAGGATAAAGCTCATTTGGGGCCGTAACGGGCGAGAATTGATTTATCGAAAACGTGAAAATATTCACAACGGCTTTGGTCTGTATCGCTATGATTTAAACACCCATAAGCATACACAATTAACGCTCCCCCCTTCATCAGGTAATCTAAGAGGTGATCACCTCTTTAGTTTATCTCAAGGCCAAGACCGCCTCGCAGTGGCGACATACCTCGGTGAAGATATACACCGATTAACCCTCTATCACTACCCACAGATGTCTACAGAGCACACAATTGAACTTCCGTATAACCCAACTTCACTGACCTGGTCTGCAAATGGTCAGCAGATTTACTTTTCACAGGCTAACAGCATTTATAGTGTGAATGCACAGTCACATGCAGTAACTCTTTTACACAAGTTTACCGCTCCAATCGAGAGCCTTACCCTATTGGATAATAATGATACGTTATTGTTAAATCAGTATAAGTTAGCCAGTAACATTAAGCTTTTTGAGCCCGTGCAGAATGTCGTAAAGGTAGTTGTTGATAACCAAGCGCTAAACCGTCTACCTCGCGCTAATCAATCACAACATATTTGGTATATTTCAGATCATGGTGCACACTCAGCCTTATGGTCGATTGACACCAATAGGGAGGCAAAGACTCAAGTACCACTGCCTCACATTTTTAATTTCCAACGTTATCAACTCAATAGCGACAGTTCTAAAATACTTTTTGAATATCAAGATGCTATTTATCAGTTTTCGATTGAACAACTGGAGACCACAGAAATACTTAGTGCAGAGTTAAAACCCTATGTCGCGAACTACGGTCAACATGATGATGAAATAATTTATAGTAGTGAACGCTCTGGTAGTTGGCAGTTATGGTCTCTAAATTTAATAACAAACCAACATCAGCAGCTTACAACGCAAGGTGGCTACAGTGGATACAAGCTTAATAATGTGTTGTATTTTACTAAATTTACACAGCCCGGTATTTGGCGGCTGGAAGATGGGCAGGAGTCGTTAGTTGTTGCAGAGGTGCCTGTAAGAAATTGGTTAAATTGGCGGCTCAGAGGTAATGCGCTTTACTATGAAAAAGACAAAAGCATCTGGCGATTCGATCTTAAGACTCATCAAGAAAAGCTATATTTCACTCCGCCACAACGGTTTATTGGACAGTTTGATATATTGCAAAATGGCGATGTGGTTTTCAGTGAGCTGAAGCAACCAAGTGGAGAGCTTTGGCAATTAACCGTGAAAAATTAAAGTACAAAAACAAAAAACCCAGCCGAGGCTGGGTTTTTATTGATTCTTGAAACGAATTACTTGATTTTCGCTTCTTTGAAGATCACGTGTTTACGAACCTTAGGGTCGAACTTTTTGATCTCCATTTTTTCAGGCATGTTACGCTTGTTCTTGTCGGTAGTGTAGAAATAACCAGTACCAGCAGTTGAAACTAAACGGATCTTATCACGCATGATTCAGCTCCTTAAACTTTTTCGCCGCGAGCACGGATATCTACTAATACCGCGTCGATGCCTTTTTTATCGATAATACGCATACCTTTAGTAGTAGTGCGTAGAGAAACGAAACGCTTTTCGCTTTCAACCCAAAAACGGTGTGTTTGTAGGTTAGGTAGGAAGCGACGCTTAGTAGCGTTGCGCGCGTGCGAACGGTGGTTACCAACCACTGGGCGCTTACCTGTAACTTGACAGACTTTAGACATGTCTATGTATCTCCAATAACTTCGCTCGAGCTTAATTTTCCCTTAAAGGCCTTTTAACTGCGTGCCCTAGGTAAAATCAAAGGGCGCTCTTTATACAGTATCTACAGGCAGAGATCAAGGATCTGATCCTACTGAAATCAGCTCATGGGTAAATTTGATAGCGGCCAATTATAATGATCCGAAGCCCACTAGGAAAGTAAAAACTGCATTTAAATTGAACTAATTTATAAAATTTATACAAATATGCTGATTTAACGAGCAAATTTCTTTTTTGGCCCTTTGTAGATGATGATTTTGACTGTTTAATTTTCGTGCTTATGAGTATATTCAAGCAGCAACACTCCACCAGCTACCCCACACGTCGAGTAAAAGCTGAGTGATCAAGCTCCATTCCATTTTGCTCAGTTCAAAAGGACAGCTTGAGAAAGCGAAACCCACCTGATAAAACAGCAACTCAGCTTAAATCAGTCCTCGTTCGGCAAACGAAATACAATAACTTCCAGCGACGATTAAATGGTCAAGTACATTAATATCAACCAATGCCAAGCCTTGCTGCAATTTTTTCGTGATAAGTTTATCCGCTTCGCTGGGCTCTGCCACGCCCGATGGATGGTTATGGGCAAAAATCACAGCTGCACTATGGTATTTGAGTGCCGCCTTTACTACTTCTCTTGGATAAACCGAGGCCGCATTAATCGTGCCGTGAAACAGCACTTCATCTTTTATTAGCCGATTTTGGTTGTCTAAATACAACACCATAAACACTTCATGGCCAAGCCCCCGTAGTTGAGCACTCAAATAGTCACGTACCGCAGTCGGGTTTTGAAATACCGTTTCTCTTAAGCACTCTTCTTTTAGATAACGCCGACTTAGCTCCAAAACGGCCTGCAACTGAGTGTATTTGGCAACGCCTAAGCCTTTTAACGCTGAAAACTCTTCTAATGAGGCATTGAATAAACGCTGTAACGTTTGCTGTTCTTGTAACAAGGATTCGGCAAGCTCTATGGCATTTAATCCTTTGATCCCTGTGCGTAAAAAGATAGCCAATAACTCAGCATTGGATAACGCTTCGGGCCCTTGTTCAATCAACTTTTCTCTTGGCCGCGCGGATTTGGGTAAGGCTGATATTTGCATTCTATTATTCCTTATCTTTGTATGTCTCCTTGACTAAATTAAGCTTAGCGGGTGATCACGATTATTCAAAAGCAAACACAGACTGTGATATCTTTAGTTTATTGATACTGTGATCGTATAAAACAAACATGCAAAGAAATAAACGCCTCTTACTTGGGATCAGCGGTGGTATCGCTGCTTACAAATGTGCAGAACTCGTTCGCCGCTTAAAAGAACACCAGATAGATGTCAAAGTGGTGATGACGGAGTCAGCTAAGCACTTTATCACACCACTAACAATGCAAGCTGTCTCTGGTGAAATCGTTTCTGACTCTTTGCTTGACCCGCAAGCAGAAGCATCAATGGGCCATATCGAATTTGCAAAATGGGCAGATCTAGTACTGGTTGCTCCCGCGACCTCAAATATCCTCGCCAAAATGGCAGCGGGTATTGCAGATGATTTACTGACCACATTACTGCTCGCAACTCCCGCGCCTGTTGCCGTGGCGCCGGCAATGAATCAACAGATGTATGCGCACCTATCGACTCAAGCAAATCTCAACACCCTTGCTTCACGCCATGTCCAAATCTGGGGGCCCGGTAAAGGCGAACAAGCCTGTGGAGATGTAGGCGCAGGACGCATGCTTGAACCCCATGAATTGGTGCAACTGTGTTTAACTGCACTTCGCCCTACTGAGCAAGTATTAGCAGGAAAAACGGTAACTATCACTGCAGGGCCGACACGCGAAGCATTAGATCCGGTGCGTTTTATTACCAATCACAGTTCAGGAAAAATGGGATTTAGCCTTGCTGAGGCGGCAAAGGCTTTGGGTGCAAGCGTAAATCTGATCGCAGGCCCGGTTTCACTGAATACTCCCACTGGAATTACTCGACTTGATGTAGAAAGTGCTGAGCAGATGCAACAAGCCGCACTCGAATATGCCGTACAATCGGATATTTTTATCGGCTGCGCTGCGGTCGCTGATTACCGTGCAGCCACCGTAGCCGATCAAAAGATTAAAAAGCAAGGCGATGAAATCACACTTACACTGGTTAAAAACCCCGATATTATCGCTACTGTCGCAGCACTAAAACAGTCGCGTCCTTATACCGTTGGCTTTGCCGCTGAGACGCAGAATGTCGCCGAATATGCGCAAGGAAAATTGGTAAATAAAGGGTTGGATATGATCTGTGCGAATGATGTGTCGGATAGTACAGGTGGGTTTAATTCTGATAACAACACATTGACCCTATATTGGAAAAAAGACCGACTTGAACTCCCTCACTCTAGCAAAAAAGAGTTAGCACTTACTGTCATGCAAGCTATTGCCGAAAAGATAAAATAACCTTCATGTAAAAGACTGGAAAGAAACTGAATAAAACATTAACATGATACCCCGATAACGTGTAAACGAGTCGGGGTTTGCACTTCTGCGCATCACTCTCTGTGCTTAATAAACCCGGCAAAAACAATATAACAATTAGAAAAATAAGGGAAATTTCATGCCAGCGACAAAACGTAGTAATCGCAAAGAGCAAATTCTTCAATCACTCGCACAAATGCTGGAAACCAGCCCGGGACAGCGTATCACCACAGCTAAACTCGCTGCTGAAGTCGGGGTTTCAGAAGCTGCGCTTTATCGCCATTTTCCAAGTAAAGCGAGAATGTTTGAGGGGCTTATTGAGTTCATCGAAGATACGTTGCTGTCACGCATTAATTTAATCCTAGAAAACGAAAAAGAAACCCGTAACCGGATCTACAACATTCTTACTCTACTTCTCGCCTTTGCAGAGAAAAACCCTGGGATAACACGTATTTTAACGGGCGATGCACTACAAGGTGAGCAAGAACGTTTACGTGAACGAGTACAAAGCTTATTTGAAAAGCTTGAGACACAATTCAAACAAGTATTAAGAGAGCGCAAACTGCGAGAAGGCAAAGCATTCACGAGTGAAGAAAGTGTACTGGCTAATCTATTCTTAGCTTTTGTTGAGGGTAAGATGAACCAGTTTGTAAGAAGTGACTTCAAAGCAAAGCCAACCGCGCAATTCGATAAACAGTGGGTTGAGCTTGAGAAAATCTGGCTTTAAGCACCTGCGGCTAGCCGCTTAAATACATCCGCACACCGCAGAGCATTTTAGTTTCACTGTTAAAAGTGATAAAAACATCATAAATACATACTAAAATGCTCTAGATATGACTCTAAAACTTTCTCTCTTAAGCGCAGCACTTTTTAGTGTAAGCAGCTTAGCAGCTAAACCCAGCCTTGAATTTAAAGACGTTTTTGATTTTCGTTACCCACAGGGTACGGTGATCTCCGAACAAGGCACATTCCTCGGCCTAAGTGCAAAGCCTTACCGTGGTGACAGCGAAGGCCAAGTGTATTCTCTCAATAATAGAGCACTGATTGCATCGGTTCCCCGTGGTACAAATCCAGTTATCAATAAAAGCGGTCAATGGGTTGGCTTTACCCAACTCCCCACTCTACTTGAAAAAGAAACCACAGATAAAAAAAAGAAAAAAACATTAAAGAACAACTTAGTGTTAGTTAGCACCGCAACCAAAACGCAGCAAACCTTTAGCTCAGTTAAAGATTATCAAATCTCAGATGATGGCTTGTGGCTGGTGTACCGTGAGGATACAAAAACAGGCGACAAAAAATCAGACGCAAAAGAGAATACAGACGAGCAAGCTGATGAACTCAAAATCAGTGCAGATAAAGGTGATGACACATTAACACTTGTGGTGCTGAACCTTTCTAACAATGAAAGTACTCGCTATGACAACATCGCAGCATACAAAGTAGGACCAAATAGTAACGTGATACTGGTCAATCAGCGCAGTGAAGACGGCAGTAAAAACCGTGTTGCCGTTATTGACTTAGCGAGCAATCAAATCACAAGTCTTATTGATGAGCCCGGTGTGACTTTAGGAGACATTGCTTGGCAACCCAATTCTCAACAGGTCGCTTTTTATTTAGGTAATTATGTCAACGATGACAAACGCCGCCGCGACTACCAACTCAAATTATGGTCTCCAACAAGCAATAAAATTACCGATATCCATAACCCAAGCGGTTGGTTTTCCGGCAAAACAGCATCAATCAAATGGTCTAAAGACGGCTCACGATTATTTTTTGAAAACCGTCCACAGCTTGAACAAAAAGCCAAAGTGCTCAAATACACAGATGAAAGCTCGCTTTTTGATTACGATACCATTCGCCAGCAAAAAGGCTTAAAGGTTTGGCACAATGCCGATCCTGAAATCAAAACTAGAGAAATAAAAACATGGAATGAAAGCCGGCGAGATCAACATTATCAAGCGGTTTATCATCTTAATGGCGAGCGTGTAGTACAGCTTGAAAACCTTCAAGTGCCGTCTATTTCACTGCGCACAAACGCAAACTTTGTGCTGGGCAGCGATGATACCCCCTATCTAAAGCAGATTATGTACAAAGGCTTTTATCGCGACTACTACAGCGTTGATATCAGCAGTGGTGATAAACAACTCATCGTTAAAGAAAGTTCAAATCGCCCAACTGTTGCACCTGATGGTAAACATGCGGCCTATTTCGATGGTGAACAAATCTGGTTGAAATCGCTATCCACCCAACAGCTTACCCCAGTAAGCAAAGCGGTTAAAAATGCACTGTTTGCTGATGATAAACATGATAAGCCAGAACCAAACGAAGGATTTGGATTTGCTGGTTGGCAGCTCGATGGTTCGACACTCTACGCCTACAGTAAATATGATATTTGGGCATTTGATACTAAAACGGCAAAAGCAACTCGACTGACTGACGGCTATAAGACCCAAACACAATACCGCATTGAGTATAAAGATAAGGACAAACTGGGCTTTAACCCTGACGATACCTTACTATTAAGTGCGCACAACCTCGAAAATAAACAAACGCATATTGCTACGCTTTCTCTACAAGATAACAAGTTGCAAACTGTTTTGTCTGGCGAAGCCAAATATAACGTAGTGAGAAAAGCCAAAGAGGCAGATACTTATATTTTCACAAGACAGTCTTATCAAGAATTTCCTGATTATTGGGTTACAGATAACAGCTTTAATAACCCGACAAAACTCACAGACTTAAATCCACAGCAACGGACATTTGCTTGGGGCCAAAAGCCTGAACTTGTGAAGTACAAAGGCTACGATGGCGAAGATCTTCAAGGCGTGTTAATCAAACCTGCTGATTATAAAGCCGGTGATAAAGTGCCAGTAGTAATTTACTTCTACCGCTATATGAGCCAGCGCATGTATGACTTCCCGAAAATGGAGTTAAATCACAGACCAAACCTGCCAATGTATACCTCAAACGGTTATGCGATATTCTTGCCTGATATTCGTTTTGAGATCGGTCATCCTGGACGCTCTTCAACGCAAACCATGATCAATGCCGCACAAGCGCTTATTGATAAAGGTGTTGCTGATCCAGATAAAATAGGCTTACAGGGCCACTCTTGGGCAGGTTATCAGAGTGCATTTATGATCACCCAGACAAATATGTTTAAAGCGGTTGTCTCTGGCGCACCAGTATCAAATATGACCTCTGCTTATAGCGGAATTCGATTAAAGTCCGGCTTAGCACGTCAATTCCAGTATGAAACGGGACAAAGCCGCATAGGTAAAACACTCACCGAAGCGCCAGAATTATATATAGAAAACTCTCCAGTGTTTTACGCAGATAAAGTAAATACACCAATTTTGATCATGTTTGGCGATAACGATGGAGCGGTTCCTTGGCAAGAAGGTATTCAATACTACTTAGCATTAAGAAGGCATGGTAAAGACGCAATCTTCTTACAATACGAAGGCGAACCGCACCATCTTAAAAAGCTGCCAAATCAGCTAGATTATTCAATTCGTATGAAAGAATACTTTGATTATCACCTGAAAGGATTGCCACCTGCAGAATGGATTCAATCCGGTAAAGCATTTATCACTGAGGAATAATCAGCTTCACTCGTATTGATTATCAAGGGCATCATTTAGGTGTCCTTTTTTTTAGCAACCCCGACTCTTCTCTGTGTTTATTTTTTATCTAGAAATGTTTTGTTTCAACTTACATCCTTATAATTTCATTATAAAAAAAAGCCTATATATCTATTACATTTGATTGTTTTACAAACGAACCATTGAACTTTACGTAGATGCAATGTAAGTTCTATGTTGCAGGAACATTTTCCTACTCTGCTAATAAATAAAGAAATAAAGAAATAAGGAAATAAGATGAAACTTTCTAACTTATCAGCAACGATCAGGCTATCTCTACTTGCTTGCTCAACGCTGACTGCAGGCGTATCAGGTATTGCCCACGCTGAAGAAACAGATACCAATGCTAATAATAGTGTAGAACGAATAGAGGTTACTGGTACTCGTATCAAGCGAGCTGCTATGACTGGTGCAAGCCCTGTAACAAGTGTTACAGCCGAAGATATTAAAGTTGCAGGTATTACAAGGGTAGAAGATCTACTCAACGATATGCCCGCAATCTTTGCTGACCAAACTTCAGGCCAAGCAAATGGAGCTACAGGTACCGCAACAGTAAACCTACGTAACTTAGGCACAGAACGTACATTGGTACTAGTCAATGGACGCCGCTTGCCTTCTGGTTCTCCTGTCGCCGGAGGTATCGGTGCTGACCTTAACCAAATCCCAGCGGCCTTGGTAGAACGTGTTGATGTTCTTACCGGTGGTTCGTCAGCAACATACGGTTCTGATGCTGTTGCTGGTGTTGTAAACTTTATCATGAGAGACGACTTTGAAGGCTTCCAAATTGAGTATCAAGGTAGCGTTTATCAACATGATAACGACCACAAAGACATGCAACGAGCACTAAAAGAGAGAGGCTTCGAAGTACCTGATGGAAGTCAATGGGACGGTGATACTCATGACATCTCTTTAACTTTTGGTGCTAACTCTGCAGATGGTCGTGCAAACATCACAGGTTATGCAACTTGGCGTGATATCGAAGAAGTAACGCAAGACAACCGTGACTACAGTGCTTGTGCTATGAACATAAATGCGACAGGTACACGAATTTGTGGTGGTTCAGGAACAATTCCTGATGGCCGTATTACCGATTTTAATACCTACGACTACAAAGTATCTGGCACCGATTTCGTTCCTACAGCTGGAACTGTTTATAACTATGGCCCGCTGAACTATTTCCAACGCCCAGACAAACGTAAGACATTTGGCTTACTAGGTCATTATGATTTTAACGACAGCCATACGTTTTATGCTGAATTTAACTACATGGACAACCGCACAGTAGCACAAATCGCGCCTTCAGGTTCATTCCTGAATGAAGTTAATATTAGCTGTGATAACCCGCTGCTTTCAGCTTCACAAAGAAACACGCTTTGTGGACCTAATGGCGTTGCAAATGATGATGGTGTTGTTGAGGGTGCCTTCATCGGTAAGCGAAATGTTGAAGGAGGCCCTCGTCAAGACGACATTCGCCATACCTCAACTCGTTTTGTATTAGGTGTTCGCGGTGAAATCGATGACAACTGGACTTATGATGCGTATATGAATTTCGGTAATGTATCATATGCCCAGACTTACCAAAACGACATGTCGACTACCCGAATTATTCGTTCATTACAAGCTACAACTGATGACAAAGGCAATGTAGTATGTAAGTCAGTTGTAGATGGTAGCGATCCAACTTGTATTCCATGGAATATATTCGATCCATCAAAAATCACTCAAGAACAAATCGACTATCTAACAATACCTTTATTTGCTCGCGGTGACACTAGAACAAAACAAATTAGTGGCTATGTTACTGGTGATCTTACAGAGTACGGAGTTGTAGTACCTGGAACTTCCACCGGTGTAGGCGTAGTATTTGGTCTTGAACACAGAAAAGAATCGCTAGACTTTAATCCGGATCAAGGCTTTGAGTCAGGTGACGGTGCAGGCCAAGGTGGTCCTGTTCTTGGTGTAAGTGGTGAATTTGACGTCAATGAATTCTTTACAGAACTCAATGTGCCCTTAGTTGAAGACTCTGAATTTGCTGATTATATTACATTAGAATTAGCTTATCGCTACTCTGACTATTCAACGGATAAAACAACCAACACCTATAAGGGTGCGTTTGACATTCGCGTTAATGATCAACTTGGTTTGAGAACAAGCTTCCAGCGTGCTGTACGTGCAGGTAACGTACGCGACCTATTCAGATCTGCTGGTTTAGGTTTGTTTAACTGGGAAGATCCATGTGGTGGTGACAACCCAACTCTAACCGTTGAGCAGTGTGCTAGAACAGGTCTTGATCCATCTAAATATGGTTCAAACGCACTTATCAGCCCTGCGGGCCAATATAACAGTATCACAGGTGGTAACCCAGACTTAGAACCAGAAAAGTCGGATACTATCTCATTTGGTATTCTACTATCTCCTGAAGCTATTGAAGGTTTAGACATTGCGATTGACTATTTTGACATTACTGTTGAAGATGCAATTCAAGCAATCCCTGAAGCAACAATCTTCAACCAGTGTGCAATTAATGGTAACGATGAGTTCTGTGGACTTATCAACCGCGGTAAGACTGGCTCTTTATGGTTAAGCCAGGATTCGATCACTGCTATTGATACCAACATTGGTAGCGTAGAAACAAGCGGTATTGATTTTGATGCATCTTATCGTTATACCCTACCTGATGATATGGGCCTTTTGCGCTTTAAGCTAATCGGTACATGGCTAGATAAGTTTGCAACGCAAAACTTACCAGGTGGTGATATTGATGATTGTGCTGGTCGCTGGGATAGAGCGGTATGTGAGTACCCTGTTCCTGACTTTAAGACTAACTTCTCAACGACTTGGGTAACGCCTTGGGATGCAAACGTTACAGCAACCTATCGTTATGTAAGTGAAGTGAAAGAGTTTGCACGAAATGAAAACGGTCAAGTGATCGATGGACCAGTTCCATTGACTGCCCGTGACTACGTTGACATTGCAGTCACTTGGAATGCTTCTGATAACCTGCAATTCCGTGGTGGTGTAAATAATATCTTTGATAATACTGCTCCACTAGTACCAAATGGTCCTTCAGGCCCGGCAAATGGTAACATTTACCCTGGTTTCTATGATTCTTTGGGTCGCTATATCTTCGCAGGTTTCACATTTAGACTATAATCTAAGACTCTCAAGATTTAGTCGTAATTATCAGCCCCCGCAAGTTCATAACTTGCGGGGGCTTTTTAATTGAACCTAAGCCTTGGGTAAGGAGTGGACTACCTCATTTTTTTTAACCACATTAAATTATTTCCTTATCTAGCCAGAGAGTTTTAGCGCTAAAACTGGCAGCTAAAAAACATTACTTGTCCGAAGTTCAGGTTACTTATACCAATATGCTTAATTAAGTGATCTATTTTGAGGCGAGAAAATGTTGTCGTTAACACCGATACTGCATCTTGCTATCGCAAAGGTATCTACATTCCTGTAGGTAAGGGTAAAATTTTGTTATTTAGTTGCGCTAAATAAGCAGTTTTTAACACAGTTAGCGTCAGATCAACGCTTTCAAGTTGAGCAAATATTAAGATTAATTGGTATAAATAAATTGACGGAGTAAAGAGCAATAAAGTAGAAAACATTCTTTGATTCTCAGAACAACACCGGTTGCGAGAATTAGCCAAAGCAAGCAAGTGGAAGACAACGCGTAATTTAAATTTGAGGGGTGGGAAGGTCATTGCTCTAAAAAAGGATCCTCAGCGCAGTGGGCAATAGCTTCCTAAATTAGAGCAAATAATTACTAATCTCACAAAGCAAAAGTTACTGCTTGCCAGCAGTATTCCGCTGTCGATTGAGCATATCTTTTGCCGCATGTCGATCATACTCAATCTGATCTTTTGTACGACATCTTCGTTTTGTAAATTTACTACCAGTGATAATATCTTGCTTGCAATATAGATCTTCTTGATTCTTAGCTATCGCGCTCTCATTATCATTTTTTGCCGGCTCGGTCGTTGAGTTACAACCCGACAGAAGCACCAATAGGACGACACAAATTCCTGCGATTTTCATAGTAAATCCTTTATATAATTATTATGTAAAGTACCTAAATACACTCCAGAACAGAGTGTTCAAACTTTAGTCTAATCAACATTACATAGAAAAGCAATTGCACCGACTTTAACAACGCAAATGACTAATTAGACTCTAAAAACTCCAGCAGTTCCTTTTCAGGCATAGGCTTTGCGAGCAAAAAACCCTGTACTTCATCGCAGCCAAGCTTCTGTAACACTGTCATCTGCTCTTCTGTCTCAACGCCTTCTGCAATCGTCTTCAGGCCGAGATGTTGACCTAAAGAGATGACAAGATCGGCAATTGCACCGCTATCATCATGAGGGATATCTTTAACGAAAGCACGGTCAATTTTAAGCCGTGCCAAAGGTAGTTTTTGTAAGTAGCTCAAAGAAGAGAACCCAGTACCAAAGTCATCAATTGCAACCTCAACACCAAATTCTTGTAACTCTTGAAGTGTATTAATCACCGAATTTACTTCATCCATAACCACACTTTCTGTCACTTCGAGCTCAATATGTTTTGGCTCCACATTAAACGACAAGATTGTGTCTTTTACTTGCTGCGCATAGTTCGGCACTTTAAACTGCGGTACGGAGACATTCACAGCAATACTAAGCTCACCAAACCCCTGTTGTTGCAAAGTTGCCTGCAACTGACAGGCTTGCTCTAATACCCATTGACCAATTTCAACGATAAGCCCCGCATTCTCCGCAAGAGGAACAAAAATCGCAGGGGAAATATAATTACCGTTTCCAGAAGGCCAACGTAACAAGGCCTCACAGCCAATCACCTTACGATCGGCAATAGAAAACTGCGGTTGATACCAGACCTCGAGTTTTTTCATTTCAAAGTCTTGCCTGAGCTGCCTTATTAACCCCAACTTCCAAGCCATTTTTTCTTCTAAATCTGGGGTATACCAATCCAGTGAAATACTCGACTGCTTTGCTTGGTTAAGCGCAATATAAGCAAGTTTTAAGGTTTCTATGCCTTGCGGCTGGAAGTCCTCTTGACGGCATACTCCAATATGAAAGTGCATAGTCAACAAATGCTCCCCGACATGGTAGGGTACACACAAGTTATCAATAAAAGACTCTTCATCAAATTGCGACTCAGGCATTAAAAAGCCAAACACATCCGCGCCAATTCGTGAAATTAACTGGGCCTCAGGAAACTCAATACTAATTCGTTCAGCAACCCCAAGTAACAACAAGTTCCCAACTTCTTGGCCTAAACCGTTATTGATGTCAGAAAACTGAGCAATATCTACAAGAACAAAAATGAGCGACTGCTGCTGGTTAAAGTAAGACTCTATTTTCTCGATAAAATTAGCGCGATTAGGTAGTTTGGTGAGATTATCTTTGTAAGCCACCTCACGTAATTCATTAAATAGCTTGATATTATCAAGACCAACACCAACGTTAGTCAGGAATATTTCAGCAAACTTCAATTGTGCTTCGGACGGCTCACTCTCTAGCTCTAAATAAATGGCTGCCTTTTTGTTTTTGCTTTCAAGTAAGAAGGTAATGTCGTGTGCAGTAGATTGGTGGGATTCGGTATCAATACAGTTTTGCACTTGCATGATGACACGTCCATTATCAAGCTGCTCTATACCATGGCCAAAGAACTCACGGTACTGCTCACTACCACCAAACACCCTTAAATGCATATCATCATCTAGGTAGCCACTCACTAAGCCTTCGCCTGACGCATCTAAAATATTTGCCAATTGGGCAACAACCGCAGCTGCAAAGGAGCCCATATCGGTATGACCGAGGATAGCGCGAGAAGCTGAAAGGATCTGCTCTAGTGCATGACTTTGCGCTTCGAGTTCACAAATTTGCTGATAGGAACGGATAGCGGTAAGTAAGGAAGTAACCAGTTTACTGCGAGTGAGTTCAGTCTTCATTTTGTAATCGTTGATGTCGAACTCGCGGATGACTTTTTCTTCTGGCGCGTAACCAGGCTGACCTGTACGCATAATAATACGTACTGCCATATTTTTTATTTCTTCGCGCACTCGACGGACAACATTAAGGCCCGCGTCGTCAGTTTCCATTACCACATCGAGTAATAAAATACTGATATTATTTTGTTCTTTTAAAATCTCAATGGCTTCTTTACCCGAATAGGCATGAAAAAACCTGAGCTTTTTGCCCCAAAACTCTAAATTAGACAGTGCAAGCTTAGTGACAGAGTGGATCTCTGGGTCATCATCAACGACTAAGACATCCCAAAAAGCACTTATCGTTTCTGCTTCTTGAGTAACTTCTTCGTGCTCTGCAAACAAATAATCATCTTGCTCAGGTGCCATGTTTTACCCTTTAAATCCACACTACTTTTTAATTATAGGCACTGATTCACTCCAGTGTTTACCATCCTACAAAATATGGTACATTTTTATTATTACAGTTCTGTTCGATTAACATACATGAAATATTATAGTCGAGCATAGAACAAAATAGATGATTTAGCATACTTTTTACCAATGAGGATTCTGTATCAAACGTTTATCTACTCCCATTAGAATGTTGATGATTTTAGCACTTGTTATTGTGATTGCTGGTTTAGCGATGCCACATCATTATAAAGTGGAGAAAAGCACTGATATTTCTGCCAATAGCACAACACTCTCTCCTTTGGTGTTATCCCATTGGCCAGTACTATTTAATTGGCAAACAACTGAGGCTCTCCACTTTCGCATATTGCCGAAGAAACAGCGAGTAGGCAGCTCAGCTGTGTTAGTGCATCCTTGGGGAGAAGCTGAAATGACTATCATCAAAATCAACGAACAGAATTTAGAACTATCTTTGCATGTAGACGACGAGCACTTAGCCAAAATTAGCCTTAATTTGTTTACCACTCAGGCCGATAAACAACTGACCATCACGATTGAAGGAAGAGCCAATACACCCTTTATTGGCAGTTTTATCGCACTTTTTATGCAGCAGTATTTACCGCAAGTAACCAATTCTGCGGTGAATCATATGCATACACTGTATAAATTACGAGCTTGATATGGCAGTCAAAAATGCACAAGTAAAATCAGCCTTAGCGCTTTCGATTGAAGAAAAGCTCGGCTACCCCATGGTGAAACGGATCACACCGCTTGTCACTCAAAATGACCGTTATCAGTCTGATAAAAATAAAGACAACCAATACACGGTACGAACTGAGCACGGCACACTAAAACGCGCCCTAAAGCGTCAGCAGTTAATCAAAATCCAACGCCAGCAAAACCTCGAGGCCATTATGGGCATGGCGCTTACATTATGCCCCGAGGTTACCGCCCGAGGTCGCCCCGATCCCGATTGGTTGGAGCACTTCATCACCCTTGCAGAAGACATTGCCAATCACTCTATGCAAAAGTTGTGGGCAAAGATATTGGTAGGTGAAAGTATTACGCCAGGCACTTTTTCAATTAAAAGTTTGCAAACCCTAAAGATGATGACCCAACGTGAAGCAACCGCGTTACAAAGATGTGCACCGCTGTGTGGCTACTTAGAAAAAGAAGACAGCTACCTTATTCTTCATGGTTACTATAAAAAGCCATCTATTTTTGATTTGCTGCGTAAGGGCAGCACCGAATCCATCAACTTAAGCCAAGCTGGGCTGAATTTTCCAAATATACTTACGCTGATGGATATTAATATCCTTTATCGGCAAGAAATTGAGTCCGCGTCACTACAAAAAGGACAGTCAATGCAGTTGGTGTATTTACGCAAAAAAATGACCTTAACGGCCAAATCCAATGACTTAGTGCTGAGCTATTACAAGTTGACGCAAACCGGAGACGAGCTTAAAAAATTACTCCAAAGTCCAATCAATAAACAATATAAGCAACTTGTAGAAAAGGCCTTTGAAAGTGAGTTTACGCTCGACTGGGAAGAGAGATAAGGCAGCTGTTTTACTTATACCATACAGATAAAAACGGCTTGGTCGATCACTCGTACCAAGCCGCTAGAGGAGTAAACTACACTATCTTAGAAATGTAGTTGGATCCCTGCAAATGGACCTGAGACATCCAAATCAGTGTAGATATCGTCAATATCATCCAGCTCCAGTACCATAGAGCGGTAACCCACTTTTACCGCAACATCAACAGCCATATTGTCGATAAACTCATAAGCGATACCAATTTGATAATCTTGGATTTTGCTGTCATCAATTGCCAGCATGCTGCCTTCAGCAAAAACACTTAGCCCTGTAAGTGGTAAACCCACTTCACCGCGCAAATAACCCAGAGGAACAAAGCCTGAGAATTCAACTTCTTCTGTGCGTGTTTGACCATTTGCAGTACCAGTTACCATGATAGAACCGTCAAACTGCTTAAAGTTCACACCAAAGTCTAACGTCAACAAGTCATTGTCTAGCACTTCGTAATACAATGTATAGTCGATGTGGTTTAGATCTGCGTTTGTTGTCGCGTCAGTACCTACTGTATAAACTTGACCACCAAAGTCAAAAGACTCTGTTAACGTCGTTTGACCATTTAACTCAAGCTCGGTATAGCGTAACTTGATATTTGGTACTAGCGGCACTGGGTGCTCAAGTGCAGCATAAAAACTCGTAAAAGTTTCATCGTCAAAGTTAAAGGTTTGCATATTGCCTTTTTCAGCAAAGCTACCTTCGGTTTCGGTATCCCACCCTTCTGCACCGACATAAAGCCCGAGTACCGTATCTGCATGTGCAGCAGGTGCTAAGCACGCGAGAGATAATGCCGCTGCTAAAAAGTGTTTTTTCATGATGTTATCCTTGCGCTAAAAGTTCACTAAGTTCTATGAGAGCCGCATTGGCTCGCGAAATATAATTTGCCATGACCAGAGAGTGGTTTGCGACCAAGCCGAAGCCACTGCCGTTTAATACCATAGGGCTCCATACCGTCTCTTGAGTCGCTTCTAACTCTCTGATGATCTGCTGTAGGCTGACAAGTGCATTTTTCTTTTCGAGCACAGGTCTAAAGTCATGCTCTACCGCTTTCATATAGTGTAGTAACGCCCATGTGGCGCCTCTGGCTTCATAGAATACATCATCAATCTGCCACCACGAAGTTTTCACCATATTATGGCTTGGCGTCATGGTTGCTTGATCGGCTGCCGAATCTCCAGCTAAATCGGTATTTAATCTGTCTTGACCTACACTTGCACTTAATCTTTGACTTAAGCTGCCCATGCGCTTTTCAGCTTCTTTTAGCCAAGCTCTCAAGTTATCAGCACGCGCATAAAACTGACTGTCGCGGTTACTGTTATCAGAAATTTGCGTCAAATACTGACGCAACAAATCATTGCCTTTTTGATATTCACCCTCAGCACTTGGCCACATCCACGCTGTTGAACTGATATTAAACTGTGGCTGAGCTAGCTTTAAACTTGGGTGCTCTGTCGATTGAGACTGTGAACGACTAAAGTCTTTACGCATCGAAAGCGTAAGATCTCGTGTCATCTCAAGCACGCCGTACTCCCAAGCGGGCATGTTATCCATCATTACGCTTGGCGGCATCATGTCGTTCGACAAGTAACCACCTGGCTTATTTAAAAGCGTATCTGTCACTTTAATCAAGGTATGTGTTGTCACATATCCAGTGACTAATGTATTGCCATTTTTCTGTGCATCCGCTTTTGCAGCCGCGACGACGTCAAACTGTTCTGGTTCCACACTCCAATACACGGCTATAACATAGCCCAGAAGTATGACAGCGATAATGCCAGAGATGATTTTTCCCGTATGATTTCCCATTTAATACCTCACTGTTTTTAGTGATGAGAGTGATGTCCTGCGTTTGATTTTTCTTTACCACCAAACATATCTGCAAGTGCGACGACTTCCGCCATGGTGAAGATCCTATCGCCATCAGCAAAATATAGCGTAAGCTTACGCTTCTCACCGACTTTTAATGTTTCTACTGGTTCAAACACCATTAAGTGATAACCACCAGGCTGAAATGTCACTGACTTACCCGCGGGAATAGCGAGCTCGTCAACACGTTGCATTTTCATCATATCTTCTTTATGAATATGCTCGTGAATTTCAACACGCTTAACGCCTTCGAGCGCAGCTTTAACCAGCACTTTATTTTGCTGCGTTGGGTTTTCAATAACGAGATAACCTGCAGTAGATGGCGCTGCCGGTAAAAATGCACGCACGGTGGCATTGTGAACAGAAAGTTGCTCCGAACCATGATGATGTTCACCATGTTCATGCCCTTGATGAGCTGAAGCGTTAAAGCCGATAAAAGTTGATAAAGCAAAAATTAAGGTTTTGATTACACTTGATTTCATGTTGGCTTTCCTTGGATTTATAACTGCAAATAACTATATCACAGATCCCAATTTAGCGTGTTTTTTATCTCCTACCGCCAACAAAAACCCACTGCTCACACTTTTGCTTGAGCAGATTTGTCTACCACTAACCACACAATTGCAATAATACAGATGAGTGGAAATAGCACTATCAGCGAATTAAATAGCAATGTCATTACTAGCCCAATGAACACAATAAGGAGCAGCCCTAAAATACCTGCGCTCAAGAGTGCTCCTAGCACCACCAGCGCTACAATTGCAAATAGCAACGTGAGTATTTCAAAGCCAAACCAACCTAGGTCAAATCCCATATCGAGTTGCAGATCGCTGATGTCTAACCATATTAGTGGCAGCGACACCCAAGATAGCGCCAATAAAAATACCAGCGCTAATAATATACCGGCCACGACTTTCATAGTGCCTACCTCGTCGCCGTTACTTAGTTTTCGTATTGCGTTTTTGGCATTGCAAACCAAGCGACGCCATACGCCAATAACACCAACATTGGAAACTTAAAAAACAGCAATACCGTTAGTAAACGCGTTAACCAAATTGGCATATCAAAACGTTGTGCAAGTTGCGCACATACGCCACCAATTTTCTTTGAACTATTCATTTGAGACAGTGTTGATTGATATCTATTTTTCATCTTTATCCCCTTTCGCTTTGATTGCTCAGTTCGTTGCAGTGGGCGAGCCTAGCTCGCCATTTTTTGCTTCAGTTGGGCTAATTCATCGTCAATTTGTTGCTGCTTTTGCTCATCTTCAAAGCGCTGCCATACATCGGGCTGCCCTAAGTCATAGGATTCGACTTCAGCTTCAAGGCGCGCCACCTTACGTTCTAACTCATCGAACTTGCGCGTTGCAGAGCGCATGTCGTCACTATTCAGCGTTTGTTTGACGGTTAGTCTTGCCTTACCAGCTTCCAAGCGACGCAACATCGCCTTTTCTTTTGCCTTTAATTGCTGAATTTTGCTTTGCAACTTGTCCGCATCTGCGCTGAGTTTTTCCAGTGCAGGCGTTAGATCATCAATTTTTTGCTGTGCTTCTTGTGCTTTTTCGGTTTCTCGCTGTTTTTGCTCAAGGGCTGAGCGGGCAAGATCTTCACGACCTTTTTCAAGGGCGTGTTCGGCTTTGCTTTGCCACGTTGCCGCAGCTTTATTTGCTTGCTCAACTTGACGCTGTGCTACTTTTTGTTGGCAAATAAGCTCAGCTGCCGTTGCCCGACAATCAGATAGCGCTTCTTCTAAATCACGCACTAACTGAGTGGCCATTTTTTGTGGGTCTTCGGCTTTGTCTAGTAACGCGTTAAGTTCTGCTTTGATAAGATCTTCAATTCTGTTGATGATGGTCATTGTTCGGCTCCTTTTATAATATAGTGAGACTATTCCAAGAGCCGTGCCAAAAATAAAAACAAAATTAAATCATTGAGTTAAGGTTTTTAAAAAGAAAAATAGATTTATCGAGCGACATTAAATAGTGAAAAAGACGATAAAATCGTCTTTTTCACACATAGGATTGGAGCAATATATTTTACACTTCTGGTACAAAAGACAGCGCCTTTTCCATCACTTCAATGCCAGCCTCTTTTTTGTGACCATTTTCTGATAAATGACGACGGAAACCACGAGCACCGGGCTGGTTTTGAAAAATACCCAACATGTGACGCGCAATGTGCCAAAAGTTTGCACCATTCGACATTTCACTTTCAAAGTAGTCATACATGCTTCTTACCACCTGATGACGCGTTTGCGTAAACGCAGCTTCGCCATACAATAGCTCATCAACCTGTGACAACATAAACGGGTTGCTGTAAGCTTCACGGCCAACCATTACACCGTCAAGGTGAGCCAAATGATGCAGGCATTCCTCAAGAGTTTTAACACCACCATTAATACTGATATGCAGATCTGGATAATCTTTCTTTAATTGATAAACACGAGGATAATCTAATGGTGGGATCTCCCGGTTTTCTTTCGGGCTTAAGCCTTGCAACCATGCTTTACGGGCATGAATGATAAAGTCATCACAGCCCACCGCCTGCGAGGCTTCAATCAACGCCGTAAGAAACTCATAGGAATCTTGTTCATCAATACCAATGCGCGTTTTTACCGTTACCGGAATATTCACTTCTGCCTTCATCGCCGCCACACAATCAGCAACGAGCTGAGGCTCAGCCATTAAACACGCACCAAAGCGACCATTTTGCACGCGATCTGACGGGCAACCCACATTTAGATTTACCTCACTGTAACCATATTCCTCAGCACGCTTAGCACACTCTGCCAACGCCTTAGGATCAGAGCCACCCAACTGCAACGCCACTGGTAACTCATGCGCACCAAATGCCAAATAATCCCCTTTACCAAAAATAATCGCACCTGTAGTGATCATTTCAGTATAAAGCACCGCATGTTTAGTCAGCTTGCGGTGAAAGGTTCTGCAATGGCGATCCGTCCAATCTAACATGGGTGCAACGCTAAAGCGGCGAAAGGCTGAATCACTTGTATTTTCTGGCTTAGCGCCTGATTTAACTGAATTACTCATGGTACCCCAAAGGCTAACTTTACTCGATAAAGACATACACCTAATACGAAAAATCTCCCTATCTTCTTCAGAGAATAGGATGAAATACAATTAGAAACGACTGACCTGCCTTTAAGCTCGAATATACAAACTAGACGTTACACGAACAAAACTTCAATCGTTTTATTGTTCGTGATAAAAATTAGGGCGATATTATACACAAAGAGCGTGAAACATTCAGTACAAAAGCACTTGCCGATACATAGGGCAAAAAGCGCGTGCATGAACTTGAAACCGAAAGGGTGACTGAAAAGAAACGCACAGTCACCCTAGGCACCCTACTCAATATGTACTTTGAAGATCACGACTTGTGGAATAGAACAGGCCGCACTAAACAGTACGTTATTAAAATGCTGATGGATTGCGATATAGCAAAAGTCCAATCTAATGCGCTTAAAGTAAGTGATGTGATAGAGCATTGCAGAAACCGCCGCGATGCTGGCGCAAGTCCTTCAACTATTTATCATGATGTTGCTTATCTGCGCTCGGTGATGAAGGTGGCCTATCCCGATTGGAACATAGACGCCAACTATAAAATATTTGAAGATGCCGTACCGGTGTTAATTGATATGGGGCTGGTTGGCAAAAGCCAAAAGCGCACCTGCCGCCCGACAAGTGATGAACTCGAACGACTGCGCGAAGGGCTACAAAAACGTATGGAATACCGCCCGAACGGCACCAAGCGCATTCCTTACCTTGATATTTTAGACTTTAGTTTACTTACTTGTATGCGTATTGGGGAAGTATGCAAAATCACTTGGGATGACCTAAACACCAAGCATAAAACAGTAATGGTCAGAGATAGAGAAGACCCCCGCAAAAAAGCAGGTAATCACATGATAGTGCCGCTCCTTGGTGGCTCGTTTGATATTGCAAAGCGCCAACCAAAAATAGATGAGCGAATATTCCCTCATAACTCACGCAGCGTAACCGCAGGATTTCAGCGGGTACGTAATGAGTTAGGCATTGAAGATCTACGTTATCACGACTTACGCCGCGAAGGGGCAAGCCGACTTTTTGAAAAGGGCTATACTATCGAGGAAGTTGCCCAAGTTACTGGGCAGCGTAATTTAAATATTTTGTGGCAGGTATATACGCAGCTGTTTCCGCATCAATTGCATGACAAATTTTAATTACCTCGGTGCTAGTTTATTACTAAATAGGTTTATTAAAAGGCCTAGGAAAATAAAGCCAATAATTACCTCTCCCCCTGCTAAGGCCATAGCCAAGATACTGCTGGGGGATATATCCCCATACCCCAGTGTAGTAAATGTTATAACTGAGTAATACAAGTGTGTCCAAAAGCTTTGTTGAACACCATCAGATATATGGTCGGGATAATTCATTGCACCATTTGGTAATGACCAATAAATCAAGGCAAAAAACACAACTATTATACTTGCCCAAAAGCCTAATATGTAACCGCTCCTTCCACAATTCGAACTAAGAAGCCAAAAAAAGTACGATTTCGGTCGGTTTTCTGAAAACTCATCTATATATGAGTTTTCATTAATCTTATGCTTTAAAGCCTCACTACAGTTTGCATTAGATATATTGCAACCTATGGACAGTTTCAGTGGCTTTGTCCCTTGCTTCAACCGCTCACAAAGAGTTGAGAAGTTTATAACAATATCATTCAACTTTGATCTACTGAAATCCACATTAGAGATATTAGAATGATCAATTGAACAATTTTTGAATTCGGATTCGTTGAAGACGCTATGAGCCATATTGCAACGTTCATAAGCCACATGCCAAAAAGTACAACCTTTGAAGTTCGAGCTTTCAATAGAGCTATTTAAGAAATGAGTATAATAGATATTAGAGTCTTGAAACTTACAACGAATAATTTTTGCGCTATCAAACTTTGCCTCTTGTATCATTGAGTCTGAAAAGTCACAGCCAATAAACCAAGCTCCGCTGAAGTTCGCCTGTATTTTTACAAAAACCTTATTCCTCACTTCCACGAACCAAGTTTGTGAAAGGTCTGCATCACCAAACCTCACCATGCTCAAATCACAATTATGGAATAGTGCTCCCTTGAAATTAGCTCCCTCTAAGCAGGCACCATTGAAATTTAACTTTTCAAAATGAGAAGACCTGTAGAGTTCGTCATCACTACAATCTACATTGACTGTCGGGATATTTGTAGCTCCATTGTCATAGACACATACTTTACGAGAGACATTTGATTTCCCGTAAACTTTATCTAGATAGTCAGCCTCAAAATTAGCAACTACTCCTTCTTTACCACCACTTTCCAAATATTTATTATGAAGCTCTATTATTTTATCAAGCTCAGATTGGATCATTGAACCTCCGTATCGCACTGTAGACTCAGCTAAAATACTAAATCAATTGAAACTAAAAACCTAGCGGCATAGCAAACATCTCAGTTCAACACATCTTCAATCACGGCAACCAACTCATCATCCAGCTTATTCGATGATTTGCTTGCCAAGTGCTTGGCTGTGGCTAAGCACACCTGTTTGATAAACGCCTCGGTGGCCAGTTTAGCAAGCCAGTTACCCAGCGATTCAGCAACGGATTTAGATCCGCTATCAATATATTTATAGACGTAATAAATACCGCCAATAGTGAGTAAAAGACTCAAGTTGCGGTTAAATAAAGCTAGCCGAGATGGTAGGGATGGCTCAGCAATCTTTGCAACGAGTTGAGAGCGAGGCATGGGCTGATATTCAAGAGGTCAGTCAATTAGAAGCCGAACACTTTCTTTGCCCTGTTAATTGTAGCGATAAATCTTTTGTACTTAGGGTGCAATGGAACCTAAGTTCCAAGGCGGCGATTTAATATTTGTCGACCCTGAAGCGACCTGCGTTCATGGTTCTTATGTGGTGGCAAAATTTGATGATGATAACCAAGCTACCTTTAAACAGCTAATTATCGAAGGCGGGCAAAAATACCTAAAAGCACTGAACCCCAATTGGCCAGTTCAGCTTATTCAAATTAATGGGAATTGCACGCTAGTTGGTAGGGTTGTTTTTACAGGGAAGTCTTTATAAAAGGCCCACTAAGTGAGCCTTTTATTATTTAATCGAACTGTCACTGAAAGTCAGGCAGTACCTGATTTACTTTTTCGACTGTTTTTAGTTCGTAGTCACTATAACCATCCAACTGCTGAAAGTCTACATGTCCAGAGTCTTGAGTAAAATAATTAATAACATCTCCTGCACCGTTTTTCCTTTGCTGGTTATAACCAAAGAATTTAGGATATCTAATCGGAGAAACACCTTCGAAGTTTTCCATTAAAACTTTGTTAGCACTTGAAGTACTATCGTGATTTGAAATAGCGTCGCTATGAAGTTGTGTGGCTAAACTCTTCTCGTATGGCTCAATGTAAACAACTCTTTCTATTCCAGCAGCAACGATGTGACGTGCACATACATGACATGGATAAGTTGTGCAGTAAAGAGTTTTTCCTAGGGTACTACTATTTGAACTTCTAGCTAATGCCATAATCGCATCCATTTCAGCATGGATCGCTCTAGAATACTCTATCAATGACTTCGCTTTAGATTCTTTAATTATTTTATGAGCTACCTCAGTGTAGTTCATGACATTATGAGCATTTAAAATGTCTTCAATTTCTACTCTGAGTGCATCTTTATGCCAGTCATTATGGCAGTATCCTCTGTGATTAAAACAACGGTTATCATCTTTACTTTCTGCGTTATATAGTCCACCACCAAACTTTGGAACGTCGTTACACCCAGTAGAAACTATATCTCCATCTTTATCAGCAATCGCAGCTCCAACCTGACGAGATAAGCATGCTGACTTCAAAGAGGCAGAAAACGCACTATATATACCGACCTCATCTTTTGTGGGAGTGATGTGATTAGTACCATGTATAAGCTTTATAAACCTCGTGATTGATTCACCCATATCTTGGTTGCTATCAGCATTACGAATAAAGTAATCAGCCTTATGCAGAGATTTACCTACTTGCTGACCATGAGGTTCTGATTTTCTATCTCGATCGATAAGTAAACCAGCTTCCGCATCTGACATTTGCTCACCTTTCAGACTTTCTCTTCTGTCAAACTCAGTTCTTAGAAGCCCAAGTAAATAAAAGTTGTTCCTGTAGATTTCTCTCAATAAGTTAATTTCATCGGGGTGTTTCAGTTGGTCAATGATATAGGCTGCTTTCTTTGTAACTTTAACAACTTCATCAGAGTCATCATCTCCGAAGTTTTTCTGTCTCAGTACAGTAATACGCCTAACAGCTAGCTCTGCAAGTATACTTGTTCTATGGTCGAGTCTTAGTTGATCACCTGCATTTTGGAGGGTATTGTAGCGTTCATATCCTCTTTTATTTGTAAGGTCTTCAGGACCGTTATAGTGCTGAGAAATTAACTCACTTAAACGGATATGCTCCACTACATAGCCCGAATCTATAAGTTTACCTTCTAATAATTTTTTTAGGTTTCTAACACCTGACCCAACAGTACCGCAAAGACCAATAATAAGCTCTTCAGATCGACGTCCTTTTATCGCATCAAGGGGGTTGTCGTTTTTGTCGCTGGAAGTAGATGATTGAGAAAGAGGAGAAATTTTGGTCGCAGTCTCTGCCATAGTAATGTCCTTGATAGTATTTCTAAGAACATTACTATAACAAAAAAATTACCAATTCAAGTTATTAGCTGCTTTGTATACTTTTTCTTTCGCAAGAGACTCACGTTTTTTGTTATAGGCTGAAGAAAAGCACTTTACCTTTGTGGTATCACTCTTTTTTGCTTTTGGATTGGTAGAGCCATGTTTTAAAACTTCTAAGTTATTATTCATCATTGACTTTCCTAAATATGCTGAAGAAACACGACCCAACCTAATGCGCGCGGATTCTACATACAAATACTGGTTAAAGCAATCATTTTGATCCTTCAGTATTATTGTTAGCACAGCTTTAGTTAAAGATAAATATCGATAAGAGGAAATAAGGCTTAAAGTTTAACTTTTTATCACTTTATTGATTTGCTCATCACCTTAGAGGCATAAAAGACCCCTATAATCACCCTCACGATCAATAGAACAGGTATTTACTTATAAATCAGTCCAATCCAGCATGGGTGCAACGCTAAAGCGGCGAAAGGCATCAACGCAGTGGTTCGGTGTTTGTGGCGCTAAGGGTGGAGTTGGTTGTTGGCTCATGGTATGACTTTCTCAATCAAATTTGCTATCAGCGAGCTGCACTAACTATCTATAGCAGTACATAGCTCAAATAGGTGATTGCGTAGTATACCGCAGCTTCTAATACTTCGTTAAGTATAGATAGTAATTTATTGCCAATAGTAAATAGCCTGAGCTTCGGATAATTTATGCCTTTCTAGCAGCCTGTTTTTGCGCTAGACAAGGAAATAATTTACTGTGATTTTAAAAGCAATGAGTTAGCTCATTTCTTATCCAAACCTCAGGTTAAATACAAAAAAGCCGCAAGTAATTGAACTTGCGGCTTTCGATTTGTTTAGGTTGCCTTCACAGTCTTATGGTGAGTTAAAGATACTCCTTCACTACCGCTACTTTATTTTTTGCGAACTGACTGTTTGGGTTTATCGCAAGTAACTGCTGATAGTGCGCCAGTGCTTGCGCATACTGCTTGTTTAACTCATACGCTTGCGCGATGCTGTTATGGTAATATGGCTGCTCGTTATTTTGAGTCAGCGCAAATTTAAAGATTTCGATACCATTATTAACTTGGCCATCTTCAACAAGCTTATTGCCCCACTCCACCAAGATCTCTAAATCATACATTACACCGGTATCTTGCTGCGCTTTTGCAAACATAGCCGCAAAGTCGGCAAAGCCTTGTTTATCTGTAAGCTGCTTTAAGTACGCCATCGGCTGGTAGGCCTTTTGCTTACTAGCGTCGTTAAAGTTGGGAATATAGTAAGCGGCAATATCATCAACAAACTCAATGGGTAATCCACCCAACAGGTTAGTAAGCACAATCACCGAAACCTTGTCTTCAGGGTAGGTGATCACTGTAGTCGCATTACCACCGCTTGCGCTGATTGCTGGGTGATATTTACGCTGAACCACTTGCCAGCCCATTGCATAACCGTTTTCTTTGTTGTTAAAGGCTTCTGTACGCCCGTTGTTCAGCTTAACTGGCGTCAATAGCATATCTAACTCTTTAACCAGCTCGCCTTGTTGTAGTGATACAACATAGTTAGCTAGTTCCGTTGCGGTTGAACTCATTCCCGCTGCGGTTCTCAACATATAAGGGAATTCGCCGTAAAAGTTTTTGTAATTCCCCTCTCCTAAATGAATATATTGGCGAGCCTGATTTGGCACCATAAGTTCAAGATAATCAAAACCTGCCTGCGCGGTTTTTGGCATATTGGCACGTGCTAACTGCATCTTGGTAATAAAAGCAGGAAACTCTTCCGGTGTATATTTATCAATGATTTTACCCAAAATCACATAGCCGGTTTGGTTATAACGAAAACGCGAGTTAGGTGTAAATTGAAGAGGCTGCTTTTGCACTGCTTGCCATGAGGCTTCCGCATCATTCGGTACAATGGTTTCTAGGGCATAATTTGATGCTAGGATCGGCGGCAGACCTGTGGTGTGACCCATTAATTGGTTAATTTTGAGTTGCTGCCAAGCCTTTGGTAAATCGGGTAAGTGCTTACCAATTTCATCGTCAATATTTAGATAACCTTGTTCAGCGAGCTGTACAATCGCAACACCGGTAAACGCCTTTGTCATCGAGTTAATCGGAAATAACGTCTGCTCAGTTACAGGCACTTGATGCTGTAAGTCTGCAAAACCGTAACTTCCTTGCTTAATGATTTTATCGTCCTTAACCACGGCCAGCTGTAAGCCCGGAATATGCCTTTCTTTCATGAGAGTTTTGATCAGCTTGTCTATCGACTCAGCCTTCACTAAGGATGAAAATAATGCCGACCACAGTAGCGTGCCAAACCATAAAATGGTTGATAATAAGACTTTGTTGTTCTTGTACATGATAGTTCCATTACTCATTTTCGTTTGAGAGATGGCTCTATCTTTCCAAGTATTGTACCAATCTTAAAAATTATTATTTATCAGTGTATTAAATAAACCCAACAAGTGAAATTAGTAAATAAATTAACGAAAAGTGGTGGGATATACAAATAAATGGCGTTTTTAACAAGGTAATCGTGAGGTGATAAAGTGGAAGTCTCAAGCGTAAACATCTCATGTTGGGATGTTTACGCTTGAGGTGTGAGTCAGCCTATAAGCCGGGTTCTGTCCACTCCCGAAGGAGATCGATAATCATTCGTCTAGGCCTAGGATCGCTCCTAGGCTCGAGCAACCTACCCGGTTCCGATGCGGGCCACACCATAAGGAACCCTATTTGGTCTTGCTCCGGGTGGAGTTTACCTTGCAACCAACTGTTACCAGTGGCCCGGTGCGCTCTTACCGCACCCTTTCACCCTTACCGGTCCCGAAGGACTTAGGCGGTCTTCTCTCTGCTGCACTTGTCGTAGGCTCACGCCCCCCAGCCGTTAGCTGGCACCCTGCCCATTGGAGCCCGGACTTTCCTCCCCCTGATCATTTTCGTCACAGGCAGCGATTATCCGGCTGACTCAGGCGGGCGATTATACGCACTTTAATGCAATAACGCACGCGATAAATTGCGTGTATTACGCTTCTCGCTCAGCAATGATAGCCTTATACAAGGCGTTCTTTTTTAGCCCTAAATATTCAGCTGCTACGCCGCAGGCCTTTTTCAATGGCATTTCTGGTTCTAGTAACTCAATCAGCTTTTTCGCTTCTGGCGTTAATGCTTGTTCATCTCTTTGTTCACCGGGTAGCATCAACACCAGTTCACCTTTTTGCTTTTCAGGCGTTGCGGTTAAAAACTCAATGAGCTCGGTAACCGTGCCACTGAAAAAGGTTTCGTAGGTTTTGGTCAGTTCTTTAGCAAAAACGACTTGTTGTGTTTCGCCCAGCGCGATTTTCATATCTTCTAGACTCGCCATAATGCGGTGGGTGCTTTCGTACAAGATACTCGTGATGCCAGAGGCGACTGCATCTTTAAAAAATTGCTGACGCGCTTGGCTTTTTGCTGGTGAAAATCCCACGAATTGGAACTTATCTGTTGGTAAGCCGGAACAACTCACCGCAGCAATGGCGGCACACGCGCCAGGAACGGGAGTGACGGTAGCACCTGCTTCACGGCACAGGTTTACCACGGCATAGCCCGGATCGCTGATAAGCGGCGTTCCCGCATCAGATACTAGCGCGATGTCTTTACCTTCGTTTAACCAATCTAAAATTTGCTGCGCTTTTTGCTTCTCGTTGTGATCATGCAGTGCAAAAGTTTTTGCTTTAATGCTAAAGTGGCTCAATAATTTACCGGTGTGGCGCGTATCTTCGGCAGCGATTAAATCGACCTGACTTAACACTTTCAGTGCACGTTCACTGATGTCATCTAAATTACCTATTGGTGTCGCTACAATATGTAGGGTGCCGATTTTGTTTTCGTTGTGAAGATTAGCCATTGAGCTCTCCAATATCAGTCAGTAAGATATCCACTCAGTCGTGAAAAAGAAGGTTTGCCTGTGCAGTTTAAAAAGATAGCGCTTTTAGTTGCCATATTGTCGGGGTTATCCGCTTGTAGTACAAGCACAAATGTCACCAAATCCCCCCAAGAAACTAAAACAACTAAAGCCGTTAGCCAATCGGATGACAATGCCGCGTCGTTATTTGCAAGGGCGCAGAGTAAAGAAGGCGTTGCCAAAATCCAATTGCTGTATGCAGCCAGAGACGCTGCTATCTTAGAAAAAGACTGGCAAATGTTAGAGCAAATTGGTTTAGCGATGGAAGCTAAAGCCAGTGTTGATCACATTCAAAACAAATTATATATCGCACTTGCTCGCAAAGAATTGTCGCAGTATGCCAATGCGTTAGCTATCCTAAACACGCTAGAGGGTAGGCTCAACACCCCAGAGCACCAAGCTTGGTATGAGTATTTACTGGGTAGTATTTATGCCTCGCAGCAACTACCAAAAAAAGCGTTGGTTGAGTACTTTAAAGCGGCCGATATTGCCAATGAACATAACTTAGCGGTGGCCGGGTTACACGAAGAGATTTGGCTAGCGCTACAACAGCTATCAAGTTACGCCCTTGAGCGCTTTGATTCTGGCTCTGTTTTACAACGTGGTTGGGTGACGCTAGCTAAGTATCAACAAATTTATTTGGGTTCGAGCGTCCAGCTCGACCAAGCTATGAATAATTGGCGTCGTCGTTTTACTAATCACCCTGCGGTTGCTTTGCTGCCTAAAGATTTACAAGGCGCGGTTGCGCTTGAACCTTACCAAGTTAAAAGACTTGCGGTGTTGTTACCACAATCAGGTGCGAGCGAGCGACTCGGTACAGCGCTTAAAAATGGTTTCTTGGCTGCTACTGACGAAGGGATGATTGAAGAGGTCTTCTTCATTGATGAGATGGCATCCGAATCTGAAATAGTAACGCAACTTGCTGAGGCAAATGTCGATTTTGTCATTGGTCCATTATTAAAATCCAACGTTGAAAAACTACTCGCAGATAAAGGTTTTGCGGCTTACCCAACTTTGTTTTTAAATGCACGCGAAACGCTTACGCCTAGCAGTAGTGAACAGTACTTTTTTGCACTTAACCCTGAGCATGAAGTCGAGCAAGCAATGAAGCACTTTCTTGCTAAAGGCTATAAAAAGCCCATGTTACTGGCTCCAGCAAATGCCTCTGGTAAGCGGTTGATTGAGCATTTTGATCAAGGTTGGAAACGCTATAGTGAGACTAAGCCGGAAGTAGGTTATTACACTAATAGTAAAAATATGGCGGATGTCATTACCGATATTTTAGAGGTGGACGCTTCAAAGTCACGTACTCGCGTCATTAAGAGCCTATTTCGTAAAGAGGTCAAAAGCGAAACACGCTCTAGACGCGACATTGATGCCATCTATATTCTTGGCGATGCTATGGAAACCCGATTGCTCAAGCCTTATTTAGACGTCAATGTCAGTACGTTTGCCGACCGGATCCCATTGTATGCGAGCTCTCGCAGTTATAGTAAGCAAATCGATGTCACTGATAAGGGGGATTTAGAAGGGCTTTATTTTACCGAGCAACCTTGGATGCTGCCGGGTGCTGTTGAAAAAGCACCGCTTCGAGATACCTATCAATCTTTATGGCCTGAACAGGCCGATTTAGAACAGCGCTTGTTCGCGATGGCATATGACGCTACCAATTTAATCCCAGAGCTGCGGCAACTAGCTTGGCTCTCGGGTAAAAGTTTTGATGGCTTAACCGGCCAGCTCAGCATACGCGGTGGCAGTGATGTTGTGCGAAAGCTCAGTTGGGCACAATATCGTAATAAACAAATTCGTTTGGTGAGCTTGGATGAACAGCCTCCACTACCATTATTTATGCAACAAGAGAAACCTGTGGGAGACTCTTTGATCAGATAGGATATCTGGATGTTTAAAGGACTATTTAGCAACACACGGAGTAAGGGCGAGCATTTTGAGTTGATTGCGGAGCAATTCTTGGTAAAACAAGGATTAACCCCCGTCACCAGAAACTATCTCTGTAAATACGGAGAGATAGATCTGATTATGCGAGAGTCGCAAACCTTAGTGTTTATTGAAGTAAAGTATCGCGATAGCAGCCACTTTGGTGGCGCAATTAACGCACTATCAAAAACTAAGCTTCAAAGATTAAAGCGTAGTATTTATAATTATTTAGCACAGCAAAATTTGCATAACACGCAACTTAGAGTCGACTTTGTTGCCATTCAAGGGGCCGATCCCCCTGAAATAAACTGGATTAGAAATATTTTTTAGCATGCAAGAATCTATAAAATCTATATTTACAGAGTCAATTCAAGCGCAGATAGCGGCAGGCGAAGTATTGCCTAAAGCGCTAGAAACCGCAGCGATGACTATGGCTCAGAGCCTGATCAATGGCAATAAAATCATCTGCTGCGGCGCGCCAAGTAATCATATGTTGGCGCACCACTTCGCAACCATCTTAAGCAACTTTTACGAAACAGAACGCCCATGTCTGCCCGCGATTGCACTAACGAATGAGCAATATAATTTAGCGTCACCAGAAAATGGCAAAGCCAGAGAGCGTTTTGCCAAACAAATACGCGCATTTGCGCAACAAGGTGACTTGCTGGTGGCGTATGCCATAAACGGGCAAGAAAAGGCGGTTATTGGCGCAGTGGAAGCGGCTCTTACTAGAGATATGAAAGTCATCGCGCTAGTTGGCGATGATGGTGGTGAAATAACCGGTCTGTTAGGCCCACAAGATGTCGAGATCCGGATCCCAAGTAAACGCCCAAGCCGGATAATCGAGTCACAACTATTCAATACTCACTGTTTAAGTGAGCTAATCGACGCAATTTTATTCCCTCAGGACGAAGTATAATGATGAGAATAACCTCTTTACTTGCCGCCATCTTGTTACTACAAGGGTGTGCTGCTGCGGTAGTTGCTGGTACAGCCGGTGCGGTCTCTGCTGCAAATGATAGGCGCACTATCGGTGCGCAAATTGACGATAACAATATCGAGATTAAAGGCACGCTTGCTATCAAAGAGATTAAGCGCCTTGCAGATCATGCCAACATCACACTGGTGAGTGTTAATGGCGTAGTACTAATGATTGGTCAGGTCACCAATCAAGAAATGAAAACGGAAGCTGAGCGTGCGCTACAAAACGTTGCAGGGATTAAGCAGGTACATAACCAGTTAAGAATAAGCTCAAATATAGGTATCACAACGCAAACACATGATACTTGGCTGACCTCTAAGGTTAAAACCAAATTACTCGCTGCCGACGAGGTCAATGGTGCAAATATTAAGGTCGTTACCGAGAATGCAGAAGTGTTCTTAATGGGCTTAGTCTCTAGGCAAGAAGCAAACTCCGCGGTAGAAATCGCCAGGAATATTAATGGTGTAAAACGTGTGATTAAAGCCTTTGAGTACATATGATACCAATAATGTATAGCCATAAAAAAACCTGCATTCGCAGGTTTTTTTATTTTATCACTCGAAGGTGAGAACCTTTTTTCTTTTCAGGTTCAGGCTTAGTCTCTGGCGCTTGTGAGACTTCAGTCTCTTCCGCCAAATCTAGCTCTTCATCTTCAAAGACTTCTTCTTCAGGTGTAAATACCGTGCCCTCACCATTTTCTCTGGCATAGATAGCCAATACCGCACCGTTAGGTACGTATACTTGCATTGGCTGACCACCAAACCGAGCATTAAAGCTCAGTGCTTGGTTATCCATAGAGAAATTCGTCACAGCAGATGGGCTTACGTTCAACACAATCTGCCCTTCTTGCACAAACTGTGTTGGAACCTGTACCGAGGGGAAGTCCGCGTTCACCACTAAATGCGGCGTACATTCGTTATCGACAATCCACTCGTAAAAAGCGCGTAGTAAGTAAGGACGATTAGACGTCATTACGATCTGATCTCACGCTCAGCATCAGTTAGCGATGCTTGGAATGAGTCACGCTCAAATAAACGTAGCATGTATTCTTTTAGCTCTTTGCTACCGGCGCCATTCAGCTCAATACCAAGCTGTGGTAAACGCCAAAGTAGTGGAGCTAAATAACAATCTACTAAGCTGAACTCTTCACTCATGAAGTAAGGTGCTTCATTGAAGATAGGTGCTACAGCTAGTAGAGCTTCGGTTAACTCTTTACGAGCTTGTGCAGCTTCATCACCGCCCGCAGAAACCTTTTCAGCAAGTGAATACCAGTCAGTTTCAATGCGGTGCATCATCAAACGACTACGACCACGCATTACCGGATATACAGGCATCAGAGGAGGATGCGGGAAGCGCTCGTCTAGATACTCCATAATGATATTCGCTTGGTACAAACCAAGCTCACGATCGATTAGCGTAGGAACAGTACCATACGGGTTAATCTCATGTAGAGCTTCTGGTAAGTTGTCCTTTTCAGCCTGATGAATATCAACACTTACACCTTTCTCAGCAAGTACGATACGTACCTGGTGACTGTACATACAGTTTGACCCAGAAAAAAGTGTCATTACAGGGCGCTTATTGGCAGCAACGGCCATGCCTACCTCCATTAAAAAACTAAAAGTAATTAAATCACTTTAAACAGCAAAAGGGGCGAACGCCCCTATTGCAAAAATTACCTTTGAATATTCAAATTAATGAACATCTCTCCAGTATTCTTTCTTCAAGAAGAATGCCAGGATGAAGAAGATAACTAAGAAACCAATAACCTTAATACCTAAAGCTTCTGACTCCAGGCGAGAAGGCTCACCTACATAAGCTAAGAAGTTTGTCAGGTCACGTGCTGCTTGGTCATATTCATCAACACTCATCTCACCACTACCATCTGTTTCAGTACCGACAACTTTGGTGACGGTTTTCATGACTTTTTCGCCATTTTCAACCACTTCAACTTCATGCTCTTCAGTGATTGGAGTTGGCAAGCCTTGCAACTCTTGTAGTACGTGAGGCATGCCCACCAATGGGAAAACAATGTTGTTTACACCAAATGGGCGAGACTCATCTTTATAGAATGATTTCAAGTAAGTATAGATGTAGTCCGGTGACTTAACACGAGAGATAAGTGTTAAGTCTGGTGGAGCAGCACCAAACCACTTTGCTGCATCATCTTTCGCCATAGAGTTTTTAATATGGCTACCCACTTTAGAACCATCGAAAATAAGCGTTTCTTGACCAATATCTGTTGGAATACCAATATCACGGAAAGTACGCTCATAACGCTGATACTGCATCTGGTGACAGCCAAGGCAGTAGTTCATAAATAACTTAGCGCCACGCTGTAAAGATGCTTTATCTGTTAGGTCATTATTTGCTTCCATCAAAGGTACTGATGGACCCGCTGCCATCGATAACGTTGGCAACAATGCGAATAAACCGATTACTAGCTTTTTCATCATTTCGTCAACCTCGTTGGTAGTGGCTTCGTCTTCTCATTTTTACTGTAGAAGAATAGCAATACGAAGAACATGAAGTAAGTTACTGTCGTAATTTGCGACAATAGCGTTTTAAAGTCAGTTTGCGGTGTTGCACCAATCCAACCAAGGATAACAAAAGTGACAACAAACTGAGCAATGTTCAACTTATGGAAGCCACAGCGGTAGCGAATCGAACGAACAGAACCACGGTCAATCCAAGGCAATAGTGCCAATGCTACAATTGATGCACCCATCGCAAGTACGCCGATTAGCTTATCAGGGATTGCACGAAGGATCGCATAGAATGGCGTAAAGTACCAAACTGGGAAAATGTGCTCTGGCGTTTTCAGCGGGTTTGCTGCTTCGAAGTTTGGCGCTTCAAGGAAGAAACCGTTCATTTCTGGTGCGAAGAAAACAATTGCACAGAAGAAAATTAAGAAGCCAGCAACACCTAAGACATCTTTTACTGTGTAGTAAGGGTGGAATGGAATTGCATCCACAATATCTTTTTTGTCAGTGTAGTATTCATGGAATTTAAATTTAGGTTTGTCTTCCTCAGCCACAGAGCCTTTCTTACGCTTGATCTCAACACCGTCTGGGTTGTTCGATCCTACTTCGTGAAGTGCAACAATGTGAAGGAATACCAAGATAACCAGTACTAATGGTAGGGCAATAACATGTAGTGCAAAGAAGCGGTTAAGCGTTGCACCTGAAATAACGTAGTCACCACGGATCCAAAGCGTTAAGTCATCACCAATTACAGGGATTGCACCGAATAATGAAATGATTACCTGAGCACCCCAGAAAGACATCTGGCCCCAAGGAAGTAAGTATCCCATGAATGCTTCAGCCATTAGCGCTAAGAAGATAAACATACCAAACAACCATAGAAGTTCGCGTGGCTTTTGGTAAGAACCATAAATCATACCGCGGAACATATGGAGATAGACCACCACGAAGAACGCGGACGCGCCAGTGGAGTGTAAGTATCGCAATAACCAACCATATTCAACATCACGCATGATGTATTCTACTGATGCAAAGGCACCTTCAGCAGAAGGAACAAAGTTCATAGTCAGCCAGATACCAGTCACAATCTGGTTTACCAATACTAAAATGGCGAGTGAGCCAAACAAGTACCAGAAGTTAAAGTTCTTTGGCGCTGGGTATTGAGCAATATGCATATTCCAGACGCGAGTCATTGGAATACGAGCATCGATCCAATCAACAACTTTGCCCACTACGCCCGTATTTTCTGCTTTATCTACATTTACAGACATTATGCAACCCCTTCTTCTTCACCTACCAAAATAGTAGTGTCGTCAATAAAGGTATACGGTGGGATCTCTAAGTTTAGAGGTGCAGGTACGTTTTGGAATACGCGACCCGCCATATCAAACTTCGAACCGTGACAAGGACAGAAGAAACCACTATCAGTGCCTTCTACTTTTTCGCCAAAACTTCCGTTAAGGAAAGATGGTGAACATCCTAAGTGAGTACAAATCCCAACAGCGACGAAGATCTCAGGTCGCTTAGAACGAAAACCGTTCTGCGCAGACGCCAACTGTTGTGGCTCTTCAGAGTTAGGATCACGAAGTTGGTCTTCGTGTTGCTTCATTTGTTCTAGCATTTTTGGTGTACGATTAACAATCCAAACAGGTTTGCCTCGCCACTCAACACGAATAAGTTGTCCAGACTCAAGTTTGCTGATATCTACTTCTACAGGCGCACCTGCAGATTTAGCTCGCTCACTTGGATTCCAGGACGCAATAAAAGGAACAGCAGCTCCAACCGCACCAACGCCACCTACAACAGAGGTAGCGATAGTTAAAAAGCGACGTCGGCTGTTGTCTACAGGCGCATTGCTCATCCACTTATCTCCACTTGATTCCCAACACTTGCTATATTGAGAACATCAGTTACAGCAGGTTAATTTAAGAAATTACAAAATAGACGCGATCATAAATAAATACCTTGATTAAAACAAGGTTATTCCAGATCCATGCCCGAATAAACCCGCAGATAATCATCTATGATTACTTCGAGCATGAAACCGCGTATTCATGATATCGCGTCTGACACAACAATATACTGACTAAGATCAACCCCCGACTAAGGATACGCACCAAATCGCATGACTGGATCTCAGGTCTTTCTACTTGCTCCGCCAATTGTAGCAAAAAAAACCGCCAAGTTACCGCTCGATTTGCACTAATTATTATATTTATTGAACTTTTTTAACTCGATGCGATATTTTTGAGCGAAATTGAAGGAAATCTCAAGAACAAGCTTACTCCAATTGCTGAGTTCCACAGTATTAAAAACAAAAAACCCAGCATAAGCTGGGTTTTTGAATTCTTGAAACGTAATAAATTAACGCTTAGAGAACTGTGTCTTCTTACGTGCTTTCTTAAGACCAACTTTCTTACGCTCAACTTTACGAGCATCACGAGTAACAAAGCCAGCTTTACGTAGAGTTGGACGTAGTGACTCGTCAAACTCCATTAGTGCACGTGTGATACCGTGACGGATAGCACCCGCTTGACCAGTTGTACCACCACCTGCAACAGTGATGTATAAGTCAAACTTTTCTGTCATTTCAACTAACTCTAGAGGCTGACGAACAACCATGCGAGAAGTTTCACGACCGAAGAACTCTTCTAAAGAGCGCTTATTGATTACGATGTTGCCAGTGCCTGGGCGTAGGAATACGCGAGCACTTGAACTTTTACGACGACCTGTACCGTAGTATTGATTTGCCATGATAGTGCTCCTTAAATGTCTAGAACCTGAGGCTGCTGTGCAGCGTGGTTGTGCTCGTTACCAGCGTAAACTTTAAGTTTACGGAACATTTCACGACCTAGAGGACCGCGAGGTAACATGCCTTTAACCGCTTTCTCGATGATCATTTCAGGCTTTTTAGCTTGAAGTTTCTCAAAGTTGATAGACTTAAGGCCACCTGGGTAACCAGAGTGAGCATAGTACATTTTGTCCTGAGTTTTATTACCAGTTACAGTAACTTTCTCAGCGTTGATTACGATGATGTAATCACCAGTGTCAACGTGTGGAGTGTACTCAGCTTTATGCTTACCGCGAAGGCGACGAGCGATTTCAGTAGCGATGCGACCTAAAGTTTTACCTTCAGCGTCAACTACGTACCAGTCACGTTTTACAGTTTCTGGTTTAGCAACAAACGTTTTCATTATAAAAATCCAAAGTTTTCAATTTTAAAACCACAGGCAGTCCTTGGACTACCGCTCTACTTGTATTTGCTTTAACCCCTTCGAGTTTAAGACTTTTATGCCGCTCAAGTCAGTGGCTAAGCCGACGAGGGCAATAGAACGCAACGTGGCAGGCCGCGGATTATAGCAAGCCTTCTGGGTGAAAACCAGCGCTTGGTGCTTTTTTCTACAAGAAAATCTGAAGAATTTCGAAAAAAATCGAAAAGGCAAAAAATCCAACGAAACGATGACGTATGCGTGAAACGGACTTATTCAAATACGATGTTTACCACCCCATGTCGAACAAGTCCTCTTAACAGAAAAGTAATTGCCGTTAGGCTAAGTGCTCTTTTGCTAAATATTCATGGGATTGCATTTCTTGCAAACGGCTTATGCAGCGTTTGAACTCAAAATTCAGTGTGCCATCGGTATAAAGTTCAGTAATAGGCGCCGCCGCCGAGATGATAAGCGTCACATTTCGCTCGTAAAATTCATCCACAAGCGCAATAAAACGTCTTGCAGCATCATCGTTTTGCTGGCCCATTTGCTTCACATTAGACAAGATAACAGTGTTATATAACCGGCTGATTTCCATGTAATCCACTTGCGAACGAGCGGTTTCACATAGCGCAGGAAAGTCAAACATAACGATACAGTCAGACACCATTCGAGTTTGGATCATCCGACCTTCAATCTCGATTGCTTGGCCAGCAGTACCCGGCTCTGGAGACAATTTGTTAAAGTAATCGAATAAGTTTTCATCCGCTTGCTTATCAAGCGGACTGTGAAAAATTTCCGCTTGTTCCAAAGTACGTAAACGATAGTCAATACCCGAGTCTACATTAACAACCTCAGTATTGGCCTTTACCAACTCAATGGCAGGTAAAAATCGAGCTCGCTGGAGCCCATTTCGGTACAGTTCATCGGGGATTATATTAGAAGTCGCTACCAATACGATTCCACGTTCAAACAGCGCCTGCATTAATCCACCAAGTAGCATGGCATCGGTGATATCTTGGACAAAAAATTCATCAAAACAAATAAGATCAGTTTCTGATTTAAAAGTGTCGGCAATGCTTTCCAGCGGATTTTTTATGTCTTTGAGCTTTTTCAATTCTGCGTGAACACGATGCATAAAGCGGTGAAAATGCACCCGCATTTTGCGCTCCGTCGGCAACGCATCGTAGAAAGTATCAACTAGATAAGTTTTTCCACGCCCTACTCCACCCCAAAAGTATAAACCCTTCACTTTTGGTTGCTCAACTTTGCCAAACAAGCGTGAGAAGAAACTTTGTTTGACTGGTGGCTGATTGACAAGGTCGTCATACAGTCGCTGTAAATGCTTTACGGCATTTTCTTGCGCACTGTCATATTGAAAATCATCACGTTGTAGGTCTTGCTGATATTTTTCCCAAGGCGTCATCGACTTAAATATTTTTTTACGATTTGTTTGTAGGTTATATTAACACGACTGTATTCACAGCGTATATTTAACTCTAACAGAGTTTTAATTTTATTTGCCGTTGAGGCACACAGGGAGAAACATATGACTACCGTTACTTGGCTTGGATTACTGATTATTGTTGCCATTGCTGCATTCTTTTTAGGTGGCTTTGTAACGAAAAAGCAGTTCAAACACCATGAGTTAGAAGTGCAAGCACAACAAGCTAAACACGACCTTGAGCAATATCGTCAAGATGTATCAGATCACCTATCTAGCACCAAAAAGCTGGTAAATAAAATGCAAGATAGCTATCAGCAATTGCTTACCCACGTGGAAGAAACGAATCAGCTACTTACACAGGATCGCCCATCTCATCCTGCGGAGCCTTTTTTCTCGAAAGAGACCACAGAACAGCTACAAGCTTCTCTACAAGCACGTCCAGAGAGAAGACGTAAGCAAGATCCAAGCTTTGAGGCGCCACCAAGTGATTATGCAGAAGGTGAAACTGGGTTATTTTCTGGTCAAAAAAAAGAAAGTGAGCAAATTAAAGCCTCTTGATGAAACTTTTTGTCGACCCCATAGTCTTTAAAAGAAGTTATTGATTACTAATAAGAGGCTAGTTATCAGCCTCTTATGACCTATATTAACGCTAATAGCGGAGTACTTCACGACTATGAAATTTAAACTATCTTTGTTATCGGCCGCTTTACTCTCTTCTAGCTTATTGCTGTTACCGCAGCAAAGCATGGCCAAACTTCCTGTTGCCGTAGACGGCCAGCAGCTGCCAACGCTAGCACCCATGCTGGAAAAAGTAGCCCCCGGCGTTGTCAGTATCCAAGTAAAAGGCGCTAAAGAAGTGCGTCGTCGCGTCGACCCTTTCGATTTTTTCTTTGGACAACCGCAACCACGTAGTCAAAAGCGCCCTTTTAGTGGCCTCGGCTCAGGTGTCATTATCAATGCAGATAAAGGCTATGTGGTTACGAACAATCACGTTATTGATGATGCAGACGAAATGCTGGTCACTCTGAAGGATGGCAGAGAGTTTGAGGCTAAATTAATCGGTAGCGACGCCGAATCTGATATCGCATTACTACAAATCGATGGCGAAGACCTAACAGAAATCAAACTCGCTAATTCAGACAAGTTGAGAGTGGGTGATTTTTCCGTTGCTATTGGTAACCCATTTGGTTTAAGTCATACAGTCACTTCAGGGATAATCAGTGCACTAGGTCGTAGCGGCCTGAATATCGAAGGCTATGAAGACTTTATCCAAACAGATGCGGCAATCAACCAAGGTAACTCAGGTGGTGCTTTGGTTAACTTAAACGGCGAACTCATTGGTATCAACACTGCTATTTTAGGTGCATCTGGTGGAAATGTAGGGATCGGCTTTGCTATTCCGTCAAACATGATGAAAAATCTGGTGGACCAAATTGTCGAGTATGGCGAAGTTCGCCGTGGCTCATTAGGTATTTTAGGCCGTACCCTAGATGCTGGTCTAGCTAAAGCGCAAGGTTTCGAAGTTAAACGTGGTGCTTATGTCATGCGTGTAGTTGAAGACTCAGCAGCGGACAAAGCCGGCCTGAAAGCCAATGATGTTATTGTCAGCCTAAACGGAGACGAAATTGAGAGCTTTAATGAACTTCACGGTAAAGTGGCGACAATGGGTGAAGGTCGTGAAGTGCGACTTGGCGTCTACCGTGATGGCAAGACCAAATTTATCGACGTGGAGCTTGGTGGCAAGCAAGAAGAACAGGCTAACGCTGAGGACGTACATCCAAACCTACGAGGTGCGGTACTAGAGAGTGGCGAGCGCAACGGCAATGAAGGTGTCGTTATCACATCTATAGAACCTCGTTCACCAGCAGCACGTGTTGGACTTGAAGAGGGCGATGTGATCATGCAAGTGAATCGAAAACGCGTTACTAGCGTCAAAGATATGTCTAAGCTTATCGACGGTATCAAAGGCAATATTGTGCTTGGGATTAAGCGTGACCGTGAAACGGTTTTCTACCTCATTCAGTAACGAAATCGAGAAATATTAAAATGAAACACAGCGAAACTTGTCGCTGTGTTTTTTTTTGTGTCATTATTAACAGTATCAGATAACGATAAATATAAGCTCTTGTGTTCAAATTAATTAAATTCATTTTTCCACCGCTGCTTGCCGGGCTTGGGATCGCTTTTATCATCATTTGGTTTAATCCTGAATTAAGGGAAAACCTGCCAAAGCTTGAGGCCCCACATATTCAGGCCCACCATATGAGTTTTGCTGATGCAGTAGAAAAAACCGCTCCAGCGGTCGTGACGATTTTTTCCGAGGGTTTTAGCAATCAACCAAGATATCAGCGCCAAAGTACGGTTAGAGAGCTTGGCTCTGGTGTTATTATGAGCCGAGACGGTTACATACTGACAAACTATCATGTGGTGAACAATGCTGATCAAATCATTGTGCTTCTTCCTGATGGCCGCCAGTATAGCGATACGCAACTAATTGGCTTTGACACCATTACGGATTTAGCTTTATTAAAAATTCCAGCAGAGAATTTGCCAGTCATTCCTATCGATCATGATTACTCGCCCCGTGTTGGAGATGTGGTGCTCGCAATTGGTAATCCGTTGAACATTGGACAAACCATTACGCAAGGTATTATCAGTGCTACAGGTAAACAAACACTTACGGAAAGCCAGTTCAATAATTTACTGCAAATGGATGCGGCAATTAATGTTGGTAATTCCGGTGGTGCCGTTGTCAATTCTAATGGTGCACTCGTTGGTATTACCTCTGCACAATTTCGCACGCGCTTGAACATTGATATTCAAGGTATCTCGTTTGCAATCCCTTATGACCTTGCATTGGATGTCATGCATAAACTCATTATGGATGGCCGAGTGATCCGAGGTTATCTCGGCTTCAGAGGCACGCCAGTTGACAATACAGGTAAAAGCGTAACGGATCTCTACACACCAATTGTCGGCCTTGCGGTGAGCGAATTAGACCCACTAGGCCCTGCATGGCAAGCAGGTATGAAAGAACACGATATTGTCGTTAAAGTAGGTGGAGAGCCTGTGACTAATCCACAGAGGACATTAAAGACGATAGGTAATACCGCGCCTGGTACAAAACTCGAGTTTGAAGTACTCAGAGGGGGGCAGCGCCTCACCATTACGGTGGAAGTCGCTGAACTCGAAACAGGGTTATATTAGGCAAAAAGGTTAAGCAAAAAGCGTCCAGATGGACGCTTTTTCGTTTTTTATACTAACTTACTTAATTAAGCTTAGGTTTTACGGCGTTTTATATTTGCACCTAAACGACTTAGCTTATCTTCTATCTTCTGATAACCCCTATCAACGTGATAGATGCGGTCGACAACGGTTTCGCCCGTTGCAACAATTCCCGTTAATATAAGACTCGCTGATGCGCGTAAATCGGTTGCCATCACCTGAGCACCTGATAGCGATTCAGTCTCACCACAGATTGCTGTGTTGCCTTCTAAACGAATATTTGCGCCCATGCGCTGTAGCTCCGGCACATGCATAAAGCGATTTTCAAAGATAGTTTCTGTGATTGTCGCACTCCCTTCAGCCACCACATTTAATGCAGTAAACTGAGCCTGCATATCTGTTGGAAAACCTGGATGTGGCATGGTTTTGATATTAACGGCTTTCAAAGTGCGTTGACGCATATCTACATAAATATTGTCTTCACTTACCTCAACAATAGCATTAGCAGCTCGTAGCTTTTCAAGTACAGGCTCAAGGCTATGATAATTCGTGTTTTTACAGAGTACTTCGCCTTTTGCCATTGCCGCAGCAACTAAAAAGGTCCCCGTTTCAATACGATCTGGAAGGATTTTATGCTCGCAACCGTTGAGACGTTCAACGCCTTCGATCTCGATTCGGCTGGAGCCTGCACCGCTGATCTTGGCACCCATAGCAACTAAGCATTCCGCTAAGTTAATAATCTCAGGCTCTCTCGCAGCATTGTCTATCACAGTTTTACCATCGGCGAGGGTTGCAGCCATCAGTAAGTTTTCAGTAGCACCAACGCTGACGGTTTCCATAAAGATCTCGGCGCCCCGCAGACGACCCTCAGTTACCGCATGGATGTAACCATTCTCAACTTTGATCTTAGCACCCATTTTCTCAAGGCCAGAAATATGCAGATCGACAGGACGAGCACCGATAGCACAACCTCCTGGCAGTGAAACCTGAGCTTGACCAAACCTTGCAACTAATGGGCCTAGCGCCAAGACCGACGCACGCATTTGCTTAACGAGCTCATAAGGTGCAAGCACGCTATTTACCGTGGCACCATTGATTTCTAAGATATCACCATCCCACTCAACTGCAGCACCTAATGTTTTTAATAAAGCTTCAGTGGTACCAATATCGCGTAAGTGCGGTACATTAGAAAAACGGCTTTTACCATCACCAAGCAGAGCGGCGAATAAAATAGGTAGGGCTGCGTTTTTAGCCCCGGAAATAGTGACTTCACCGGCTAAAGTGGTGCCACCTTGGATAACAAACTGATCCATTGCGGCACTCCGTTATTGTGGAAGAATAAATTTGCGCTCTTTTTGCCATTCATCAGGTGTGAATGCACGGATGCTAACAGCATGCATAGTGCCGTCTTTAATAGTATCCATCAGTGGGCCATAGATAAGCTGTTCTCTTTTCAGCCTTCTTAATCCGTCAAAACACGTTCCAACAGCAATGACTTCGTAGTGACTACCATTAGCTTTGACGATGATCTCGTCAAGTGATAGCGCATCTTTTAATAAAGTTTCGACTTGATTTGTTTCCATTAGACTCACTCAAATAGGGTTGTCACCTGTCCCAACTCCATTAAATTTTGCAGTTGTTCAGGCGTATTTTTCAGCTCGAGACGAATGTCGCGCTGTTTCAATTGACCTAAAGAGTGAATTAACCAAGCTAAGCCCGCAGTGTCAACCCTTGTCACCTCAGAAAGGTTAAAATAGACGGTTGATTGTGCATTTTTCAACACTTGAACGATGGTTGACTGTTTCAGTGCGCTTGGCAAACTCGCTCTCGTAAGTTCACCAGTTAACACGATTTCACCTTTACTTTCGGTGAATGAAATATTAGGCGTCACCATCATCCCCTCTAAATTGCACTGGTAGCTTGCTCTTTTTATCCAACAGTTGGATCACATGTTCAATACCTTGCTGGCGCAAAATACCGTGTAGCTCCGATTGTTTGGCATCGAGTAAACTAATGCCTTCCGCCATCATGTCAAAAGCACGCCAATCGCCGTCTTGACCACGTCTAACCTTAAAGTCAATTTTGATATCAGGCTTTCCAGGCTCTACAATTTTGGTCTTAACAACCACCACGCCCTCGCTCTCAAATGGGCGATGCTCACCAAATTCTACTTTCTGATCTTTATATTGAGTAAACACGCCAGCATAAGTCGCTACCAAGTAATTTTTGAATACTTCAATAAACTCTTTAATATGCTCAACAGCTGCTGCTTTCTCTTGTTTATCCTCAATATTGCGGACGGTCTGAATATAAGATCCTAGTACACGATACGCGGCATATTTGTAATCAATGTAAGGCAAGAGCTCTTCTTCAACGATCACACGTAGGTGTTCTTTGTCTTTTGCAATGATGCTTTGATCTTTGGTAACACGCTGAAAAGTTTGCGCCGCAACTTGCTCTACCATTTTGTATGGATCGCTTGAGTCCACTTCTTTCGCCTGAACCAATGCAGTAGCCATCAAGGCTACAAACAAAGTCAGACATTTTACATAGATATTTTTTAACATATTTACTCGCTCCCTTGATTAAATAGGAACTGACCGATTAGCTCTTCTAATACAAGTGCGGATTTTGTATCTGTGATCATGTCACCGTCTTTTAATGCCTTTGTTTCCACACCAAAGAGAGACTCTAGATCAACGCTATCTTCACTCGTTACTTCCTGACCAAGACATTTTTGCTTCGCTGATTCGGCGGCAATAACGGGAGAAATACCTAAATATTGCTCACCTAAAATGCCCGACGTCAAAATCGAAACCGACGATGTATCAGAAAACTGACACTCGTAGTTTTTATCTAAACTCATTGAAACTACCGGCACGAACTCTTGTGGATGGATGTGAATTCCATCAACACGACCAATCACAACCCCACCCACCTTAATTGGAGCACGGGTTTTCAACGAGCCTATATTTTCGAATTTAGCCTGTAAGGTGTAGGTCTCACCATTCCCGCTTAAGCCTGAGTTAGCCACCTTTAGCGCCAACATTACAAATGCAGCAACGCCCAACGCCACGAACAAGCCAACTAAAATTTCTATTTTCCGTGTATTCATTTTTAAAAACCTTTTAACTTGAGAACATAACCGCTGTTAATACAAAGTCAAAGCCAAGTACAGCCAGTGAAGAATGTACTACCGTCTCTGTCGTCGCTTTACTTATTCCTTCTGAAGTAGGAATACAGTCATAGCCTTTGTATAGCGCGATCCAAGTTACTAATAGTGCAAATACGAAACTCTTAATAAGACCATTTAAGATGTCTTGTTGAAACGACACTTGCGATTGCATAATTGACCAGAAGCTACCTGAATCTACGCCTAACCAATCAACACCCACCAAGTGTGCGCCTAAAATAGCGATCGCAGAGAATATCAGTGCGAGTAATGGCATACTAATAAAACCGGCCCAAAAGCGAGGGGCTACCACGCGCTTAAGCGGGTCTATCGCCATCATTTCTAAACTAGATAATTGCTCAGTTGCCTTCATCAAACCGATTTCTGCAGTTAACGCACTGCCTGCGCGCCCTGCAAATAAGAGTGCGGTTACCACAGGGCCTAGCTCTCTGAGTAAACTCAAAGCAACCAAAGGCCCTAGGCTATCTTCTGCGCCGTATCCAACCAACACGGTATAGCCTTGTAATGCCAATACCATGCCGATAAATAAACCCGACACCATGATAATCAACAATGACTGATGACCAACCATGTAAAGTTGCTTTATCAACAGTGGCGTGCCTTTTCGGAAATTAGGTAAGCTACATAGCGCACCAAAAAGCATCGTTGTGGCACGGCCAAGCGCAGCAAAACGGCTAAGAGTTTTGTGGCCTAGTTTTTGTAAAAAGTCGACCATATTCACTCTCCTTGCAACAGCGCTTGCTGATAATCAGGCGCTTTAAAGTGGAATGGTACAGGCCCATCCGCAAGGCCCTGTAAGAACTGCTGCACTAATGGCGATTCGTGTTCAAGCATCTGCTCAGGGGTTCCTGTACCAATCACACCTTGCTCAGCAATAATGACGACGTGATCGGCAATACTCAGCACTTCGGTGACATCATGGGTGACTATCAGCGACGATAACCCCAACACTTCATTCAGAGACTTAATCAACCGAACTAGAACACCCATGGAAATCGGATCCTGACCTGCAAACGGTTCATCATACATAATTAATTCAGGATCAAGCGCGATAGCACGCGCTAGAGCAGCACGTCTTGCCATACCACCAGAAAGCTCCGCTGGCATTAAATCTTTTGCACCACGAAGACCAACGGCTTGGAGCTTCATCAACACCACTAAACGAATTAACTCTTCAGATAGTTCAGTATGCTCGCGTAGGGGAAAAGCCACATTGTCGAACACACTCATATCGGTAAACAAAGCACCGCTTTGAAATAACATGCTCATGCGCGTTCGAGCTTGATACAAAGCTGTTCGTGACATATTAGGGATACTGTTTCCAGCAAAAAGAATATCACCGCTATCAGGCTTAAGCTGACCACCAATTAAACGAAGCATGGTGGTTTTACCAATACCGCTCGGCCCCATTATTGCGGTAATTTTGCCCTTTGGTACAGAAAAGCTCATGTTTTTGTAGATGATCCTTTCACCCCGAGAGAAGGTTACATCCTTGATTTCTACAATTGACTGCGACAAGTCGCTCTCCAGATCCAGACTATATTCATCCAAGTATGATACTTTTTTTTCAAACAAGATGGAAAATCGTTTTGGTAAAATTTTGTAAGTCGTGAAATGTAACGGTTTGCTTATACTTTCCAGAGCGCTTTTGGTAGTATCTAACGAAATTTTAATCCTATTGGCTAGAGGTTCATGGTTTTATCGTTTGTTATTCTCATTCTTGGCTTCATTGCATTGGTTTGGAGTGCTGACCGCTTTGTTTTTGGTGCGGCTGCTCTTGCACGAAACTTTGGTGTACCGACATTAATTGTTGGTTTAACTATTGTGGCCATGGGTTCTTCAGCGCCAGAAATGATGGTTGCTGCGCAAGCCGCTCTTGCAGATAAAACAGACACCGCCGTAGGTAATGCCATAGGTTCTAACATTGCCAATATTTTGCTCGTTTTGGGCCTTACTGCGTTATTAAGACCGCTATCAGTCGGTTCTGGTATTTTACGCCGCGAAATGCCGCTGTTAGTTATCGTTTCACTAGTTGCGTGGTATATCGTAAGTGATAACCACTTTAGCTTCGTTGAAGGTGTTTTATTATTAGTGGGTTTTATCGCTTTTCTGATCACATTAATCATCATCACAAAACGTGGTGATGGAGATAGCGATGACCCATTTGTAAGTGAGGCCTGCGAGGAAGTACCAGATAATATCCCAACTCAAAAGGCCTTATTTTGGTTAGTTGTAGGAATGATCCTACTGCCAGTTAGCGCGGATTACTTGGTTGGTGCAGCCGTTGATATAGCCAAATATTTTGGTATGAGTGACTTGCTTATAGGGCTAACCATTATTGCCGTTGGCACTAGCCTACCAGAGCTTGCCGCCTGTATTGCTGGCGTGTTGAAAAATGAAGACGACTTAGCCCTTGGTAATATTATTGGTTCGAATATTTTTAACATCTTGGCGGTGCTATCGATTGCCGGGATCATGAATCCATCCGTCCTCGACGCCAATATTGCTTCACGTGATATCTTTATTATGCTCGGCGCGACACTGCTGCTTATCCTAATGAGCCTCAGCTTGACAGGTAAGCGTCGCATTAACCGTTTAGAAGGCGGCATACTTGTCGCAAGCTTCGCCGGTTACATTTACTACATCATTTAAGGAAGTCTAGTGACAAAGAGCCCATTTATCGATTCTGCAAATCAAGTTTTTGCTACCGAACTTGCAGCAATAGAAGAAGTGCAGCAGTTCGTTGATCAACAATTTGCAAAAGCCTGTGAAATTATGTTTGGCTGCCAAGGCCGGATCATCGTAATTGGCATGGGTAAATCTGGCCACATTGGTAATAAAATTGCAGCAACGCTCGCAAGTACCGGCAGTCCTGCGTTTTTTGTTCATCCAGGCGAAGCGAGTCACGGCGACTTGGGTATGATCACCAAAGATGATGTAGTATTGATGATCTCCAACTCGGGGGAAACCCAAGAGGTAATCTCAATCCTACCTGTGATTAAGCGCTTAGGTGCGCCAGTAATCTCCATGACAGGTAACCCTAACTCTACAATGGCTCTAAACGCGACAGTCCATCTTTGTGTCAAAGTATCAAAAGAGGCGTGCCCATTAGGGCTTGCACCTACAGCTAGCACCACAGCTACGCTAGTGATGGGTGATGCACTCGCAGTTGCGCTACTTGAAGCCAGAGGCTTCACGGCTGATGATTTTGCGCTCTCCCATCCTGGCGGTAGTTTAGGAAGACGACTACTACTAACCGTTGCTGACGTCATGCATCAAGGAGATGCAATCCCAATGGTCGACAGCCATTGCACAGTTAAAGAGGCCTTGTTTGAGATCTCTGCCAAAAGTTTAGGTATGACCGCAATCGTAGATGAAAACATACAATTACAAGGTATTTTTACCGATGGCGACTTACGCCGTATTATTGAACAAAAGATCGATATTCACACCACCCCTATCACGCAAGTAATGACGGCAAAAAGTACAACAGCACGCGCCGATATGCTCGCGGCTGAGGTACTCAATATCATGGAAACCAAGCGAATTAATGGCTTAATTGTGGTAAATGAAAACAACGTTCCGGTTGGTGCCTTAAATACGCAGGATTTACTTAGAGCGGGGGTACTGTAATGCAGTTTGAAGATTTATATCAGGCAATTTCAACTACAGCTTGGGAAAAAGCAAAGCAAATTAAATTATTGATTTGTGATATTGATGGCGTGTTTTCAGATGGCCGTATATACCTTGGCAATAATGGCGAAGAACTGAAAGCTTTTAATACCAAAGACGGGTTTGGTATTAAGGCTTTGATTGATTGTGGAATTGAGGTTGCAGTGATCACAGGAAGACATTCACAAATTGTTCAGCAACGCATGACTAGTTTAAATGTAACTTATATTTACCAAGGTCAAGAAAACAAGGTAGTGGCATATGATGAACTGAAAGCTAAGCTTAACCTTAGCGATGATGAAATCGCGTATATTGGTGATGATGGTCCAGACCTACCCGTAATGGAACGAGTCGGTTTCGCCGTTGCCGTCAATGATGCACATCCTCTTGTTAAGCACATCGCTCATTACACGACCTTAATGCCTGGTGGTTTTGGTGCTGTGAGAGAGCTTACTGATCTCATTATGCTTAGCCAGAAGCACTTATTAACTTCCAAAGGATCAAGTACATGACCGTATTGCGTGTCATTTTACTCATTGTTTTCGCTTCTTTAATGATATGGATGTGGTCACCCATGTTCAATCCATCAGAGACGGATCCAACAAAGGAAGATGAACCGTTAGCTAAGCCAGATTACGTTGCAACCACGCTTCAACAAACGACCTATAGTGAAAATGGCTTATTAAACTATCAAGTAACTGCTGATAAGATGGAGTTGTATCAAGATCTTGGCTTTAGTCACTTTGAAAAACCTATTTTCACTTTGTATAACGGTGAGCAAAATTGGCAAATAAGTTCATCGGAAGCAACATTATACGAAAACAATACTTTAATCTTGGAAGGCAATGTATTGGCAAAGAATTTAACACCTAACGCCATGATCACTGATATTAATGCCGACAATGTAAGAGTTGAAATTAAGCAAAAATTGATGAAGTCGGAACACCCTGTTGTTATCACGGGTCCTAGTCTTAGGATCACGGGTAAAGGGCTACATGCGGATCTGCAAAAGCAAGTGATCGAACTCATCAACCACACAAAGACAATTTATTATGACCAGTAAAATCATTAACAACCTAGTTTGCATCGGCTTGCTTGCAAGTTCTACTCTGGCTATTGCCGCAGAACAAAATGAAGTCATTATTGATGCTGGCCGTCAGCAAGCTCAGCTGCAAAGCAATATCGGTATTTTTGAACAGAATGTTGTAATTATTCATGGCAACAGAAAAATAAATGCTGACCGCCTAGAGGTTCACCGCCGCGCAGAGCTTGGTACAAATAAACAGCTGCTTGTTGCAACTGGCAGCCCTGCCACTTTTAGCGAACGTCAACCTGATGGCAACTTGCTAGAAGCCAAAGCAAATGAAATCCGTTACGACGTAGCTAAAGGAACCCTAGTGATTTCTGGCGATGCGGAAATCAATCAAACAGGGCAAAAAATCAATGCGCAAGTCATCACCTACGACATTGAAAAGCAATTGATCAGCGCTGAGCGCTCAGATCAAGAAGATTCCCGTGTAAGAACCATACTTGTTCCTGTAGATGACAAAAAAGACGCAAAAGATAAAAAAGCGCAGGAAGAAGGTAACAATTAATGAGCGAGCTCAAAGCAACGGGTTTAGCAAAGAGTTATAAAGGTCGTGAAGTCGTCAAGAATGTTGGCTTAAGTGTCCAAGCTGGCAGTATTGTAGGTTTGTTAGGCCCAAATGGCGCAGGTAAAACCACTACTTTTTACATGATAGTAGGATTAGTACCAAGCGATAAAGGTTTTATTCAGATTGATGGCGAAGACATCACTTTACTACCGATGCATAGCCGCGCGCGACTTGGCATTGGCTATCTTCCGCAAGAGTCTTCAATCTTTAGAAAGCTCACGGTCTATCAAAATTTAATGGCGATTTTAGAAACTCGAAAAGACTTAACTAAAGTTGAAAGAGAGGCTGAGCTAAATGAGTTATTAGATGAATTTAATATTCAACATATTCGCGATTCACAGGGTATGGCATTATCGGGAGGCGAAAGAAGACGGGTAGAAATTGCTCGCGCTTTAGCTGCTAATCCCAAGTTTATCCTGTTAGATGAACCTTTTGCTGGTGTTGATCCAATTTCGGTGTTAGATATAAAGACAATCATAGAGCACCTAAAAAACCGCGGTATCGGTGTATTAATCACCGATCACAACGTAAGAGAAACACTAGACGTATGTGAAAAGGCCTACATCGTTTCACATGGTGAGTTAATCGCTGCAGGCACGCCAGAACATGTTTTGGCAGATCAAACCGTAAGAGATGTCTACCTAGGCGAACAATTCAAGCTATAGTTAAGACGTAGTATTAATAACTGTTAAAAAGGATTGTTAGAGATACATGAGGCAATCATTACAGCTGCGCATGGGGCAGCAACTTACAATGACTCCACAACTGCAACAAGCTATTCGCTTGCTGCAGCTTAGTACATTGGATCTGCAACAGGAAATACAAGAAGCATTAGACAGCAATCCATTATTGGAAGTGGAAGAAGGTGATAATACTGACGGCGAAAATGCTGACCAACACGGCCAAGAAAAGAGCAGCACTGAAGATAATCAAAATTCAGGCGATGAAGCATCAGTTAGTGACTATGAGATAGACTCAGATACCGCCATGAGCAAAGACACGGTGAGCGATGATCTCGCCATGGATGTCACTTGGGACGAGTATATGAGCGCAGCTCCAGCCGCCAGCTCAGGTCCACTCCCTGATGACGATAATGTTTATCAAGGGGAAACCTCTGAATCTCTCCATGATTATCTCATGTGGCAACTTGAGTTGACTCCATTTAGTCCAACAGATAGAGCTATTGCGATTGCGATTATTGAAGCGGTCGACCTGTCAGGCATTTTAACACTCTCTTGCGAAGACATTTTAGAGAGCATTAATGACGAAGATAGCGAAGAGCCTATTGAGCTAGATGAAGTCGAAGCCGTACTCAAACGTATTCAGCTTTTTGACCCTGTTGGTATCGCTGCGCGTAGTTTACAAGAATGCTTATGTATTCAGCTAAACCAATTCGCCCCAGATACGCCATGGATTGCCGAAACGAAAATGATCCTGACAGAGCATATTGATTTGCTTGCCAGCCGTGACTATCGAACTTTGGCTAAGAAAACGCGCCTTAAAGAAGCCGATCTCAAAGAGGTGATGACGCTAATTCATAGTCTTAACCCAAAGCCTGCGGCAAGCATTATTCATGAAGAACCTGAGTATGTGATCCCTGATGTATCGGTGAAAAAAGTAAAAGGTCGTTGGGTCGTAGAGCTAAACCCTGATGCTATGCCTAAAATAAGAGTAAACGATCACTACGCTGCGATGTCTAGAACGGCGAAATCCAGTACGGATAGTCAGTTTATTCGCTCTCATTTACAAGAAGCAAAATGGTTTATTAAAAGCTTAGAAAGCCGAAATGATACTTTATTAAAAGTTACCAATTGCATTGTGCAACAACAACAGGCATTCTTTGAACATGGCCCCGAAGCAATGCGCCCTATGGTGCTAAATGATGTTGCTGAAATGGTTGAGATGCATGAGTCCACAATTTCCCGTGTGACAACACAAAAATATATGCATACACCTCGGGGAATATTTGAGCTGAAGTATTTCTTCTCTAGCCATGTAAGTACAGAAAATGGAGGTGAGTGCTCTTCCACAGCAATTAGGGCACTTATCAAAAAGCTGATAGCTGCAGAAAATACCGCGAAGCCATTGAGTGACAGCAAAATTGCAGATATCTTAGCTGAGCAAGGAATTAAGGTAGCGAGACGCACGATTGCAAAATATCGTGAATCCCTAGCCATTCCACCGTCAAATCAGCGTAAAAGTTTGATATAAGACGTAAAACCCAAGAAGGAAAAATGCTTATGCAACTAAATCTAACTGGTCGCCATGTAGAAATTACTGACTCATTAAGAGACTATGTCACCAACAAGTTTGCGAAGCTAGAAAGGCACTTTGATCATATCAATAACGTGCATGTGATCCTAGATGTCGAGAAGCTAGTACAAAAAGCAGAAGCAACATTACACGTAAACGGCGGCGAACTATTTGCATCAACAGAGCATCAAGATATGTATGCCGCAATTGATGGCCTTATCAACAAGCTAGATCGTCAAGTTATTAAACACAAAGAGAAGCTCACTCGACACTAAGATGAAATTAAGTGAATTAGTGAACAAGGACTGCAGTAAAGCTGCGGTCCTTTTTAATAGCAAAAAACGTATTTTAGAATACATCAGCGAACTGGCTCATAGTCAAATTCCAAATACCAGTCAGCATGCTATCTTGGACGCTTTAATGGCGCGAGAGAAATTAGGTAGCACTGGGATTGGTAAAGGCATTGCTATTCCTCATGGACGACTTGAAGGGTTAGATAAAATCCTTGCAATGGTACTTGTCAGTGAGCAAGGGATCCAGTTTGAAGCCATAGATAAGCAGCCGGTCGATATTTTTGTCGCATTCATCGTACCTGAAGGTGATAATCAACAGCACCTGAAGACCTTAGCGGCGATTGCTGATACACTCCAAGACAAGTCTTTTTGCAAAATGCTTAGGCAAGCAAAAAGTGATGATGAGTTATATGCAGTGATCCAAGGTGAATTTGATGAGTGATGAAGAAAAAGGACTCGAGCTTATCATTATCAGTGGCCGATCTGGCTCTGGTAAATCTGTAGCGCTTCGAGTATTGGAAGATTTAGGCTACTATTGTGTAGATAATATTCCAGTCAACTTACTGCCCTCTTTAGTCCGTAGTGTTTCCGACAATTATAATAAAATTGCAGTGAGCATTGATGTTAGAAACTTGCCTAAAGAACAAGACGAGTTTAATGACATTCTTGAGTACTTACCAGGCTTCGCCAAACCTACCCTGTTTTATTTAGACAGTGACGATCAAACCCTGATAAAACGCTTCTCAGAAACACGCCGTTTGCACCCGCTTTCACTGCATAACCTCCCATTAGATGTTGCAATTAAGAAAGAACGAGAATTATTAGATGTATTGATCACTCGCGCCGACTTCCTCATTGATACTACAGGCCTGAGCGTTCATCAACTTGCTGAAGATATTCGCGAAAAAATCTTAGGTAAAAAAGACAAACAACTCATTATTACCTTTGAATCTTTCGGCTTTAAACACGGTATTCCAAAACAAGCGGATTACGTTTTTGATGCGCGCTTTTTACCCAATCCACATTGGGAACCTGAGCTTAAGCCGCTCACGGGCCTAGATCAGCCAGTCAAAGACTATTTGTCGAGTCACAGCATCGTGCAAAAGTTTACTTGGCAAATTCAAACCTTTGTACAAACTTGGTTACCACACTTAGAACGTAACAATCGCAGCTATCTAACAATCGCAATAGGATGCACTGGAGGGCAGCACCGTTCGGTATACCTCGCACAAACCATAGGCGAGCGTTTTGCTAAAACCCACCCTAACGTCAAAATTCGTCATCGTGAGCAAGAGGGTTAAATGTTAGAAGATACGTTTTTAATCCAGAACAAGCTAGGTCTGCATGCCCGAGCTGCGACGGTTCTTGCTCAATTAGCTACCCAATTTGATGCCGAAGTGACCTTATATCAAGGAGACAAAAGCGCAGCTGCTGATAGCGTTCTAGCACTGCTGTTACTTGAAAGTAGCCAAGGCAAAGAGGTACGAGTTGTCTGCGAAGGCCCTGATGCTCAATATGCATTAGATGCCATTGGTGGACTGATAGAAAATAAGTTTAATGAATCCGAATAACCGCCGGTAAAACAATAAGGCCTGATTCATTTACTCCCTGCTAATCTCCCCCTCCTCCGTAACCAAAGTGGTCTAATAAGTCTCTCATAATTAAGCGTAAACCTTGGTAGTTCCCAGTAAACTGAGTTACACTGTAATACCAATTTAGGTTTCTTTCGTGCGGTAAAGTTAGTTACCGAGGTAAACTTAAATTATCGTTGCGTACACCTTTAAGGTGTATTAACGATAACAACCCACCAGCAGAAACAACACGAATAGCATTCAAATTAAGAAATTGATTTCTGCAATAAAGTATACGAATAGGGTTAACTTAATCACGATAGTCACCACTATTATCAAAAAGGATGCCTATGCCTGAAGTATTTGAACAAGACTACACACTGGAACAACTCCAAAAGGTAACCAAAGCCTTAAACAGTGGTCAGTTTGTTCAAGTTAGGCGCATGCTCGCAGAGACGGCACCTTGTGATACAGCACTACTGTTAGAGTCATCTCCGCATAAAGTTCGTTCTATGTTATGGCAGCTCGTCGACCCAGATATCCAAGGGGATGTCTTGGAGGAACTGTCAGAGGACGTAAGACTTGGGATCATCGCCCAAATGGAGCCGGAACTAATTGCTGCCGCTACAGAAGACATGGACGACGATGATCTTGGTGATGTCCTAAGGAGCCTGCCTGATACCGTCTACCAAGATGTTATCGGCGCGATGGATAGCCAAGACAGAGAACGTGCGACACAAGCATTGTCCTACAAGGAACACTCGGCAGGTGCCCTGATGAGCACCGACACGGTCACCATTCGCCCCGATGTTACCTTAGAAGTTGTATTTAGATATCTACGTCTTAAAGGTGAGTTGCCAAATGGTACAGATGAGTTATATGTAGTTGATAAAGACAACTGCTTTTTAGGCACCTTATCAGTCAATACTTTATTAACTAAATCTCCTGACAGTATGGTTCGAGACTGGATGGATGAAGATAAAGAAACGATCCCTATCTCTATGGACGAATCTGAAGTGGCGCAGCTTTTTGAGCGCCACAACTGGATCTCTGCTCCTGTCGTTGACGATAACGCTCATTTGCTTGGTCGTGTCACCATTGATGACGTTGTTGACGTTATCCGTGAAGATGCCGAGCACAGCTTATTAAGTATGGCAGGTCTTGAAGATGAAGAAGATACTTTTGCGCCAGTTCTAAAAAGTAGCCAGCGCCGCTCTATTTGGCTTGGGATTAACCTGCTAACCGCCTTGATGGCTGCGTTTGTTGCGAGCTTCTTCGAAGGTACTCTGGATATTTTACCTATTCTCGCAGTGTTAAATGGCATAGTGCCAAGTATGGGTGGCGTTGCCGGTAGCCAAACACTAACTCTAGTTATTCGTGGTATTGCCCTTGGTCATATTAACCAAACTAACCAAAAGTTTTTAATGGGTAAAGAGCTGGCGATCGGTGCACTAAACGGTGTGCTTTGGTCTGTATTGATCGCTGGGGTTATTGCTATATGGCAATGGGATTTTACACTCGGTGCCGTTATTGCCTTTGCGATGTTTATGAACTTAGTCGCAGCTGGTATCGCGGGTGCCAGTATTCCTATTATGCTAAAGAAAATGAATATCGACCCAGCACTAGCTGGCAGTGTAGTGCTAACAACCGTTACCGATATCGTCGGGATCTTCGCATTCCTTGGCACAGCGACTTGGTTATTAGTGTAACAGTGTCGAAATGGCGGGAAATGCTGGTCAAAGCCAGCATTTCTTGAGCTGAGGAAGAGAGTTATTCGCCCGCTATTTGCATATTATTGAGTAGTATAGAGCCGGTTTGTACTGCGCCTCGACACTCAATATCACCGCCAACGCCTTCAATCCCCATAAACATATCTTTTAAATTGCCAGCAATCGTAATTTCACTCACAGGATATTGCAGCTCACCATTCTCGACCCAAAAACCAGCAGCACCTCTTGAGTAATCACCGGTTACTGTATTAACACCTTGCCCCATTAGTTCAGTGACTAACAAACCAGTACCCATCGACGCAAGTAGACTGGTTAAATCACCGTGTGTTGGTTTTACTAACCAGTTATGGATCCCACCCGCGTGACCTGTCGATTGCATATTCATTCTACGTGCAGCATAGCTTGCCAATAGGTAAGTATTCAGTACGCCATCTGTGATAATTTCACGGTCGATGGTTTTTACACCTTCACTATCGAAAGGACTAGAAGCAAGCCCTCTTAGTAGATGTGGCTTCTCTTCAATGTTTACGCAGCGATTAAAAATTTGTGTGTCTAAAGAGTCTAACAAGAAGCTAGACTTACGATATAGCGCGCCGCCACCAATACCTGACACTAAGTGCCCAAATAAGCTGTTCGCGATATCCGCTCGAAAAATAACAGGCACTTTACGCGTTGATACCTTACGACTACCTAATTTGGCCAGCGTAGACTGCGCGGCTTCCAAACCAACTTCTTCAGGAGATTTTAGATCCGTGTGCACGCGGGACAACGAATAGGCAGAGTCCCGTTGCATTTGCTCACCTTCTTTACCAATCACCATAGTACTCAAGCTGTGCCTGGTACGTGGAAACCCTGCAATTAAGCCATGGCTATTGCCGTATACACGGATCCCTTGATGGCTCGATAAGCTCGCGCCATCAGAATTCACAATTCGAGGATCGAATTCTAACGCGGCTTTTTCAGCAGCAACACATTGCTCAATGGCTTCATCGGGAGAAACTTGCCAAGGGTGAAAAAGATCTAAATCTGTTGGTGACATCTCTAGCAAGGCTTTATCAGCCACACCATTACAGGGGTCATCCGAGGTAAACCGAGCAATATCTACAGCCTTTTCAACCACTGAGCGTAAGGCGTCAGGACTCAGATCTGCGGTTGATGCTGAGCCTTTATGATTACCCACATACACGCTGATACCAAGACCTCCATCTTGATTAAACTCAATGGTTTCAACCTCTCCCATTCGTGTACTTACAGACAGACCTGAGGTGCTAGACATCGCCGCTTCTGCCGAGGTTGCACCTAGTTTTTTAGCATGCGCTAACACATCGGCAACTGCATTTTTCACATCATCAATTTGATTATATATAGGGTGTTGTTGAGGTTGAGTCATAGATACCTTATCCGCTCGCTCGTCTAACTAAAACATATTAGTTAATATGCTATCACAGCTACTAACTATTGTAGTGATCAATTGTGGTATACTCTAATGTTAGAGACCTTAATATTTACTAGTATAGACAAGACCAATGGCTAAACACGAGCAAACGACCGAAGAAGAGATTATTTACGTTTCAAAAAGCGAGCTTAAGCGCGAGGCGCTAGAGTTGCACGAACTAGGCTGCGAAATTGCAGGGCTTGCCAAGAAGCAGCGTGAGAAGTTACCTCTAACGGACGAGCTTAAAGAGGCCATGACTGTTGCGGATAGGATCCGTGCTAAAACAGATGCTTACCGTCGTCATATGAACTACATTGCCAAGACATTACGTAGTACTCCAAATGTCGAAGAGATCCAGGCTGCGATGGATTTGATGCTAAATAAGAACAATAAAGCAGACGTGTTGCTGAACAAGATTGAGCTTATTCGCGATGAAGTGATTGCCAAAGGAGATAGCAAGATTAATGAGCTATTGAATAAGTATCCTGAACTTGAGCGTCAAAAAATGCGCCAGATGGCGCGCCAAGCAAGTAAAGAAGTAAAAGCTGAGAAGCCAGGCAAAGCCTACAAAGAGCTGTTTCAGTATTTAAAAGAAGCAATTATGCCGTAACGCAGTGTTGTGGCTCTGATACAACATAAAAAGGCGCTGCTGCGCCTTTTGCTTATTACTTTTTGCTTATCAATAGTTTGCGTAGGTAGTATTACGCTGTACCACCGACAGTAATTTCATCAATCTTCAAACTCGGTTGGCCTACTCCCACAGGGACGCTTTGACCATCTTTACCACATACCCCAACGCCTCTATCAAGCGCAAGGTCATTGCCTACCATCGAGACCTTTTTCATCACCTCAGGGCCATTGCCAATAAGCGTTGCGCCTTTAATGGGTTGGGTTATCTTACCATTCTCAATTAAGTAGGCTTCAGACGCTGAGAATACAAATTTGCCGGAGGTGATATCCACTTGACCACCGCCAAAGTTACTAGCAAAAATACCTTTATCTACGCTACGAATGATCTCTTCTTGACTGTGCTCACCCGCAAGCATGTAGGTATTTGTCATTCTTGGCATCGGTAAATGGGCATAAGACTCACGACGCGCATTACCTGTAGGCGCCACGCCCATTAAGCTCGCGTTTTGCTTGTCTTGCATATAGCCTTTCAAAATACCATTTTCAATCAGTACGTTGTATGCCGCAGGCGTACCTTCATCGTCCACATTCAAAGAGCCGCGACGGTCGGCTATCGTGCCATCATCCACCACAGTACAAAGACTCGAAGCGACTTGTTCACCTATTTTACCACTGAATGCAGAAGCACCTTTACGGTTAAAATCACCTTCTAGGCCATGCCCAACAGCTTCGTGTAACAACACCCCCGGCCAACCAGAACCCAGTACCACAGGCATCGCACCTGCTGGAGCATCTATGGCCTCAAGATTCACGCGTGCTTGGCGCACAGCTTCTTTGGCAAACTGCACCCATCTCGGTGCACCGTCTACTAACTCTTTAAAGTAACCATAGTCTAAACGCGCACCACCACCGGCACTGCCACGCTCTCTGCGACCATTTTTCTCAAGGAGTACCGAGCAATTTAAGCGTATTAGCGGGCGAATGTCGGTTGCAAATGTGCCGTCGCTTGCGGCAATTAACACTTCTTCATATACCGCCGACAGCGAACTGACCACTTGCTGCGCCTCAGGCGCTAAATCGCGAATGCATTGTTCAATCTCTCTTAGTAAAGCCACTTTATCCGCATCACTCATACTGGTAATTGGCTGTGCTGGTTGAAACTGAATGGGAGCTTTTACATCGCTAAATACCTGGACTTTACTGCTTTCGCCAGCTTGCGCAATGCTACGTGCAGCTTCTGCAGCTTTGGTTAACGCTTCAATATTGATGGCATCAGAATAACTAAAGCCAGTCTTCTCGCCACTCACGGCACGCACACCAACACCACGTTCGATGTTGTAGCTGCCGTCTTTGACTATGCCGTCCTCCAGCACCCAAGTTTCGTGGTAGCTTGATTGAAAGTACAGATCGGCATAATTTACTTTGTGCTGATGAATATACTCGAGAGTTTGTGATAATTGCTCACGTGTCAGCTGGCTATTGGTCAGTAAATTCTGCTCTACATTACTCATAAAAACTCACTTTTAAATCGGTTATGATCCGCAACCGGCATTTTTTGCCGGATCGAATCAAGAAACGCGCTATCTAGCTGCTGTGAAATGGGTTCTAAACTCGCACCAGAGTCAATTAAGACTTCACCCCAAGGCGATACAATTAAACTGTGTCCGTAGGTTTCTCGGCCATTTTCATGACAACCTACTTGCGCGGCTGCAACTACATAGCATTGGTTTTCTATCGCCCTTGCCTGTAATAATGGCTGCCAGTGTGCCTTGCCCGTTGCACAGGTAAAAGCACTCGGGACTAAAAATAGCTCAGCTCCCTTCGCTCTCATCATTTGGAACAAACCAGGAAAGCGCAGATCATAACACACGCTTAATCCAATTCTGCCGAATGGACTATCCACTACCACGACATCCTGTCCTGACTCTGTTCGCTCAGACTCTCGATATTGTTTAGTTTTGTCACTCACATCGGCGTCAAACAGATGGATCTTATTATAGCGTGCTACGATTTCGCCACTCGCATTAAATAAGTAACTCGCAGCCAGATATTTATCGTTCTGACTTGGTATCGCGATGGTACCTGCCGCCAACCAAATGTTATGTTGTTGACACAGCGCTGAGAGTTCTTGGAGCAGTGCTTCATTATGCTGCGCGTATTCCCAAGTCTGTTGCGCATTGTCGCAAAATGCCAGCCAAGTTTCAGGTAAGCAGACTAAGGTTGGTTCTTCAACCACTAACTTAGCCAGCTGGCTTTTAAGGTAATCTATATTTGTTTGGGGTGCTTTAGCCGAGCACATTGGCAACGCAATCACTTTAGCCATTACCACTTTCCTTATTTTGCGACACAAGAGGTTGCTCACTTTGCTTAAGTGTAGCACTTGGTTGTGATTCTGAGCTCAATGCAGGTGCTTCTTTACTGGTATTCTCATCAGCTCCATCTGGCATAGCCCCGTCACTAGGAGGCACAACCGGTTTAGGTAACTCAATTTCTTTACTCTTACGATCAACCTCGGTAACCACTGGCTCTTGCATCGTTCCGGTGATTTTAAAATTAATCTCAGAGATCACTCGCGCGGAGTGGATAACCTTATCTAATGCCAGCGCAGCTAACCCCGTCACAGGGTTCACCGCCCATGCCATAATCACAGGTAAACTCGAAGTGACTTGTGGTGCGACGGCTAAATCGTAATTAATTTCATGAGTATTGAGGTCAGCATAGCCACGTATCGTTAAATCAGCTGGCACACCATCAAGCTTTGAGTCTTCCGTGATCGCAATACCATTCGTTAGTTTTACCGATCCACTCATACTGTTATAGAAAAAGCCTTTAGAAAACACATCTCTAAAGTCCAAACGCAACTTTCTGATCAAAGAGTCCAAACTCAGTAGCGAAAAGACGCGTGCCCCTTTATCACTTATTTCCGCCAAATGACCTTCACCTAAGCGCCAAGTCAACTCACCTCCCAGGCTAGGTAAATCCATTTCGTATGGCGCACCTTGCCAATTGAGGGCAAAATCTATGTTGGCGCGGGAGTCTTTGATAGTCGAAGTAATATCAAACTCATCCGTTAGTTCACCAAAATCATCGCTGTTTAACGCACCACTTAGCGTCGTTTTACCTTGTTCAAAGCGGCCACTGGCATTGAATTTATGATCTTTTTTGTCAATCACTAACTCTGAGATATTGAGTCTATTACCATCTCCAAACAACGACATATTAACCTGATCTAACTGATATTCACCGACTTTACAGTCACTGCATACAAATTCGGTTGCAGGTAAGCTCAACAACCAATCTAAAGAATGAATGTCTCTTTCCAGCGTATCTTGTGCTTGCGGCTCTGCCTTAGGTAAATTTAGACGTAAATAATCACTGTTAATGTGAATAGGCCGACTTGAGTTTGACGCTGGAATAGCCACTTGTGAGCGCATTTCTTTACTATTGATTTTAAGCTGCATCGCGCCGTCAATCGCAGCCATAGTAAAGTCAACATCATGGAAAGGGATCTCTGAGAATGTTACTTTTGAGAAAGCGCCATTTACCTGGTTCAGTGCTGGTAAAAATGCAGTTTCGGAGCCTGAACTTGGCGCTTTGATAATACGGTTGATCAGTGGTAACCAAGGCAGCAGCTCGACTTCTTGCTGTTTGATTGTGATATCAAAACCGGATGCATTTAAGCCTTCATCTTTACTGCCAATTATCAGGTGTGCATTACGCATCGCACCGGATCCATTTTCAATGATGCCATTAAAATACAATTGATTATCTAGGCTAGCCGTAACAAGATTCGAAATATCATCCCCTAATACTGTGCCGCTTAGTAGCTTAGCTTGATCAGCAGGTTTAGCGAATTGATCGGGTAAATGACTTGTCATGCCCCGTAAATCACTCGCAAATTTGGCCTTATAGTTAAACCCAGTTTCGGCAAAATTAAGGATAAGCTCAGTGCTCAGCACGCTATTGCCTTCTAAGTAGCCGTCAATAATTCCATTTGCGTGCGGTTGCAATTGCTCTATCCCTGCTTCAAGGCTGACCTTGGTCGTGACTTGATAACTTTGCTTATCTCCGCTTCCCGATAAGTCCAACGACAAAGGCATGTCCAACCACTTAGCAGACAAATTATTCACTTTGATAGTGTCATCATCGAAGCTAACCACACCTTTCACTTGCTGTAATTGCATCCCAGGCTTTGCCAAGAAAACAGGATTGTTGTCTAGGTAGATGTCACCTTTAGCATGTACGGCTCCTGAGTCTAGGTCGACGGCCAATTGCACATCCCCTTTTGCATCACCTTTACCTTGAACAATATCTAATATATTCGCGAGCGGATCTGCGAGCGGTGTTGCCGCAAAGAAAGGCTGTAACGTGCTCGCTTCAGTGGTGTGATTAATATCAACAGTCAGCACATCAGCGTGATTTAAATCCGCAATACTCACAATGACACCCTCATCAATACTTTGATTAACAAGTTCACCACGGTGTGCGTAAATATCCATTCTTTCATTTTCAAAGTGTAGTGTGACATCACCTGAAGTAACGCTAGGCCAATCTGGTGCAAAACCAAAAGTAACCTCATTCAAACGTGATTTAACTTCAAACTGACCTTGCTTATCGGCGAAAGGAAATTGTGAAAGCGGCCCACTCAGTAAGACCTGTGTCTGTAAGTGCTGTCCACCTTGGATCCCTGCTTCTAAATAATCGACTAAGCTTTTACGCATAATACTGACAGGAAAGTACTGTGAGGCGATTTCTCCACGCCCACCGAGTAGCTCCGCATATAAATCAAGCCAAGGGTCATCAGATAACTGCAAGGAAAACTCTGTGGCTAACGCTACATCTTGATTGCTAAGCCAAAAGTTGGGACTAGAAACTTGCCAGCCTTGTGCTTGTTGATTGCGAATATAGACATCGCCACTGAGCTGCTGGAGCTTAATATTATCTTTGAAGGTCTCTTTTGATAGCAGTTCAGTTTGTTCAGCACTTAAATTGAGCCTAACTTGCTCATCAGTCGCATTCACCTCTAACCTGGTACCATAAATTCCTGGGATCCCTCGAAATGGCTCAAAAGCAATCTCTTCAATGACTCCCCATGCGGCAAAAGCATTATCAGTACCTAGGCTGAATCTTGCTGCGCTCAATTGACCATTGGGATTTATACCATACAACAAATCTCGCCCAGGGAATTTAGCAAGTTGTGCTAACTCAGCTAAAAAGTTGGCGTTAATATCCTTTAGCCAAAAGGTCTTGTTATCTTTATACCATCTCGCTTCAAATAAAATAGGAGCAAGCGATGCTTGATCGCGACTAAACTGGATACCACTACTTTGCACCCACCATCCCTGCTGATCTGGCTTTAATAGAAATTGCGCATCGTCTAATGCTAACGTGCGCTGATTTTCATCTTCTTGCCAAGTCAAGGTGCTGGGTTTGATATCCACTGTGATATCTTGCAATGTGCCTTGCTCGAAACCCAACCATAGCTGAGCATTGATGTCAGCTTTAAGATCAGGGTGTGCTAAGGTGATAAGCTCTTCTAGCCAATCGACTGGATTAACTTTATCCGCAGATACATAGATATTCCCCGCAAGTTCATGTAGCTTTCGCCCTGATAAAGAAAGACGAGCATTAAACTGACCTTGAGAGAACCCAGGTAATGCGATTTCTCCCACACCTTCATGTAATGCGCTAGAGTTTTGCCACACCAAGTCTTTTAGTAATAAACTGTGGGTTTTACCGCTGACAAAGGCGATATTAAGACGACTATTTTGTACCGCAAAATGCCCAACATCACCTAGAAAAAGGCTTTCAATTAATGCTTGTTGCTCAAAAGCACCTTGGTCTTGAGCCGCATTTAACTTGCTCAGATCTATATCGGCTTCAAACCCTTCCAGTACAAAATAGTTAGATGCGATCTGCATTTGTCGTACAGACTCAAATACATTGAGCTGCAAAGAGGTTTTGGCAATATTAATGGAGATTGGCGAGTCTTTATTATCTTTAAAAGAGAGCGACTCCAACACTAGGGCGGGCCCATTACCTTCCCAACTCGCACTGATCTGGCCAATACTAATATCAACATTCAGTTGCTTTTGGATCAGCGCTTCGATGTTACTTCTATAATCATTTGCATAGGGCAAGGCGTACTTTAGCGCAGACACCAGCACCGCGAGTGTCACTAAAGTGATCGCAAAGATTTGCCACGCTTTACGCAGGCAGAAAAAACAGACGGCCTTAGCCTGCATGTACCGCTACCCTTTACATCATTACTACGTCAAACTGCTCTTGGCTATATAAGCTCTCAGTTTGAATGCTAACCTGCTTACCAATAAATAATTCAAGCTCAGCTAAATTATGATACTCATCGTTGATCAGGGCTTCGCTCACCGCTGGCGAGGCATAAACCATAAACTTGTCAGCATCATAAGCACGATTCACACGCACGATTTCCCGTAGGATCTCATAGCAAACGGTTTCAACTGTCTTTAATGAGCCACGACCCGAACAAGATGGACACACATCACAAAGAATATGTTCTAGACTTTCGCGCGTGCGCTTGCGGGTCATTTCCACAAGACCAAGTGCAGAGAGTCCATTGATATTCGCTTTCGCTCGGTCTTTAGACAACGCAGTTTCTAAAGAGTGCAATACTCGACGTTTATGCTCGTCAGATACCATGTCAATAAAGTCGATAATAATGATACCACCAAGGTTTCGTAACCTTAGTTGCCTCGCAATTGCTGACGTTGCTTCAACATTGGTATTAAAAATCGTCTCTTCGAGGTTACGATGGCCAACGAACGCGCCAGTATTGACATCAACCGTTGTCATTGCTTCTGTTTGGTCAATGATAAGGTAGCCACCAGACTTTAACTCAACCTTTCGATGTAGTGCCTTTTGGATCTCAGTTTCAACATCAAACAAGTCAAAAATAGGACGCTCACCTGGGTAATACTCAAGTGCACTTGCGAGTTGGGGAACAAACTCTTCAGTGAAAAGCTTTAGCTCTTGGTAGGTTAACTTTGAGTCAACACGAATACGCTCCATATCCTCACCAACATAATCACGCAAGGTGCGAAATGCTAAGGTAAGATCCTCGTGCAAGATTTTTGCTTTGCTCGTTTTACGGCGGCGAGTCACTATTTTTTGCCAAAGCTTTTTCAAAAACTCAGCATCGTGCTGTAACTCTGCCTCCGAAGCACCTTCAGCAGCGGTACGAACGATAAAACCACCATTTTCGTCATTATATTGTGCAACGATTTCTTTTAATCGGTCGCGCTCTTGTTCGGTTTCAATACGTTGACTCACTCCCACATGCGTAGCATCTGGCATAAACACCAAATAGCGTGAAGGAATAGTAATGTCCGTTGTCAGTCTAGCGCCTTTTGTGCCAAGCGGATCTTTGACCACTTGTACCATAATAAACTGACCTTGTTTAACCAGCTCACGAATATCCTGCACTTTCTTAACAGGGGACTCGGCCACCCCCTCTTCGATAGAAGCGCTGTTCACGATATCTGACGCATGTAGAAACGCCGCTTTTTCCAAGCCGATGTCGACAAAAGCAGCCTGCATACCGGGAAGTACTCGGCTTACTTTGCCAAGATAAATATTACCAACGATGCCGAGGTTACCGATCCGTTCAACTTGAACTTCTTGCAGCACCCCATTTTCGATTAAGGCTACGCGACTTTCACTTGGGGTGACATTGATTAGTAGTTCGCTACTCATAATTTATTTTAAAAACCGTTGAATTAATTCGTCTGTCTCATATAAAGGTAAGCCGACAACTGCAAAATAGCTACCTTGGATCTCAGTTACAAAGCGTCCACCTACCCCTTGGATCCCGTAACCACCCGCTTTATCTTGTGGCTCGTTAGTGTCCCAATAGGCCTCTATCTCAGTTTCGCTAAGCGTTTTAAAAGTCACATTGGTCACAATCACATCACTCAGTACTTTGCTTGAATCTGCAATTGCAATCGCAGTCATCACCTGATGTGTATTACCAGAAAGGCGCTGCATCATCGCTTTGAAATCCGCTTTATCACGAGGCTTGCCAAGTGCTTCCCCGTCAATGACGACCACAGTATCACTGCCAAGAACCGGCCTGTCGGTATATCCTAGCGCCACACCAGACTGTGCTTTTAAACGCGCTAAGCGCTCCACAAGCTGTAATGCGGTTTCATCGTCTAGTGGACTTTCATCAGCATCAACACTAAATTGCTCAAACGAATAGCCAAGCTGAGAGAGTAGCGCTTTGCGACGCGGAGAAGCCGAAGCTAAATATAAAGAAATAGACATTATCTGATCCTAAACTGTCTACGATATTTTCTTAGCAGTGGGAATATCCATAGCCAGCACACCATGCCCGTAACCGCAGGCCACAGATAATGCGGGTTAAAGTAGATATCAAGCAAGAAATGATTAAGCCAAAATTGTAACAAATGATAGAGCGCGAGAAATAGCCCAATCAGCACAGCTTGCTGCCAGATGGAGAAATTACGAATTTTCTGAAAGTTGCTGGCGGTAATATAAATACAAATGGAATAGGTCAACGAGTTCACCCCGAGTGGCGCGCCCATCGCTAAATCTATTATCAGGCCAGTCATCCAAGCCCAGCCAATATTCACACGGTGAGGAACGGCCAAAGACCAGTACATTAACACCAATAATACCCAGTCAGGACGAAAGGGCTCTAGTGAAAAAGGCAATGGCATAAGCGCCATGATTAACGCAACAAAGACACTCAATGCAATCAATAAGTTGCTATGTTTACTCATGATTAATTGCCTCTTGGCTACGTTTACCTAATACCACGAGTAAGCGAATGCGATCTAGTTGTGCAATTGGCTCTGCTTGTACTTGTGCAAATGGTAGACCTTCGTCTCTGTCTATCTCAGTAACTACAGCCACCGGATAGCCTTCGGGGAAAGTACCACCAAGCCCGGAAGTGACCAACACATCACCAATGCGAATATCCATACTATGCGGTACATGAGCAAGACGAACATTATTGATTTTACCCGTCCCCTCAACCACAGTGCGAACGTCATTACGCAATATTCTGACCGGTGTCGCATGGGTGGTATCTGTCATTAGCAGCACTCTTGAGGTCGTTGTACCGACTTGAGTTAGCTGCCCAACAATGCCCATTTCGTCAATAACAGCCTGCCCTTCGCTGATCCCATCAATAGTGCCGCGATTAATCACTACCTGATGACTATAAGGGTTCGAATGAACAGACAAGACTTGAGATATTAAACGTTGATTGGTTTCCCTAGCCGAAGCACCTAATAAAGCGCGCAATTCTTGATTTTCTTTTTGCAAAAACTGCAGTTGCTGCAATTGCTCACTCTGTATTAATTGTTTTTCTCTGAGTGCTTGGTTTTCTTGTTGCAGCTTTTCTCTGGTATTGAGACTTTTCAGGCCCAAGTTGAACGCTTCATAGGGAAGGTTAGCGACGTACAGTAGCGGACTGACCAAAGTATTTAAACTGGTTCGCACCATAGTCCCACCAACCGTGTAGCGGTCACCAATGATCAGAATAATACTAAGCACAACTGCGACAGTAAGTCGCAGTTGTAAAGGTACGGTTCGGCCAAATAATAAATTCATCAGTCGTAACTAAATACGTCACCACCGTGCATGTCTATCATCTCTAACGCCTTACCACCACCTCTTGCCACACAAGTTAATGGATCATCGGCAACCACAACTGGAATACCAGTTTCTTCCATCAACAAACGGTCTAAGTCTTTGAGTAATGCGCCACCACCTGTTAATACCATGCCGTGGGCAGAAATATCAGAGGCAAGCTCTGGTGGCGACTGCTCTAGCGCAACCATTACTGCACTTACAATTCCCATCAAAGGTTCTTGTAAGGCTTCTAAGATTTCATGTGAGTTGAGTGTGAAAGAGCGTGGCACCCCTTCAGCTAAGTTACGTCCGCGAACCTCAATCTCAATCGGCGTTTCACTCTTAAATGCAGAGCCTATTTCATGTTTGATATGCTCAGCCGTCGCTTCACCAATCAGGCTTCCAAAGTTGCGACGTACATAGTTGATAATCGCTTCATCAAACTTATCACCACCGATACGTACTGAAGACGAGTAAACAACACCATTCAGTGAGATAATCGCGACTTCCGTCGTACCGCCACCAATATCAACAACCATTGAACCCGTCGCTTCAGATACTGGTAGGCCAGCACCAATTGCAGCAGCCATAGGCTCTTCAATTAAGTACACTTCACGCGCACCGGCGCCCATTGCGGATTCACGGATTGCACGTTTTTCAACTTGCGTTGCACCACAAGGTACGCAGATAAGTACACGAGGGCTTGGACGCATAAAGTTATTATTGTGCACCTGTTTGATAAAGTGCTGTAACATTTTTTCTGTTACATAGAAGTCTGCAATCACCCCATCTTTCATCGGGCGAATAGCTTTAATGTTACCCGGCGTTCGGCCTAGCATTTGCTTAGCCGCAGTACCCACTGATGCAACACTTTTTGGGCCACCAGCTCGCTCCTGACGAATTGCCACTACCGATGGCTCATTCAGTACGATGCCTTCTTCTTTTACATAAATAAGTGTGTTTGCCGTCCCTAAATCGATAGAGAGATCGTTAGAAAATAATCCGCGTAATTTTTTAAACATGAGGCTGGGTGACCTTTCAGAATTCTGTCAAACAAAGCAGCATCACCTGCTGCTCTTAATTTACTACTTATCGCTCTCGAACGAGTCGAAAACCTATATAATTCGCTCTAAAATCTGGCGCTAACGCTAAGCGAGTTGACACTCGAGCCAAACTCGGCGCGAAATTCCATGCACCACCACGCACTGTAACATCGTTCTGAGAAGCACGCTTTTGCGTCCACTCCCAGACATTTCCTACAGTATCATATAAGCCATAGCCATTGGGCGAGAATTGGGCAACTGGTGAAGGGCTTTTATTAGACCACTCACTGCCACACCAACCACAATTAGCTAGGTTTCTTCCGATTTCATTACCCCATGGGTACTCAGATGCAGTGCCTGCACGCGCCGCATATTCCCATTCAACTTCATTGGGTAATCTAAATTGCTGTCCTTTTTCGCCAGATAACCAGTTGGCATACGCTTTGGCATCATCATAAGCAACACAAACAACGGGAAAATTATCTGATTGCTCGTAACCTGGGTTTTCCCAATTATATTCAAGCTCCCAAACCGGTTCGCCATTTTTATAATATGCGCAGCCTTTACCTTGTTCGGCTAAGGTTTTATATCCAGTGCTTTGTGCAAAACGGCGAAAAGCCGCTACTGTAACCTCAGTGCTCTGCATGGCATATGAATGACTCAACACTTTTTCAACAATGGGACGCTCATTTGGTAGACCATTACCCGTCAAATCTCCCATTTTAAAAGTGCCAGCAGGGATAATAGCTAGCTCATTTTCGGTAGTTGCAACAGCAACCACCTGTGCTTGTTGCGCTTCAGACGCAGGCTTTTTCGTTACAACAGACGTTATCGATTGGCGTTTCTTCACCAATTTCGCATTAATGGTTTGTGCAGCTCGTAGGTTAATGCGTGCTTTATAAGGTTCATAACCTAACTTACGGATCTCAACATCATAAAATCCGGCAGGAATTGCTACTGTCGTTTTTGTCGCGCCGTAGCTGACTCCATTAATAAATACTTCGTCGTCGTAAACATTTGATCTTAAAGTTAACTCGACTGTTTTATCAGCCGTTTGTGACTTTTTTACAAGAGGGGTCTCCACGACAGGCTGCTTTGTAATAGTCGCAACTTCAACTGGCTCACTTTGCTCGTCCGAAAAAGTCAGTTGATTATCACTGTAGACGCTCGAGTAGTTAGACTGGTAATTTACGGCAAGCGGAGTGCCATACTCAGCACAATAACGATTGTCTAAGCTCAACAAGTTACATAAGCGGCTGCTATTTACATCACCACGCATCGTCACACTGAGGTTAACGTTGTAGTTGCCTTGTCCACTAAATCCACTATTTACAACATGGCTGCTAATCACTTGAACCTGCGCGCCAGCCATATTGCGTTTTGGCTCGACAACACGGCTCTCGGTTAGGTTTGCAAAAATCTGATCAATAAAGCGCTTAGTTGCTTTTTGAAGCCCCATTTGCTGACCACGCTGCTCACAAGCCGCCAAGGTTTCTGTGCGCTTACAGTTAATCGTGTGGTCTACCTCTAAAGTACCTTCACGAGTAAACTCATTACGTAGTCGCTCTACTCGCGCTGTGCCAAGCTGATCTTTTAAGTTTTCGAGTGTATTTACTAAGGTGTGCTTAGTTACACGGACTTGCTCAATATCTTTACGCTGTGATGCAATCGCCGCAATTTGCATCGCAATGTCTTCTTTATTCTGCTTGTGATCTGCCACCGCTTGCTGATAACGCGTTTGCGCAGAAGAAATATCAATGGAAGGATCATCAATTAGCCGACGATACAACTCATTCATTGCATCTAAGGCCTGATTTTTTTCTTTATCTAACTCACCTGAACGTTTTCTCAATAACTCAAGTTGAGACTGCAGACGCGTTTCCTCTGCTAGGTGCTTTTCTAAAACGACCGAGTATCTGTCTAATTCACTTTGCTTATTAGACAATTCAGACTCGATGGCAGTGACCGTCGCAGTATCTTGCGCCATAGCGCTTTGAGCAACAGTACCCATGGCCAAGATCGAGGCCGAGACAATAAAAGTTAAAGGAGCAATTCGCATATGTTCCATTCCCAACAGCGGCAATTGTTTGGTCTTGTTATTTCTTATAGTTAGGGCTCTATGCTATGTACTTACAAAGTAAAACACAAGCTTTGCACAATTAATATCTGAGTTTACAACTATTAACCAGCGTCTTGCCAGTTTTTAGCTGAGATTTTGCCTATTTTTCTCAAACATTGTGATGTATTACTAATTCGAGCCCAAAATAGTAGATAGGCAATCAAAGATATGTGGTAACCTCTGGAGTGAAATGCTCGGGTTATTTATTATAGAGCGCAAAATATCAGACTAATTTCATCATGCAAACCATCACCAATATCGCCGAGTCACCAATTCAAACTATTCACCACCCGACATTGGATAAGTACGGTTTGACTTTGCTGGTTAAGCGTGATGATTTGCTCCATCCTGTGATCCAAGGAAACAAGTGGCGTAAGTTAAAATACAACATTCTCCACCTAAAGAAAGCAGGCCTTGGAGAGTTAGTCACTTTTGGCGGGGCGTTTTCCAATCACTTATATGCTACCAGCATGGCGTGCAAACTTTTCGCAATCAAAGGGCGCTTAATTGTTAGAGGCCCAGAGATTGACCTACACAATCCAACGCTAAAAATGGCAAGCGCTTGCGGGCTTACACTTCATCCCGTGAGTCGAGTCGAATATCGGCAAAGAAATCAACCTGAATACATTAAAACTCTGCAAGCCAAGTTTAATAATGCTTATCTCATACCAGAAGGCGGCACTAATGCACTTGCACTGCAAGGCGTTGAAGAGTTAGCGCATTCCTTGCCTCAAAGTGATTATGTCATGACTGCCGTGGGCAGTGGTGGCACAATAGCAGGACTAACCTCGGGGCTACCTAACCACACGCAGGTTTTAGGCGTTACGGTACTTAAAGGTGCTGAATACCTAGCACAGGAGATACATGAATTAATCACAGCTCAGCGCTGCGCGCCATGGCAGCTACTCCATAATTTTCACCACGGAGGTTACGCCAAGACAACACCTGAATTGCTGAGCTTTTGTCATGAAATGAAAGTAAAATGTCGTTTGCCTCTTGAGCCTATTTACACGGGGAAACTATTTTACGCCATTTTCACTTTGGCCAAACAAGGATACTTCAAAAAAGGCAGTGTGATCACCGCAATCCATACCGGCGGTTTACAAGGATTAGATGGCTTGAGATATTTGGAAAACAAAAAGTCGACTTAATCAGCTCATGCGATTAGCATTTTAGTGAATATCAGCGAGTTGTTGTAATGGTGCGGAGAAATAATGCCCTTGAGCCCCTTTCACTCCAAGCCCTTTGATGCAACTCAGTTCAGCAACGGTTTCAATCCCCACTGCATATACTGGGATACCCAAGCTTCTCGCTTGAGCGACGATTTGCTTTACTGTGCGTTTACGGTAGGCAGACTTTTCAATGCCGTGCACTAGCTCATAGCTGAGTTTGATGGCTTTTACCAACTCGACAAGCGGTGAGCGCCCTAGCGTCAGAGCCTGCGTAACGTTATCCAAATAAATATCGCACCCAAGTCGGTTCAACCTATCAAAAGCGGTCAACAATCGCTCTCCATGTTGGTAGACCTCTTCAATGCTAAGTTCAAACCCGATTGCCGCACCACTATGAGACGCAATGAGCTGCCCCTCTAGCCAATCAATAAACTGATTATCCACCCAACTCGAAATATGTAAGTTAATACTTACTTTACCAAAATTCCTTTCCTGCTCATAAACAGACAACACCTGCTTCACTATCGCTCTATCAAGAAACTGAAATTGCTCAGGGGTATAAAGGTGTTGCATCACCTGCTTGGCCGAAATTCTCCCCATTTCTTTGTGAGTTATCCTCAATAGCGCTTCGCTTACAATTACATCTTCGGCTAAAAAGTCGAACAACGGCTGGAAGAATAGTGAAAACTGCCCAACTTTGAGGTAACTAAGCAAAGCCTCACCGTCTTCATTAAGACGTTTTGCCAATAACTCTGTAAGATGAACTAAATGGGTATGTTGCCACACTTGATTTTGCGCGATTGAGAGCGCTGATTTAGCGCTTTGATAAACCTGTGTTTGCTGTTTACTCTCCTGATAAAAACAAGCGCCGAGCTTGACTTTACTGCGTGACAAATCCCCCCGAAACTCTAGCAGCACTCTGTATACGATTTCATGAATTTGCTTTGTCAAATCCATACCTTTAGTCGCTCCTACTTGCTTGACTGTCACTGCTAGTGCTCCCGAAGCAAGATATTTAACCGCTACCGTCCCAAACTCTCCAGCGCCTTTAACCAGCGCAAGCTGAAAGTGTAGTTGCAAGTCAACTTCTTTGGGCGTGCTACACTGCCAATGGACTAAAGCAAATAACGCATATTGCCTTTCAGAAGGCGGAGCTGGCAACGCCACTGGTTTTTGCTCATTTGAGCTATATGCCGCCTTACCATATAAAAACCACCACCGATGTACGAATAACACGAGTCCAATTGACAACAAGTTAAAAAATATCAATATGAAACCATGACTTATCCATATAGATTCATGATATAAGGTAACGGTTTGGTCATTCGCAGCAAATTGGTGTTCTTCTGCATTCGCAACAGGTAACAACGAAAAACCATACCTCGTAGCTATTTCACTTGCTCCCGCAGCAAAGGCTTCAGTTGATAGCTGGGTAATTTCAGCCGCAGCCTCCTCTCCTTGGGTGTGAACCTGAAGGTGTAATAAATGACTAAAAAGAAAATTTAAACACAACAACACCGCCAAACTTACCGCGACTAGCTTTTTTCGGTACTGACGACTAAATCCATCTAACAGCTGAGTTGGCATAATATTTTTATTGCGTGAAAAGATAACTGAAGTGTTGTTCAAAATAATGCAAAACTCAAGCAAAATGCGGCTTTAAATTGTACAGAAAGGTTAAGCAACTGAGCCAAAACTAGAAATGCGTTAAGTTCATTGATCGTACATGAGGTTAAGCTTCATCTAAGCCAACTTATCGCAACTTACTTAGAGATAATGTAAGCCAATAAAAAACAAAAACCCCAGCATAATGCTAGGGTTTCCTTAAACGCTATACCACTCTTTAGTACGGATCAGAAGGGAATATCATCATCAAAATCAATTGGCGGCTCCATAGGGTTTGAGCTTCCGCCTGATTGACCGTTGTTTTGGTTCTGTTGTGGTGCAAAACCACCTTGAGACTGACCGCCAAATCCAGAAGACTGCTGTGAATTCTGTTGCGATTGCTGTGGTGCGAATCCACCTTGCTGTTGGTTTGACTGGCTTTGCTGTGGCTGCGAATATTGCTGCTGAGGCGCTTGATTATAGCTTTGCTGGCCATAATTATTTTGCTGCTGTTGACCACCTTGGTACTGGCCACCACCTTGACTTTGCTGCTCGCCACGGCCACCTAGCATTTGCATTTGACCACCCATGTCCACAACGATTTCCGTTGTATACTTTTCTTGGCCGCTTTGATCTGTCCACTTACGAGTCTGTAGACGACCTTCAATGTACACCTGCGAGCCTTTTCTTAAATACTCACCTGCAACTTCCGCAAGTTTGCCAAACAACACCACGCGGTGCCATTCTGTGCGCTCTTGCAATTGACCGGTGTTTTTATCTTTCCAGCTATCCGTAGTTGCAATGCTGATGTTAGCCACGCCGTTACCGTTTGGCATATAGCGAACTTCAGGATCTTGGCCCAGATTACCTACCAAAATTACTTTATTAACACCACGTGCCATGGCATTGTCTCCTCACACTATGACAAGCCCAGCACTTGCTTGGCTTGCTTCAAATCAAAAATTTTATCATCTACTTTTAGGTAGCTACGATTCTCATCTCTTACTACCGTGGCCTCAAGTACCCCAGGTAATGAAACCAGTTGGTCTGCTAATTCCGTCGCCTGTTGCTCATTTTCTACAGCAGAAACTAAGCTGATCGCTTTGCTCTTAGGTGGCACTTGCATACCCCAAGCGATAACAAACCATATTACCCCAATAATAGCCGTTGCGGCAAATATCGTATCGACCGCAAAATTTTGTGCCAAGATACCACCCAAAGCACCGCCTATAAATGCACCTAGAAACTGGCCTGATGAAAACACTCCCATCGCCGAGCCTTTTTGATTTGCTGGAGCTATGCGAGAAACCAGCGCAGGCATAGTTGCTTCAAGAAAGTTAAAGGCAATAAAATAGACCAACATAGCAGCTGCGATCACCCAAAGTGAATCTACAAAACAATACAAGGTAACTGAGCTTACCACTAGCATTGCAATAGACAGCAAGAATGTCTGCTTTTCTTTTTGTTTGCGGATCGCCACTATCATCATCGGTGCCATCAAAATGAAGGCGAGTAAGAATACTGGAATATAAAGTTGCCAGTGTCTGTCTGCAGCAAGGCCATCACGGATTAACTGACCTGGCAAGGCTACAAAAATCGTAGTCAACGTCAAATGTAATAGCAACACACCCAGATCAAGTCTCAGTAACTGTGGGTTTTTAACCAAGCGACGAATATCTGCAAAGCTTGCAATTGTGTCGCCTTTTGGCGCTTTATTTACCGCATTTGGTACCATAAAAGTGATGATAGCAATACCTACAATCGCTAATACTGCAGTAAGCCAGAAAATTCCCGCGATACCAAAAGACGCCGCAATCATTGGTCCTAATAACATGGCCACAGCAAAGCTCATACCAATGCACATGCCGATGACCGCCATTACTTTAGGACGCTGCTCGTCGCGGCTCAAATCTGCGGCAAGTGCAAGTAAAGCGCTTGCAATAGCACCCATGCCCTGTAGCGCTCGACCAAACGTTACCCAATAGATTGAATCCGCTAAGGCTGCAATAACGGACCCCAAGGCAAACACCAGTAAACCACCTATAATAATTGGCTTACGGCCGAACTTATCAGACAACCAACCCATAGGGATCTGTAGCACGGCTTGAGTCAAACCATAAGCACCAATCGCCAAACCAATCCACAATGGTGAAACATCCTGTAAAGATTGGCCATAAACAGCCAACACAGGCATCAGCATGAACAAACCGAGCATGCGGAAAGCGAAAACACCAGCAAGAGAAATCGCGGCGCGCTTTTCTGTCGGGTTTAAAGAGTCATTAGACATAAGGCGGTATTCATCACTATCGAAAATCACGCGCAAGTTTAACAAACTCTTTTCTTAACTTACACTAGCGCGAGCGGATCTTTGCAATGCGGTTATTAACATCATGAATTTGAGCGGCTTGCTCCGAAAGAAAAAACGCTAATGAACGTCGTACTTAACCGTGATCTGCTCTAACTTCCCGCTACGTTTTACCCGTTCAAATGCTTGACTCAACCGCTGCAAACGCTCGCTCGTTGTGCGTGCCTTGCTAAAAGCAAAATATACTGGGCTTTCGTTAATAACCAACGGACTAATAGCAAACTTTTCAAAATCAGGGTTATTTTTATTTTGATACAGGATGTTGAATTTTTCTTCTAAAAACCCTGCAATCCGTCCCTTTTTGAGCAAATTCAGTTTCACCTGATTGTCTGGTACATAGATAAATTGCGTTTCACTGTCGACACGACGCGCAAGACGAGCTGTAAATGCTTCACCATAATAAGCATTACGCTGAATAGCGATGGGCTTTGACAGATGGAATAACGACTCAAGTGAGTCAAGCTGGTGAGGTTCGCCTGAATTCATTGCAAAAACAATGGTTTCCATTCGTTGAGGACCAATAAAATAGGCAAACTGTTCTCGTACTGGTGTTTTTGTAACACTCAAAATAAGATCGATATCGCCCTCCTCTAATAGCTTCAGCGCCCGACCCCAAGGAATACTTACGAAGCGATAACTACACCCAGCTTCATCTAACAAGGCTTTTGCGAAATCAACGTCCATACCGTGCCAAACAAGGTTGTCATTTAATTTAGACTGCGCCGCATAATTCTCAAACCGCACCACCAGCTCACAAGCGAAGCTGTTTTGGCAAAGCAGCACCATAAGCAATAAAAGTCGATACAAAATCAATATCCCAAGTTGATCGGTTTAATAAGTTTAGTTCGTTTAGCAGAGATAACTTAATTTTGTATTCGGGATGCGGTAATCTGTTCACTTCACATCATGCTTTGACTGATCCAGGTTTCAATTTAGTGGATTAGTATCGCGTACTCAGTACAGCGCACGAAAAAACACAAGGGTCGTATGGATAAAATAGAAGTTAGGGGTGCCCGCACCCACAATTTAAAAGACATTTCACTCACTATTCCAAGAGACAAGTTGATAGTGATCACGGGTCTTTCTGGCTCAGGGAAGTCGTCTTTAGCATTTGACACCTTATACGCAGAAGGCCAGCGTCGTTATGTTGAGTCTTTGTCTGCGTACGCGAGGCAGTTTTTATCGCTGATGGAAAAACCAGATGTGGATCACATTGAGGGCTTGTCTCCCGCGATTTCCATTGAGCAGAAGTCGACTTCTCACAACCCACGCTCAACCGTAGGAACCATTACCGAAATATACGACTATTTAAGATTACTCTTTGCTCGAGTGGGTGAACCGAGATGCCCTACGCATGATTTACCGTTAGCCGCACAAACTATCAGCCAAATGGTTGATACTGTGCTTGCGTTACCCGAGGGTAGCAAACTCATGCTACTTGCACCGGTGGTGAAAAATCGTAAAGGTGAGCACGTAAAACTATTAGAAGAGCTTGCGAGCCAAGGTTTTATTCGTGCACGTATCGATGGCGAGGTATGCGATCTCTCAGATCCACCAACGCTAGAGTTACAGAAAAAACATACCATAGAAGTCGTGGTGGATCGTTTCAAAGTTAAAGCAGGGCTTGAACAACGGTTAGCCGAATCTTTTGAAACCGCGCTTGATTTGGCTGATGGCATTGCGCAAATCGCCTATATGGATGATAGCGACGCAGACGAACTGATCTTCTCGGCCAACTTTGCCTGTCCAACTTGTGGCTATGCCATGAGCGAACTTGAACCACGATTGTTTTCTTTCAATAACCCCGCAGGTGCGTGCCAAAGCTGTGATGGTTTAGGGGTAAAGCAGTATTTTGATCCCAAACGTGTAGTGCAAAACCCAGAACTAAGCTTGTCTGGCGGTGCAATCAAAGGGTGGGATAAACGCAGTTTTTACTATTTTCAAATGCTAAGCTCAGTTGCCGAGCAATATGGATTTGACTTAGAAACGCCATTTCAGGATCTGCCGAGTAAATTTCAAAGAGTGGTATTAGAAGGCTCAGGCAAAACTAAAATCGCGTTTAAGTATCGCAATGACAGAGGCGATCTGATCACCCGCAATCACGAGTTTGAAGGCGTGTTAAACAACATGAATCGCCGTTATCGGGAAACGGAGTCAAGTTCAGTAAGAGAAGAGCTCGCCAAGTACCAAACCAGCCAAGCTTGTCCAAGTTGCCATGGCTCACGCCTGCGTGAAGAAGCTCGCCATGTATTTATCGGCTCGACCAATCTGCCGACCGTAACAACGATGAGTATCGGTGAAGCCAGTCAATTTTTTATCGACTTAGCACTCACTGGCCAAAAAGCGCATATTGCGGACAAAATACTCAAAGAGATCCGCGACCGTTTATCATTTTTGATCAATGTTGGCCTAAACTACCTTTCTTTGGAGCGTAGTGCTGATACTTTATCTGGCGGTGAAGCTCAGCGGATCCGTCTTGCAAGCCAAATTGGCGCAGGTCTCGTGGGGGTAATGTACGTACTGGATGAGCCTTCAATTGGTCTACATCAACGCGATAACGACCGTTTACTTAAAACACTCACGCACTTAAGAGATCTTGGCAACACCGTGATTGTGGTAGAACACGACGAAGATGCCATTCGTGCAGCCGATCACATCATAGATATAGGCCCAGGCGCCGGCGTGCACGGTGGCTATGTCGTCGCAGAGGGAACTCGCGATGAGATAATGCAAAGCAAAGACTCATTAACAGGGCAATATCTCAGTGGCGAAAAACGCATTGACGTTCCAACGCAACGTCATCAATGTGATGACAAGTGGCTTGAGCTTAAAGGCGCAACGGGCAACAACCTAAAAAGTGTCGATTTAAAAGTACCAGTTGGTCTAATGACTTGCATAACAGGGGTATCTGGTTCAGGTAAGTCTACCCTCATTAATGACACCCTATTCAAGCTTGCTCATCAGGAATTAAACGGTGCAACAACGCAAGAAGCTGCACCATATGAGTCAATTCATGGGCTAGATCACTTCGATAAAGTTATCGATATTGATCAAAGTCCAATCGGTCGCACACCACGTTCGAACCCAGCAACTTACACCGGGATCTTTACTGCTATCCGCGAATTATTTGCAGGAACACAAGAATCGCGTTCACGCGGTTATAAGGTTGGCCGCTTTAGTTTTAATGTTAAGGGTGGTCGCTGTGAGGCCTGCCAAGGCGATGGCGTTATCAAAGTAGAAATGCACTTCCTACCGGATGTCTACGTTCCTTGTGATGTCTGTACTGGTAAGCGCTATAACCGTGAAACACTAGAAGTGCTGTATAAAGGTAAAAATATCCACGAAGTGTTGGAAATGACCGTTGAGGACGCTCGAGAATTTTTTGATAAAATTCCCGCTATCAATCGCAAACTTCAAACTTTAATGGACGTTGGCCTTTCCTACATTCGCTTAGGGCAAGCCGCCACAACTTTGTCCGGTGGTGAAGCGCAGCGTGTTAAGCTCGCTCGTGAGTTATCAAAACGAGATACCGGTAAAACACTTTACATCCTCGATGAGCCAACCACAGGTCTGCACTTCCATGATATTCAGCAGCTACTCGCGGTATTACATCGTCTGCGCGATCATGGTAATACGGTGTTGGTTATCGAGCATAATCTAGATGTCATCAAAACCGCAGACTGGATTGTAGACTTAGGTCCAGAGGGAGGAGCTGGAGGTGGTCAAATACTCGTCTCAGGTACGCCTGAAACGGTGGCAGACTTCGCGGCTTCGCATACAGGTAAGTACCTTAAGCCCTTGTTGTCTTAATTTCTAAAAGTCTCTATTATTGGTGCATAATAATTACAAATTCATTTATTATGCACCAACTTCTCGCGCCAAAAAACTTAACCGCGTACCTAGCAAGACTGCGCTTTTCCATCGGCCAATTTTGGCAAAGCCTAACGATAGCTCAACGCTATTATTTGGTCAGCTTTGTTATTTTCATGTTCAGCTTAAGTGAGCCTGAAGATAATCACTTTATCGCTTTTTTGATATTAATAACCACAGTAACAGCGCTATGCTATGAATTCTGGCCAAGGATCATGATCTTTTGGGAAAGTGTACCAGGTAAAGCACTGATACTGTTATTTTACGCCTTTATCGCTAATTTTGTGTTAGTTCAAGCTGATGGCCGTATCAACGATTTAACTGGGGTCAGCACAGATAACTTCCCTTACACACATAATTTGAGTGTGTTGCTGTCGTTACCTACTTGGTTTTTTATTACCAGCACCTTTTTATTAATTCTCGCGCAACTATTAATGACGTGCTACGTCGTGGTGCTTTTCTTACTTAAACCATTACGTATAAAGCCTTTTTGGCATCAGAGTCACTATCGCTATCCGGCGACAACAGCAATAATCAGGCTGATCATGTGTTTTGTTTTACTGGCTTTCTTGGTGCTCGGCATCGCTAAATCCGGGGCTTCAACCGCATTTACTGAGTTTTCTTCTGATTTCAAAGTAGATGAGACCGGGATTTCTTTCCAAGCCAACGCGAAAGAATCGCGCTCTGCAGAAGAAAACGAAGGAGCATCGGAAACTCAACCTCAAGTGGCCAACACGAGCGGCGATACTCCGCGACAAGATAAAGCACAGTCCACTGCAGATGAGCCGGAGTCGTTAACGGTATCTATTAATAACGATCCCAATCCAGATTTGCACGAGCAAGGCAAAAACTATAACGATGTACTTAACCAAATATTGGCTTACTTTATCTTTCGCTTTGAATCTGACGGAAACTCACGTTGCGAGCACAGCAAAGGCAGTAATATTGTTGAATTAAACGATTATGAGATCTTGGAGATCATGCCGGATAACACCGCAGAATATGGTTTCACTTATACAGTAAAACCTTGTATTTCAGCGGCAATTGGTCATCAGTTTAAACCGCAGAAACCATAAAAGTACCTAGCGCATCGCGCTCTTGCTGACTCAGCGGTTGAGGTTGCTTAACCGCAAAGTCGTATCGCACCATTATAGTTTTACCTTCAGCACAGCACTCTCCATGCTGCCAAGCCTGCTGCAAAATGACAAATGAGCTGTTGCCAATATGTTCAACAGCCGTTTTTATTTCAACTTCCTGACCATAAAACAGCTCCCCTTTAAAGGTGACTTCGACTTTGGCAACAATCAATTTCCACTCTTTTGGATTTAAATCTGGTGTAAATATTTTGAAAATAGGTGTGCGCGCGGCTTCAAACCACACTGGGAGTACGGTATTGTTGATATGTCCAAGCACGTCTGTATCACAAAAACGCGGCATAAGCTTTTCAGACAGCATAATAACTCCAATAAAAACTAGGGAAAAACATGAGTGATTTTATTCGCGTTTACGATAACGCACTCAGTTCAGACTTTTGCGATGAATTCGTAAAGACCTTCGATCAAAGCCCACATTTAAAACAGGGGACTACGTCTGGTGGTGTCGACTTGAGTAAAAAAGTCAGTCACGACCTTTATTTAAATTCCTACCCTGACTATGCCAAACAGTTACAGCACATTCAACAAGTTACGGCAAAGCACTTATTTGAATACCTTGAAGAACATTTCTTTATGATCATCGGTGCATTTGGACTTAAAGTGTATCACCCTAAAACTGGTGAGCCTGTCGACCTCACTGTGGATAACTTTGAAGAAGTCGGCAAGCCACAACTCCCGGTCCTTGCTCAACAGCTGTTTCGTTTGGGTGCTATCCAAGCCCAGCGCTATCAAATAAATAAAGGCGGCTATCCCTATTGGCATAGCGAAGTCTACCCTCAACATGACCATAATGAAGCCTTACACCGAGTGCTGTTATTTATGTTCTACCTTAACGATGTCGAGGAAGGTGGCGAGACTGAGTTTTATTATCAGCAGCGTAAAATTGCCCCAGTAAAAGGCTCTATGGTGATAGCGCCAGGGTATTTTACACATACACATAGAGGCAACATTCCAGTTTCTAATGATAAGTATATACTCACTTCATGGGTGTTATTTAATAGAGCAGAGCAACTCTATGGAACGCCCAAATAAGCTATCTCTATAATTCAGGGGCTGTTGAACTCAAGCTTGCAAGATCAATAGACCCCACAGAACTTATTTAGCTTTGGTAAATTCAGCCCACTCTACCAGCATTGGTAAAAAGTCCTCATAGCCACACACCGCCATCATACCCGACTCATCTAAAGCCAGTGCGTCTTCTTGGTATTGCGCTATGTCATCACTTTCATGAAACAAAGCGTGGCTTTCAAATAATGCTTCTTGCGGCGTGAACGTGGCGCGGATCTCTTTTCCAGCCAACACAAGCTCTTCTTTTTGATTTGGTAGGTTTTCAAGCTGTATCAGCAAGCTGACAATACGCTCATGTGCAAGCTCTTCGCTCAGCCACCGACCTATCAACGCATGCTCGTCATTTAAGCGAGCTCGAAACCCAGAAAGTGGGTCACGAATAAACTGGTATTCCATCTTTACTTCTTAACTAAATTACCTTGTTTTATTATACCTAAGTAGCGTCCGCTAAGCATTCATTGATAGAATTACCTTTTAACCACTCGATTGTTGGTCAACGCATGTCGCCTGTTGAGATCTTATTTCCTCTCATTTTTATCGTTATTTCTGGGTTTTTGAGTGCAAAGATAGGCTTTATTGCCATCAATCAGCTTGATGGCTTGCGTACTTTTATCTTTAATTTATGTATTCCTGTGCTGTTATTTAGCAGTATGGTGCAAGCAGATCTGGAAAGCCTCGCGACGGGCTCATTGTTATTATCCTTTTATCTTCCAGTCGCTCTGACTTATGTAAGCTTATACCTATTTCTTTTCAAGGCACAACATCGTTCAAAAGCAGACAGCGCAGCATTGGCATTAAGTGGCACCTACTCTAATACCGTGTTAGTCGGATTACCGATTATCTTAATGGCACTCGGTGAGCAAGCCGCTGCCATGGTATTTATGATTATTACATTCCATAGTGCGATGCTGTTTTTTATGACATTTTTACTGGCAGCAAGGCACAAAAATAAGGTGGATATTGTCAAACCCCTGCTGCTAAATCCAATAGTGATAAGTATTTCGGGTGGTTTGATATTAAACGTTGCTGGGTTAAAACTACCAAGCTTAATACTTGAAAGCTTTAGTTGGTTGGCAAAACCCGCCATTCCTGGGGCGCTATTTATTTTAGGTGCGAGCTTGGTACAGTATGGCGTACGAGGTAAATTACACGGTGCAATATGGCTAAGTGCAGTAAAACTGATGCTACTGCCGGGATTGGTTTATCTCTTTGCCACTTATTTAGGGTTGGCAACTCAACAAGTTCAGGTAGTGACTTTAATGAGTGCCTCTCCTTTGGGCGTTAATGCCTATCTTGTTGCTAGACAACTCGACAGCCAACAAGCAACGCTTGCGGCTACCGTTGTGCTGTCTACTGTGCTGAGTATGTTCAGCCTGACTGGTTGGTTATACTTTTTGGTATAACCGTTAATACCTAGGCGGCGTATACTTAGCAGCATCAATAATAGCCCATAAATGGAAAACGGCTGCAATCACGGGTGGAACCAATAAAAACCACAGTGCATATCCACCTACAACAACAATTGCGAAGATTAAAGCCGCCAATATACGACCTTGAACCAACTGACCAAGGCCAGGGAAAAAGACGTTACAAATCGCTGCAATTACATTACCACCAGAACCTTGTCCAGACATGGTTACCTCTCTTAGTTACTTAAAGTCTTTCTTTTTAATATATCAGATTTCATGCCAACCCTAACACTTTGATTTTAAAAGAAACCAATGAAACTCATTATTTTCTGTTCACTATAAGTTAGCCTAAACCACTAACTTTTAGCTTAAAGTTTAGCTATATTATTATGCGTAATTCAATCACTTTGATTTACATAAAATAATAATGAAAACAGGATGTCTTATGCTTGGCAAGTTTACCACCCCACTAACAAAATTAGTCGACAAGTATCTACCCGATCCATTTGTGATTGTACTTTTACTCACTTTTTTGGTGATGGTACTCGCCACATTGTTTACGCCGGCAACGCCTGTCATGGTGCTTGAGGCATGGGGTAATGGTTTTTGGAAGCTACTTACTTTTGCGATGCAGATGTTGTTAGTTTTGTTATGTGGTCACATGCTTGCCGTTACCCCTCCAATAGCAAAAGCGCTAGACCGTATCGCAGGCCTAGCTAAAACTCCCTCTCAAGCAATTATACTCACCACCTTTGTTGCGATGAGCGCCAGCTGGCTAAATTGGGGATTTGGCTTAGTAGTCGGGGCTTTGTTTGCAAAGGCCATCGCTCGAAAAGTGAAAGTCGATTATCGCTTGTTAGTGGCTAGTGCTTACTCTGGTTTTGTTGTTTGGCACGCAGGCCTATCAGGCTCAGTCCCTCTGACTATCGCAACCCCGGGCCACTTTAGTGAAAAGAGCATCGGTATTATTACCACTTCAGAGACAATCTTTGCATCATTTAACCTGCTCATCGTACTCAGTATTTTTATCGTTTTACCACTTATAAATAAACTGATGCTGCCCAAAGATGATGACGCAGTTATTGTTGATAAAGAAAAGCTCATTGAACAAAGTAATGATATCAGTAACCGCGATACTCCGGCTGCAAAATTAGAAAATGCTTCATGGCTTGGTATGTTAGGAGGAGCACTCGGTCTTAGCTACTTGGGCTTTTACTTTATTTTAAATGCAGGCACATTGACATTGAATATCGTCATAGCCCTGTTTTTGTTCTTAGCCATGCTGCTACACAAAACCCCTGCAAATATTCTTAATAGTCTACAGCAAGCAATTCAAGGTGGTGCCGGTATCGTGATCCAGTTTCCTTTTTATGCTGGGATCATGGCTATCATGGTCGAAACAGGACTAGCGCAACAAATATCTCAAGGATTTGTTTCTATTAGCAGTCAATGGACATTACCGCTGTGGAGCTTTTTAAGTGCAGGCTTTGTAAATATATTTGTGCCTTCAGGTGGCGGCCAATGGGCAGTACAAGCACCAATTATTATTCCCGCAGCAGAAGCGCTTAATGCAGACATAGCCAGAGTCGCGATGGCAGTTGCTTGGGGTGATGCTTGGACTAACCTGATCCAGCCATTTTGGGCACTCCCGGTACTTGCAATTGCAGGCCTTAAAGCCAAAGATATTATGGGGTTTTGCCTAATACAATTGCTGGTAACAGGTGTAATTATCGCAACTTTATTGTTGCTGCCCCTGTAAGAAGGTGCGTAATGCACCTTCTTACACAGGTTAACTTGATAAAATTTTCATTGGTAAGCTTAGGATTGGATTCTCTGAATCAGCAAAATGCATCATCACCGCAACATGACCTGTAATAACAACTATATACATAATGGCGCTGACCACTTGCCCATATCGGTCTAGGGGTAATAAGTGACTGTAATTACGGCCACGCCACTCGATCAGGATTTCAAAACTACCAATCAAAATGAATATTACCAGTAGGATTAAGCCAAAGGTGTAACTTATCCAAAGGCCGAATAATACCCCAGCCATACACGCCAATAACCCCACCCAAGAGCGCATTGAAAAGCTTATGCTTTTTAGAACATGCCCACCATCTAACGGCAAAATGGGTAGTAAATTGAATAAGTTCAACAGTGCACTTAATACTGCAACACCAGCAAAGATTTCCATCTCTGTCGCGTAATATAACACCACTCCAAGGATTGAGGTTATCAACCCAAATGCCGGTCCCATCAACGAAATAACTACATCTTGCCAGCGGGTCGTGATCTTATCGTCACTTACAGCCAGTCCACCAACGAAAGGGATCAAATAGATGCCTTTTGTTTTAATCCCAAAATAGCGCATAGCGCGGACGTGGCCATATTCATGAACGACTAAGCAAGCCACAAGCATAAGCGCAAACTGCCAAGAAAATAGCCATGCGTACCCTGCCACGGACGCGCCAGCCAAGGCAGCTTTAACCACTTTGGCACTTTTAAATAACTTTAAGCCCAATGCCGCCAAACCAAATAAGCTGCGTTTTTCTTTAGGTGTTTCAGTGCTCACTTCAAGCCACTGAAGTTCAGCTCCATTTACTGCAATCCCAAGTAACCCCTGAGGTAACTGCTCTGTATTTACCGCCAGTGCTTGTCCATCAATGGTCGCTAAAATGCCATTATGTTGCTCTTCAAAGGTAATCGCTTGCTGCTCGACAAAAAGCTGTACTACTTGTTGTTGGTTAAAAAAGATAGATACCGCTTTGTCCGCTAGCGAAAGCTCGACTCTATTCATATTCAGATCCAAAGGTCATTTGGGGCATTATCGCTAAAAGCGTCCGCTTCATAAAGTGCTGCCGAAATCTGAATTAGAAAAATGCAGGTAAAGTGTCATTATTGCGCTTCAAATTGAGTAAAAATCACCTTTTAAAGCGTTTTGAGATTTGAGCACTTTAAATTATTTGTACTAGACTTTAAGGAGGTAAGGTATACGAAGGAATTGTTAATGTCATTAGCAAAACATCGGATAATGGTAGTAGATGATTCACCCGCGATCCTAGTTGTAATGCAAGCTATTATGACTGAGCTTGGCATTGAGCATGTCACAACCTGCTCAAGTGCGGTAAACGCTGTAGAAAAAATACGGCAGACTCCTCATCAATTTGACGCCATTTTTACAGATCTCAATATGCCCGAAATGGATGGCATGGAGTTTATTCGCCAACTGGGAGAGCTAAGGTTCTCTGGCGGCATTATTATTATTTCCGAAATGGACGAGAAGATTATTGATCTAGCAACCAACCTTGCCAGACAGTCCAATGCACATCTTATCGGCAATATTTCCAAGCCCGTACAATTGGTTGATGTCGAGCGCATGCTCAAAAAAATGGAGACATATACCACTGTAAAACGTAGCCGCATTGAAAAGGTGACCGAAAGCGATCTTTTGCATGCCATTAGTCACAACGAAATTACACCTTACTATCAACCAAAGGTTCACCGTGGTGACAAAAAGATAAAAAGTGTCGAAGTGCTAGCCCGTATTGTGTCTAAAAATACCGAGCAGGTCATTTTACCTGACCATTTCATTGGCGTAGCCGAAGATACAGATCTAATCAACATCATTACTTTCCAGCTTTTTGAAAAGGCGACGGATGAATTCAAAGCAATCAAGTCTGAGCTTAATTATCCGATTAAAATGGCCTTTAATTTATCGCCTGTGCAATTAAATGATCTGAGCTGCCCAGATAAACTGGCACTTATTCTAGAAATAAACCGTTTAAAGCCTAGTGATATCATTTTAGAAATTACTGAAAATCAACCGATGAATCAGTCTATTCAACTGGAAACAATGAACCGGTTACGGATCCGGGGATTTGATATTTCTTTAGACGACTTTGGTACTGGATTTACCAATATTCAGCAATTAAAGTCTTTGCCGTTTACCGAGATCAAAATCGACCGCTCTTTGATAACCCATGTGGAATCCGATCGCTTTTCACAGGTACTTATCGACAGCTTAATCGACATCGCACAAAATCAACAGTTAGACATAGTAGCTGAAGGTATAGAGCGGATTGAAGAGCTACAATACCTTGACCGCTACAAGCATAGCCTGTTAATGCAGGGCTTTTTAATCAGTAAACCTAAACCACTAACAGACCTAGTAGGGTGGATACACTCTTGGCAGCGTATGATTAATTCGAACCCTTAACCTCTGGAGAGGGTGTTTCCTCTCCGTCGCTTTGTGCTTCAGGCGTTTCTCCAGCTTCGTCACTGTCTTCAATCAAATTATCATGATTATCTACGCGCTCTCGCCACTTTTGCTTAGCTGCTGCCTGCATATTGGTAGTTTGCTCTCGCTCATCAACAATATCCATTCCCATTAATGATTCAAGCAAATCTTCTAATGTCACTATACCTTGTACATCGCCATATTCATCAATAACAAGCGCAATGTGTAGACGCTTTGCCAGTAACGCTTTGAATAGCTCTGGCGCAGCTAGCGTTTCTGGTACGGTGTAAAGAGGTCGCGATAGCTTACCAATTTTATAGTCTTCTCCAAGCCTATGATAAGCAAGCATAATGTCATTCTTATGTACAAAGCCGATGATGTCGTCTGTATTTTTATCAAATACCAACACCCGAGAAAAAGCAACCGAGCCATGTTCAGACAAATACTCGTGCACTGTCATATCTTTATGCACCTTAAATAACACCGTTCTCGGTGTCATGATGCTTTCTAGTTTGGCATGGCGAAAACGTAATAAACTACGAATGGTTTCAGTCTCGTCCTGATGCAGTGCACCAGCTTCAGAGCCTATTTCCGCCATTGCTTCGATTTCTTGACGAATATAGTGAGCCTCATCTTCTTTACGGCCTATCACTTTTGTTAACTGATCCGACATCCACACAAATGGCTTTAAAATTCGAACTAACCAAATCAACACGCTTGAAACAATCGGCGTTAGTCCGCGCCAATAAGTCGCTCCCAAGGTCTTCGGAATGATTTCTGATAGAACCAACACCAGCAGTGTCATCACTGCCGACGCAATACCGACAGCTGCATCTGAAAATACCACTGCAGCTTGCGCTCCAACACCTGCCGCACCGGCAGTATGTGCAACTGTATTTAACGTTAAGATAGCCGATAAAGGCTGATCGATATTGTCTTTTAGGCGCTGAACTCGCGACGCTAATGCATCGTTTTCTTGCTTTAAGATCCCTATATGACTTGGCGTAATACTGAGCAGCACCGCTTCCATCACTGAACAGATAAAAGAGATCGCTATTGCCAAAAACATGTAGGTTAATAAAAAAACCAAGTAAATTCTCCTCTTAATTCAACGCTAAAACATTACTTAAACACATTCGTTGCTTTGCTCTTCAACACAGACTATTAAATTTAGGACGTCTATCGCAGCAATACAACCAGTTCAAAATACTATGATATAGTTTTATCGTATAATTACCTACAATAGGCGCACATAAATGAAACTACGTACAGCCGTTACTCTACTATTTACGGCAGTCTCAGCACAACTTTCAGCAAGCCCATTAGACGAATCAAAAATACAATTTTTGGGTCCCATCGCAGGCGAATCAACAATAAAGCCAGCGGATACAGCTCATCGTGATGCAATTATTGAAAACCTGCTACCATCATTACAACAAGACGCCAAACAGGTAACGCTATTCAATAATGAAAGCAAATGGCAAGCACTGAATAAAGTATCTCAATTAACGATACCTGGACTGCAGGCTCTGAAATTTAATTTCACTACTCAACGTTTTGTCTCTGGCAAACTCAAGCTTGAGGGCATCGAGAAAGCCAAAGTATTTCTAAATGGAGAGCCGGTCTCAGGTGTTAAAGAAGTTCAGCTTGATGTAGTCAAGGGCGATCATCAAATCCTCGTTATCGCCGAGCAGGTAAATGACTGGAATAAGGTTGATCTTAGCTTTGAAGGTGAAGCAGCGCATGACATTATCACGCTGACAGAAAAACAAACCAAAGCGCTGTCTGCAAAGCAGTTGTTTGATGCTCCAACAGTGAGTGCTATCTCACTTTCACCTAACGGCGAATATTACATTTCTACCGTACGCCACTACGATGATGAAAAAGGCAACTCAGCAATCACCGAAACTGCTTTATATAATGAAGATGGTGACATGCTTTACAGTTTCGATGGTATGAGTGCAAATAGCTTTGCATGGCGTGATGACAGCAGCAAGCTCACTTATTTAAAAGATAATAAAGCTTACACCCTTGATGTAAAAACCTTTAAACGTACTCAAGTTGCTACTAAGCTCAATGGCGCAAATAGTATCGAGTTTTTTGATAATGATACGCTTATTTTTGCGTGGACCAACAGCGGCAAAGAAGAAGGCAAACTGACTAAACATTATCAAGGATTAGAAGATAGATGGTCATATGCCCGCACTCAATCGCAAATCTTCTTACTCGATATCAAAAGTGGGCTACTTAATCCTGTGACCGTTGGCGCACAAAGCCACAGCTTGGCCGACTTTGACGCACAAGCAAACACGGTTTTAGCAACGCGTAATAAGCAAGACTATGCGCAACCACCTCACATGCTGACGGAGTTGGTAGAAATCGATCTATCAAACAATCAGCAAAATGTCATTGGCCAATACCGTACATTTAGTGGTGCTCAATACACTAAAAATGGTATTTATGTAACTGCAGGTCCTGATTTTGCTGAAGGTGCGGGGCGCAACTTACCTGAAGGTATGCTCGCGAATAACTATGATGGTCAACTTTATTGGATAGATCGCAAAGGCAACAATGTAAAAGCACTGAGTAAAAACTTTGATCCAGCCATAGGCAGCTTTACCGTACTCAATAATGGCGATGTGGTACTGAAAGCGACTGACCAAGATCGTCAACAGCTTTTCTTTTTCGACGAAAGTAAATCTACTTTCAAACGCTTAAATACCGGACTGGATGTTGTCGCAAATTATTCAGTGTCTAGTGAACGTAATCCAGAGATCTTATTCACAGGAACTACGGCATCAACTCCACAGCAGTTAAAAACCATGTCTGCTTCAGATAAGCGAGCTGACACGCTCTGGGACTCAACAAATATCGCATACCAGAATGCGGAAATTGCCAATCTCGAAGAGTTTAATTTTACTAATACTGAAGGCGTGGAGATTAAAGGCCGTGTGTATCTACCACACGATTTAGACAAAGCTAAAAAATACCCAGCACTTGTTTATTACTACGGCGGCACTTCTCCAGTGACTCGTGGCTTTACAGGGCGTTACCCCTTTAACTTATGGGCAGCAAAAGGCTATGTGGTTTATGTCTTGCAACCAACCGGTGCGACGGGTTTCGGTCAGAAATTCTCAGCAGAGCACGTCAATGCTTGGGGTGAACACACTGCTAATGATATCATCATGGGTACCAAAGAGTTTGTGAAAGCCTACCCTTTCGTTGATGATAAGCGTTTAGGTAATTTAGGTGCTTCTTATGGCGGCTTCATGACTATGCTGCTAACAACAAAAACTGATTTGTTCTCAGCTTCTATCTCACATGCTGGTATTTCTAATATTACCTCATACTGGGGCCAAGGCTGGTGGGGTTACTTGTATTCTGGCGAGGCTTCAAAAGGAAGTTTTCCCTGGAACAACCCAGCACTTTACTCACAGCATAGCCCGGTATTCAATGCGGACAAAGTAACAACACCATTACTGTTAATTCATGGCGACGCAGATACCAATGTGCCGCCAGGTGAAAGCCATAATATGTATACCGCCTTGAAGATCCTTGGCCAAGATGTTGAATTGGTCGAATACAAAGGCGCAGATCACCAAATTTTGGCTCGTGACCAGCGTTTCCATTGGTGGAACACCATGCTGGCTTATTTCGACAAACATTTAAAGCAAGAGCCACAGTGGTGGGAACATCTATACGGTAAGTAATCAACGCTAGGCGGCACTCTGTGTCGCCTTTTTTTGTTTAGTGAAGCAGCAATCAAACATATCATTGTATATAATTTAACAATAAAATTAAGTTCCCTCTTGATCGAACTAGACTGTCAGGTTAACGTGCCAGATATAGAGTTGTAAGAAATCGTTTCATACACTTCCAAGCAGCGATCTCTGAGTGTTATATTAACGACAATTAAACAACAATTAACAGTGAAAACATGAGCATAAAGGTTTTATTAGTTGAAGATGATGAACTCTTAGCAAAGCGGCTGTGTAGTCACTTTGAAAATACTGAGTTTAGTATCACTGTAGACAATACGGGTGCTACTGCACTTGAGCTTATTCAATCTCAAACCCAAAACCCATTTGTACTTGCCATTGTTGATGTTGTGTTACCCGCCACTGATGGCCTACAGCTCGCAAAAGAAATTAATACCTTATCGGATCTCGGAGTGATCATGCTTTCCAGCCGGGACTCTCAGGCCGATAGAATAGCGGGCCTTGCGCAAGGTGCTGATGACTACGTCTGTAAGCCTGTTGATACGCTTGAGCTTGAACTGCGTATGCGTGCCTTATACAAACGTTTAGTTGGTAATAAAGACGATGAATCGGAAGAGTTTATCGAATATGCTGACTTTAAACTACATCCTGATAATCGTACCTTAATCAATCAACACGGTATTGAATCTCGACTTACCGAAGCAGAGCATAAAGTATTGATTTGTCTTATTTCCAATGCAGGAAGGGCAACATCCAGAGAGCGTATTTCAGAAGACATTGGGCAACCTGATTGGAGCCCAAGTGACAGAACGGTTGATGTCTTAGTTGGCCGACTACGCAAAAAACTCGGCGATGAAAAAGAGCAAAAACGCATTGTGACTGTTCGTGGTAAAGGCTATATGTTGTCGGCTTAACCTTTACCAATAATACACTCCCTATCTATTGAAATGCTGTTAGCTAATACTGTGTTAACTGAGCTAATAACCTCTCCAGCGCGCGATAACTAAGCGCTTCCTTTAAATGTGATAAGCTAATATTAGGTGTCGAGCTCAGATCCGCTATGGTACGTGCAACCTTGATTATTCGATGATATGAACGTGGTGATAGCTTTAGTTTTTCTGCAGCCTTTGCCAGAAATAAGCGTTCAGCATCAGCAAGATAGCAGATATGATTTAGCTCTTTTACACTCAGTTGATCGTTACATTTTCCCTGACGTACCAAAGCTGCTTTATAGGCCTGTTCCACCCTAGCCCTTATTGTCGCGCTAGACTCTCCATCACTCTGGGATTGTAGCTCTTCTGTTTTTAGACGAGGTAATTCTACCTGTAGATCTATTCGGTCTAAAAATGGACCTGAAATCTTAGCCAAATAGCGCAATACTTGATCTGGAGACGCTCTTTTATCAGTGTAACAACCTGTAGGACTGGGATTTAATGCTGCGATCAGTTGAAAGTTTGCAGGGTAATCAACTTGCCGAGCTGCGCGCGAAATCGTTACCATGCCCGTTTCCATCGGTTCACGTAATGAGTCCAGCACCTTCCTATCAAACTCTGGTAATTCGTCCAAAAATAGAACACCATTATTTGACAGTGATATCTCACCTGGCTTAGGGTTCGACGAGCCTCCAACCAAGGCTACCGCAGAGCAAGTATGATGTGGAGCTCTAAAAGGCCTTGTTTTCCAGTTCGACTGACTGATTGTTTTTCCGAGTATGGAATAGATAGAAGCTGTTTCTAGCGCCTGATTATCCGTCATTAATGGCATTATCGTGGGTAGGCGCTGAGCAAGCATCGATTTTCCAGTGCCAGGAGGACCCAGAAATAAAACGTTATGTCCACCTGCCGCAGCTATTTCTAGTACTCGCTTCGCCCCCTCTTGTCCCTTCACCTCAGCCATATCCAGCAAGCTCCCACCTGAAGCTTGTATATTTAAATCGTCTGGGTAGAGTTGATTAAACATAAGTGATTGCTGGCCGCTTAAACCTAACCATGCTGTACGTAAGCAGCTTATAGCAACACGATTGGCATCAGCGGCAAGGCTCGCAACTGCATCGTTACTAATTGGTAGGTAAGCAGTTCGCCCCATCTTCGCTGCTGCAATAACAGATGGCAAAATGGCAGTGACCGTCCTCAGTTCACCATTTAACGCAAGCTCACCATAAAATTCTTTATCAGCAATAGCATGGCTATCTAACTGTCCTGATGCAACGAGAACACCTAGTGCGATTGCAAAGTCAAAGCGCCCCCCTTCTTTGGGTAGATCTGCTGGTGCTAAGTTTACTGTGATACGCTGTTCTGGAAATAAAAAGCCAGCATTAACAAGCGCACTACGGACGCGTTCTTTGGCTTCTTTAACTGAGGTTTCGGGTAATCCAACAATACTAAAGGCAGGTAAACCGTTGCTAAGGTGTACCTCAACAATTACCTCAGGTGCGGTAATACCAACTTGTGCCCGAGTGAAAACTCTTGCTAAAGACATCCATGTCTCCTAATTACTTAATATTTATATTTAAATACGTGTAACACCAAGTGGTATCGCATAGCCGCTAATCTCAATAACAAGGTTGCAGCCATAGACAATACCATTACATATTCCGTTGCCATGCCCAATTTAATTGCTTGAGTATAGACTACCCCACCAAAAATACAGGTGATCGCGTATAACTCTCCTTTTAGAAGAAGAGGGATCTCTCGGGCTAATACGTCTCTAATGACCCCACCAAAACACCCAGTCAATACACCCATGATCACAGCTGTAGTATCAGGCATTCCAATACTTAAAGCCTTTTGTACACCCATTACGGCGAAAAAAGCAAGTCCAATGGCATCAGCAACCTGCAGTACAGTTCTTGGAATATTTTGATGCCGATTTAACCACCATATACTCACAGCGACAGCAAATAAAATAGCGTAAATATAGCTAGTATCATGAAGCCAAAAAACAGGTTGATCCAAAATCAAGTCTCGTAATGTTCCCCCCCCGATACCAGTTACAGTCGCAAGGACAATCACACCAAAGCCATCCATATGTTTACTATGCGCGATTAAGGTTCCAGAGATCGCAAAAACCATAACCCCCAAGAGATCAAACCAATGATAGAGTTCCGACATTTCGTAATTAGTTGTGAAACAAAAGCAAAATCATAACGAAGATCTCACACAAAAGGTAGTGGGATCGCCAACATTTACAGTTTTCAATGTCCTAAGTAAAGTGTCTTTATAAAATATTTAGGATGAATGCTGTTAATCGACCTTTAATAAGGCCCTGGCTCGCTACGAACTAGGATGTTTTACTCTCTTTGTTTGGGAAGCCCAACAGCTCGGCGGGTAAACCACCTCCGACCACGCTGCTCTGTGCTGATGTGGTGGTAGGAGCGAGTTCACCTCGCGAGGTTTTATACCTCAAATTTCTATGCCCCAAACAGCAAAAAACCCGTCGCATTGCTGCAACGGGTTTCTTTTATTTGGCCCTGACGATGTTCTACTTTCACATGGGAAGCCCACACTATCATCGACGCTGTTTTGTTTCACTTCTGAGTTCGGCATGGGGTCAGGTGGTTCCAAAACGCTATGGTCATCAGGAAATCTGGGTGCAAATGTCTAATGACATCGTGCCTCGCACGAGCATTCCATTTGCGCAAGGTGAACCGATTTCGCGATACCGCTGAGGTTGGTCACCTTGTTTAATTCTTAAATCTGGAAAAAGCTATTAAATTCTTCTGTCTACTTCAGTCTATTAACTTCTGTCGCTTATAAACCACTTTGGCGTTGTATGGTTAAGCCTCTCGGGTAATTAGTACGAGTTAGCTTAATGCCTCACAGCACTTCCACATCTCGCCTATCAACGTTGTAGTCTTCAACGGCCCTTCAGTTGACTCTAAGTCAAAGTGAGAACTCATCTCGAGGCCTGCTTCCCGCTTAGATGCTTTCAGCGGTTATCAGTTCCGAACGTAGCTACCGGGCAATGCAATTGGCATCACAACCCGAACACCAGCGGTTCGTCCACTCCGGTCCTCTCGTACTAGGAGCAGCCCCTCTCAATTCTCAAACGCCCACGGCAGATAGGGACCGAACTGTCTCACGACGTTCTAAACCCAGCTCGCGTACCACTTTAAATGGCGAACAGCCATACCCTTGGGACCGACTTCAGCCCCAGGATGTGATGAGCCGACATCGAGGTGCCAAACACCGCCGTCGATATGAACTCTTGGGCGGTATCAGCCTGTTATCCCCGGAGTACCTTTTATCCGTTGAGCGATGGCCCTTCCATTCAGAACCACCGGATCACTATGACCTACTTTCGTACCTGCTCGACGTGTCTGTCTCGCAGTTAAGCTTGCTTCTACCATTACACTAACCGTACGATGTCCGACCGTACTTAGCAAACCTTCGTGCTCCTCCGTTACTCTTTGGGAGGAGACCGCCCCAGTCAAACTACCCACCAGGCACTGTCCTCAACCCCGGTTCAGGGGCCTAAGTTAGAACATCAACACTACAAGGGTGGTATTTCAAGGTCGGCTCCACAGAAACTAGCGTTCCTGCTTCAAAGCCTCCCACCTATCCTACACATGTAGGGTCAATGTTCAGTGCCAAGCTGTAGTAAAGGTTCACGGGGTCTTTCCGTCTAGCCGCGGGTACACAGCATCTTCACTGCGATTTCAATTTCACTGAGTCTCGGGTGGAGACAGCGTGGCCATGGTTACACCATTCGTGCAGGTCGGAACTTACCCGACAAGGAATTTCGCTACCTTAGGACCGTTATAGTTACGGCCGCCGTTTACCGGGGCTTCGATCAAGAGCTTCGCCTAAGCTAACCCCATCAATTAACCTTCCGGCACCGGGCAGGTGTCACACCGTATACGTCATCTTACGATTTTGCACAGTGCTGTGTTTTTAATAAACAGTCCCAGCCACCTGGTCACTGCGGCTCTCGTTTGCTTACAGAGCAAGTCTTTCACAAACAAGAGCGTACCTTCTCCCGAAGTTACGGTACAATTTTGCCTAGTTCCTTCACCCGAGTTCTCTCAAGCGCCTTAGTATTCTCTACCTGACCACCTGTGTCGGTTTAGGGTACGATTCAGTATGAACTGAAGCTTAGAGGCTTTTCCTGGAAGTAGGGCATCAACAACTTCACCACCTTAGTGGCTCGTCTCGACTCTCAGCCTTAGCAACCCGGATTTTCCTAAGTCACCAGCCTACAGCCTTTCACATGGACAACCAACGCCATGCTTGCCTAGCCTGCTCCGTCCCCCCATCGCATTCATACCAAGTACGGGAATATTAACCCGTTTCCCATCGACTACGCTCTTCAGCCTCGCCTTAGGGGTCGACTCACCCTACCCTGATTAACATGGGATAGGAACCCTTGGTCTTCCGGCGGAGGAGTTTTTCACTCCTCTTGTCGTTACTCATGTCAGCATTCGCACTTCTGATATGTCCAGCATGCCTCCCGGCACACCTTCAGCCACTTACAGAACGCTCCCCTACCCCGCATACTTACGTACGCAGCCGTAGCTTCGGTGGTATGTTTAGCCCCGTTACATCTTCCGCGCAGGCCGACTCGACTAGTGAGCTATTACGCTTTCTTTAAAGGGTGGCTGCTTCTAAGCCAACCTCCTAGCTGTTTTAGCCTTCCCACATCGTTTCCCACTTAACATACACTTTGGGACCTTAGCTGACGGTCTGGGTTGTTTCCCTCTCCACGACGGACGTTAGCACCCGCCGTGTGTCTCCCGGATAGTACTTTACGGTATTCGGAGTTTGCAAAGGGTTGGTAAGTCGGGATGACCCCCTAGCCTTAACAGTGCTCTACCCCCGTAAGTATTCGTCCGAGGCTCTACCTAAATAGATTTCGGGGAGAACCAGCTATCTCCCGGTTTGATTAGCCTTTCACTCCTAGCCACAGGTCATCCCCTAACTTTTCAACGTTAGTGGGTTCGGTCCTCCAGTTGATGTTACTCAACCTTCAACCTGCCCATGGCTAGATCACCGGGTTTCGGGTCTATACCCTGCAACTTAAGCGCCCAGTTAAGACTCGCTTTCGCTACGGCTCCCCTAAATGGTTAACCTCGCTACAGAATATAAGTCGCTGACCCATTATACAAAAGGTACGCAGTCACCCAACAAGTAGGCTCCTACTGCTTGTACGTACACGGTTTCAGGTTCTATTTCACTCCCCTCACAGGGGTTCTTTTCGCCTTTCCCTCACGGTACTGGTTCACTATCGGTCAGTTGGGAGTATTTAGCCTTGGAG